>CALMKE010000032.1 GCA_937867645.1 uncultured Gemmatimonadota bacterium | reverse complement strand
CGTCGCGGGGTTTGGGCGGTCGAGCTGCTGGGTGACGCTCCCGACGACCTGGCCGCCGGCGGTGTCGACGAGCTGCTCGAGCTCCTCGAGGTGCTCGTCCATCGCCCGGTTGCGCGCGCCAGCCGGAACGCGAGCCTTACCCGCGCGCTTGAGCGGGGCTCCGACGAGCAGGACGCGCTCGACGGGCGAGGTCAGCGGTATGAGGTCGCGCGCTATCGAGCGATCCGCGTCAGGCGCGCCCCCTGCACAACGGCGGCACGGTTGAACGCGAGCGCGGCACCGGCGAGGTGGCCTCTGAAATAAGCGTCGCTCTCAATCTGGCCGGTGAACGCACCCAGACCACGCAGATCGACGTACACCTGGAATACGGTGTTCGACCCGATGATGTCGTTGGCAGGCGCGCAGCCGAGCTCCGGATGGCAGGATCCGTTGGGGCCGATCCCGCGGCCCGACCAGGATCCGGTGAGCGCGCCATCGGAAGCCTGCGAAAGCACCAGCACGAAGTCCGTCACGCCGGAAGCGGTATCTGACGACGTCCATGTGCCGGAGATATTCGTCGACGAGGGAGTCGTGAGCTCCGGGCCGCAGGCAGTCCCCGCTGCGGCAAGCAATGCCGTCATCGCCCAACGGCGCGCACGCGTCATCGAATCAAGCTAATAGCGGCCCACTCGATGCGGCCGAGGCGGGCTACGGCGCAGCTTTTACCAGCGCCGAGCCGATGGTGAACGCCACCCCGCGCCCGACCTCCGCCACCCAGATCACCAGACGCGCTCCGTGCCGCGATTCGCGCACGACGCCGCGGAGACCGGCGAGCGGTCCCTCCTGCACGATCACCTCTTCGCCCGGCCGGTACTCCACGGGCTCGGCCACCGCCTCGGGCGCCGTGTCCTTCCGCTCGATCGCTCCACGCAGCCGCCGGACGAACTCGTCCGCGAGCAGCGCCGGCCGGCCGTCGTGCCGCACCACGGTCAGCACGCCGGGCGTGCGAAGCACGTTGTACCACTCGACCAACCCGGCCTTCGCGAACAGGTACCCGGGAAAGAGAGGGCACACCACGTCCCGCCAGCGGTCGCTCCACCGGCGCCGCTCCGTAACCGTAGGAAGCCAGGGCGTCAGCCCCATCGCCGCGAGCCGCCCTTCGACCTTCTTCTCGGCGCGCGACTCGGTCCAGACCACGAGCCACGAGTCCGGTCGCGCCTCAACTGAGCTTTCGTCGAAGTGAATCATGTGCGCCCGAGTGCACGGTCAGTCACATTCACGCGACAGACCGAAGGAGAATCCACAAGAATCAGTTGTGACCCGCCTACGCTTCCAGCGACTTCTCTTCCGCCTGCAGCTGCTCGATCTCGAGCCGGAGCGCGTCGTACTCCTTGCGCTTTAGCGCCAGGAACTGCCGCGTCAGCGCGGCCTTCGCGGCCAACCCTTCCGGCGTCAGCAGATACGCATAACCGCGCTTGTTCTCGCTGTGGCGAAAGTTCTGCGCTTTCACCATCCCCTTGGACAGCAGTGCCCGCAGGCAATAGTTCGCCTTGCCCAGGCTCATGCCCAGCTCGCGCGCAAGCTCTCGCTGCGTGAGGTCGGGGCGCTCGTTGAGCGCCCGGAGGACGCTCAGAAGCGAAGAGTCAGGGACGGACAATGCCGGCACGGTCGGAGACGGGGATGGTGTTCAAGGGTTGAACAATAGGGCGGGATCGCGGCTGAGGCAATAGGGGGAACTGCCACATAGAACAGCCAAGCGACGAGCGGCCAGCTTGAAGCTGCCAGCTACGAGCGGACGGCTTAATTCGCGGTTGCCTCTTTGCGCAATCGGATCGCCGTAACCGCCCCTGGCCTGCTGATACATAATCCTGTATCATGCCCCCACCCATGTACACGGAAAAGGGACATGACAGCCGGATCGAAGGCTCGCGCCAAAAGCGCGAAAACGAAAATGAGAAGTCTCCCAATCGAACGAGCTGCGGAGGCCGATGACAACACCATCCTCATCGGCACTGGAAACGTATTCGCCGATCTGGGCTTCGCCGATGCGGAGGAGCGCAAGGCAAAGGCGGACCTGGCGCTGGGGATCAAGAAGCTCGTCGAGAAAAACGGCTGGAGTCAGCGCGAAGCGGCAAAGAAGCTTTCAACAAGCCAGCCAACTCTTTCGGCTCTGTGGGCGGGAAAGCTCTCGAGCATAACGTACGACAAGCTGACGGAGTGGTATTTGGTGCTCGGCAAGAGCGTGCGAATAACCGTGTACACTCCGAGGAAGCATGACGAGCCGCGCCTGGAAGTAGCGCTGGCCTGATCGAAAACATTGGCCGGTCGATTTTGACGGCCGCATCGTAGCAAACCGTGGTGACCATCGCGGTCACGGCAGCCCCGCCAGCCAGCGCTCTGCCGAGACGATCAGGATCCCTTCGCCCTTCCCTGCGGCTCTCCGGGAGATTCCCGGCGCGTTCACGAGCTGGACAGCCGGCACCCCCAGGGCCCGCTTCATCTTGATGAGCGCCGGTGCGGGTTCGGTCTCCGACAGCTTCGCCTCGACGAGGACCAGCGGGTCCTTGCCGCGCACCAGCAGGAAGTCCACCTCGCTCTTCTCGCGGTCGCGGACGAAGTGCAGCGAGAACTCGCCCGTGCCGGCCTCGGTCCAGGCGGTCACGGCCCGAAGCAGGTGTACCGCTACGAGGTTCTCGAAGCGCGCGGCTGGGTCGCGGACCGCCGCCCAGTCGTAGAAATAAAGTTTCGGCTCCTTGCGCAACCCGCGCGCCAGAGAGCCGTGCCACGGGGTCAGCAGGAAGACGACATAGAAGTTCTGCAGGATCTCGAGCCAGTTCTTGACGGTGTCGAAGGCAGTGTTCATATCCTCGCGCAGCGCGTTGGTGGACAGCAGCCCGCCAACCCGCTCGCGCAGCAGGGCGACGAGCGTCTCGATCCGGCTCACCTGGTGGACATGGGTCAGGTCCCGGATGTCCTCGCGGATCACCTGGTGGCGGTAGGTCTGGGCCCAGCGCCGGTAAAACGACTCTTCACCGGTGGCGAAGGGCTCCGGGAATCCGCTCAGGGTCTCGAGGGCCCGCCAGGCGTCCCGGGATGCGGCGGTGGCGGCCGGCAATTCGTCGGGCGCACCGAGGAAGTCCTCGAGGGAGCGCCGCGGGACTGTCGCCAGCTCGCCGATCGTCAGCGGAAAGAGCCGGTGCAGAAAGTACCGCCCGGCCAGACTGTCGCCGCCCTTGCGGTAGAGGTCGAGGCGTCCGCTGCCGGTTACGAGGAACGAAAAGTCCTCGTGCGCACCGTCGAAGGCACCCTTGAGGTACGATTTCCACAGCCGGTACTTGTGCAGTTCGTCGAATACCACCAGTGGCTTGACGCCGCGCGCCCGGTCGATCTCCTTGAAGAACGAAGGCTTGCGCGTGAGCAGCAGGCGGTCTTCCGGAATGTCGTAGTTCCAGTAGCGCGAGGCCGAGCGCGTCTCCATCAGCATCCTGGCAAGCGTCGTCTTGCCCGCCTGACGGGGGCCGGCGACGAACTGCATCTTGTCGTACCGATCGAGGTCGGCGGCAACGATGGCCTGGAGATCGCGAGTAAACATTACGGAATTATTCTACACTGGTCGAATATTGTCTACGACTTTTTTCTAGTGTCGCTGAATATTGTCGGCATCCAGCGGCTGTTTACGGACTGGGCGGGCTCGACCATGGATTGACGACCGACAATCCATCGATCCCCTCGAAATCGCTGATATTCCGCGTGGCCAGGACGAATCCACTGGCCAGGGCCATGGCCGCAATCTGCGCGTCTTCCACGCTGATCGGGCGCCCCCCGCGCATGCGCGGGGAGACGAGCGCGGCATACCTGGAGGCGGCGAGCTCGTCAAACGCAAGGCAGCGACCGTGGAACTCCCCGAACATGCGCGCTGCGGCCTCCTGCAAACCCTGCTTGCGCCGGCCTTCCGGCAGCAACCCGATGCCCAGCTCGATTTCAGCCTTTGTTACGGACGATATATACAGACGGTATCCGGGCTGGACGTCGAGCCACTCGACCACGGACGGATGGGGTGTTGGCCGCATCAGCTCCGACACGACGTTCGTGTCGAGCAGGATCATGCGTCAGAGCCGGAGAAGTCAGGGACGGCTCTTGGAGCGGAACGTTCAGGCAGGGCGAGATCGATGCGGCCGGCCTCGACAAAATACTGATGCACCCGGCTTCCCAGCCCGCCGGCATCCTTTTCCGGGGTCACGAGAGCTCGGCGAAGGATTTGCCGAGCCGCCTCTTCCATCGAATATCCCTGCCTGGCCGCCTCCAGCCGCAGGTTGGTCTTGATTGCGTCGCTGAGGCCGCGAATCGTCAAGCTTGCCATGATTGCCTCCTGTGCATGCAGTGATTGCATTGTAGGCAATGCATGCATATTTGGCAACCTTGTCCGGGCGTCAATCGCCGGATCGGCGGTTCCAGTGCCGCGGTAGAACAGCCAAGCGGCGAGCCAACAGCTTGAAGCTGCCAGCCGCGGGCCGAAAAGAAGACCCAATTGGGGCCTTCCATCTTCCAGCACGGTGGATTAGATATTATAATAGTTAATTCGATATTATAATTGCCTTTAGGCAATTATAATGACAGGTCTTGCACCTCGCACGTGAGCTCATTCGGCATGAGACAGCCTGCGCATCCCCAGAGTTCGTTTCGAACCCCTTTGAATCGCATCCTGGGGACAGAATCTGCCGTTCGAATTCTCAGGGTGCTATCGCAAACACGACAACCGCTGGGCGCCGCCGATCTTGCACGGATGACCACACTGAACGCCAGCGGCGTCCGAAACAGCATCGAAGCGCTGGTCGGTACGGGAATTCTGGCGCCGGTTGGTGGCGGGTCGCGGTCGCTGTTTCGATTGCGTTCAGACCATCCGCTTGCTCTCCCCCTGCGGCGGCTCTTCGCCGCGGAGGCAGCCCGCCTCAGCACCCTTCGGAAGGCGATCGGAACAGCTGCGCAGGAACTCAGTCCGCCGCCGTGCAGTGTCTGGATGCAGGGGCCTGTCGCTGACAGCACCGACAAGCCGGATGATCCCGTGACGGTCGGCGTGCTGGCGAGCGATTCCGATCTGGAATCTACGATCGAGAACCTGCGCGAACGGCTCGCCGAGCTGGAAAAACAGCAGGATGCGAGTATCGACCTGCGCGGCTTTTCCACGGCGGATCTTGCAACGCTCTCCGCTCACGAACGAAACGAAATAGTGCGCGCGATCCCCCTGTGGGGGCCGCATCCCAGTGCCTTCATGCATGATCCATCCCGGGACACAGGGCACGCGGCAAAACAAACTCACGAGCTGCTCGATGCTCGCGGGCTCGCCCTCGCAAACAGGATTGCTCACAAGCTTCGGGAAGATCCATCCCTGATCGAGCGAGCACGCAAACGAGTAGCCGCCAGGATGCAGGCCGCATCCCCCGCCGAGAGAAAGGAGCTCAAGGAGTGGGATCGAGTCTTACGGAGTCGGTCATCGCGGCGCCTCCGGCAGCTACTCGCCGATCCCGGCCAGCGCGGCACACGCTTGCGTCAGACGCTGCCATTTCTCGATGTGCTCACTCGGGAGGAGCGCGACGACCTGCTCGAGACGCCGACAATTTCATGACGCGGGAAGAGCTCGAGCACGCGATCCGCGCCGCGTGCGACGTCGCCGGAGAAACCGAGGTCTACGTATTCGGCTCGCAATCGATTCTCGGGCAGTTTCCTGGTGCGGACGCTTCGCTCCGCATGTCGGCGGAAGTAGATCTCGCGCCAAAAAACTTTCCCGATCGTGTGGACATCATCGACAGCAACCTCGGAGAGCTCTCCCTGTTTCACGGCACGCATGGCTTTTACGTGCATGGACTGGATATCAGCGCCGCGATACTGCCGGCCGGCTGGGAAGAACGAACGATCAAGGTCCAGACCCGTGCCACTCGGCAGAACATCGGGTGGTGCCTCGAGGGTCACGATCTGGCAGCGAGCAAGCTCGTGGCGTTTCGCGACAAAGATCGGGAGTTTGTGAGAGTTCTCATCGCCGAGCGAATGGTATCTCCGGAGGAACTCGCCGAACGAATCCGAATGCTTCCGGTGGAAAACTCCGCAAGGCTCCTCACCTGGGTGCAGATCACTGGCGCGGGTTAGCCGCGGGTTAGCCGCGGCTCAGCAGCGTGCTGCGTTTTCCGTTGTCGGCTGAGCTTGTCCTGCCGGCATTGTCTTGTCCTGGCTAGCGTAGTGCGTTGACTGTCGTTCCGTCGTTTGGTTATCCCGTTTTCCAACTAAATCCTTATTACGGCCTCACGGGCCACGAAACGACGGGGAACGCTCTACGCTAGCCGGACAGGGCGAGGCGAAACTTCTCCCCGTTTTTTCCGGCGCTTGGTGACTATTGCCTGCTCGCCCCGCCGAACGCCGAGAACCTGCCATGTCCGGTGTACGGGCGCGTGAAGTTTCCGAGCGGAGTCGCCACGGTGACGTCACCGGTTACCGTATACGGCACCGACCCGCTCTGCATCATCTGCCGCGCGGCCGAGCCGATGCCGGCGTAAGTGAAGTCCACCGGAATCCGGACCTCGGTGGAATCCCCCCGCTGCACGGTGAAGCGCGAATCGAGCGCGCCCATGCCGAGCTCGCTCTCGCCGACGAGCAGCTTGTACGTCAGCCGCGTGGCGTCGAGCCGGAACTGATTCGGATTGTAAACGTTGAGATACACGTCGAGCGAGCCGCCGCTCAAGCCAAGCCCGCGCACGCGCAGGTCCTTGAAGTTGACGACCGGCTCCTGGAATATCCCCCGCCCGAGACTCGCGCACGCGCTCAGCGCGACCAGCGCGAACATGGCAACCGCGAACTTTGACCTGCGCATTACTCCTCCTCGTCCGCTGAGCCTGCGCGCGGACTCTTGTCGTTTTTTCCGCTACTGTCACCCCGGGGCGACGGCTGCGTGGACACTTTCGACTTGAGATCGGCCCACCATTGCAGCCGTTTGGCTATCTCCTTCTCGAATCCAAAGGGTCCAGGCCTATAGAACTCCGTGCCACGAAGCTTCTCCGGCAGATACTCTTGCGGGATGTATGCCGCCGGATCGGAATGCGCGTACTGATACCCCTCGTGGTAGCCAAGGTCCTTCATGAGCTTGGTCGGAGCGTTGCGGATGTGTAACGGCACCGGCTCGGCAGGCGTTTCCCGGGCGGCGTCCAGCGCGGCGCCGAGCGCGACGTAGGCGGAGTTCGACTTTGGGGCGGTCGCCAGATACACGATCATCTCCGCCAGCGGGAGATATCCCTCGGGCGGCCCGAGCACGTGGTACGCCTGGCGCGCGGCTACGGCGACCTGGAGCGCGTTGGGGTCGGCGACGCCGATGTCTTCGGCAGCCATCGCGAGCGAGCGGCGAAAGATCACCATCGGGTCTTCCCCGCCCTCGATCAGCCGCGCCATCCAATACAACGCTCCTTGTGGATCGCTCCCACGCAGCGACTTGTGCAGCGCGGACAGCATGTTGAAATGCCATTCGCCGCTCTTGTCGTGATGCGCGAAACGCTTTTGCAGCGCGTCCTTCACCGTTGCGACATTGATGGTGCGGCGGACGGTCGACTCAGCATCGCTCAGATGCAAGGCGGCAGCTTCCAAAGCGGTCAGCGCACGGCGCGCATCGCCGTCGGCTTCGGATACCAGCAGGTCGAGCGCGGCGTCGTCAATCTCGAGGTGGAGCGATCCAAGGCCGCGCTCATTGTCATCCAGAGCAAACTGCACAATCTGCCGCAATGCATCTTGGCTCAATGGCTCGAGAACGAAGACGCGCATACGAGACAACAAGGCGCTGTTGATCTCGAAGGAGGGATTCTCGGTAGTCGCGCCAACGAGCGTGATCGTGCCGGCTTCGACGTGCGGGAGGAAGGCGTCCTGCTGGGCACGGTTGAAGCGGTGGATCTCGTCCACAAACAGAATGGTGCCGCGGCCAAGCTCGAGGCGCTCCGCCGCTTCGGCGACGACTTCGCGCACGCGCTGAACACCTTCGGTTACCGCGGAGAATGGAACGAACTCCCTATCCGTATACTCTGCGATCAGGCGGCCGAGCGTGGTCTTGCCGGTGCCGGGCGGACCCCAGAACACCAGTGAGCCTACGGTGCCGGTCTCGATCGCCTGGCGCAGGGGTTTGCCGGGCGCGAGCAGGTGCTGCTGCCCCACGAATTCGTCGAGCGTGCGCGGGCGCATGCGCGCGGCGAGAGGCTGGGCCGACGCGGGGGGCTTGAAAAGCGACTGTTCCCTATCGGCCGCGTTCGACGGTGGACGGCGGTGCTTCTTAGGCATCGGAGTGCGCGCGATCAGTGCTGCTCGCAATGCAATGATGCCGGCGGCGAGCGGAAGGTGCGCTCGGCGGCGACGCAGAATGGTATACTTGAGTCATACGGGCGAGGGATCAATGAGCAACGACCGGTCCACCGCGGCACTGCCTATGGACGAGTTCGAGCGGGTGAAGGCGATTGTCACAAGCTATCGCCTCGTGGATACCCCTGCGATCGTGGCGGCGCGGGAATACGGCTACGACATCAGCCTGTTCAAGAGCTCCGTCGCATACAGCCCGCTGCGGCGTCTCAACAGCGCCCAACCGATTTTCTCGTCGCCGGGCGCCAGCCGCGTCCGGGAGCGGCCGGAAGGAAACGCATCCGATGCTCAGGCCGGCCGCCCGAACGCGCCAACGGTGGAGATGCTGCGCGACCTCGCATCGGCCCACGTCCGTTTCATCGTTATCGGCGGAGTAGCTGCTCAGCTACTCGGTTCCCCGCGCGTCACCAGAGACCTCGACATCCTGTATGACACCAGCGCCGACAACCTCGGTCACCTTGCCGAGGTCCTGACTCGCTGGCACGCATACCTGCGGGGCGTGGAGCCAGGGCTCCCGTTCATCCCGGACGCGAAAACGATCAAGGCCGTCGAAGTGCTGACGCTCGACACCGACTTCGGATGGTTCGACATTCTCCAACGGGTTGCCGGAATCGGTACCTACGTCGATGCGATCCGCACCGCGGATTCGGTCCAGCTGGGCGATTTCAGCGTGAACGTGCTTTCGCTCGACTCCCTGATACGGTCCAAGCTCGCGACCGGCCGCCCGCGAGATAAAACCGAGGTCCTGGAACTGCAAGCGCTGCGCGACGTCGCGGCGCAGCATCGAGCAGCGGTCGAAGAAACGGGCTGAGCAACGCCGGGGCGAAGGATTAGCTGATTATTTCGTTCAGCCCTTCGACGACCCGCGCCAGCTCATCCGACGCGCGCGCCTGAAAAACGATAGTGAGCACCTTACAATGATTGCGCGGTTGCTAGCATCGTTGCTACTATCATCAATATCAGGTTCTGGGAGGAAAGTTTGGCAGGAAGGACCGGGCAAAAAAAAAGCGGCGGCGGGCAGCGGACAAAAGTGAAAGAAGTCGGACGATCGAGCGCTGCCGCCGCGCTTGTATCGGACGTGCAGGTGAACATTCGCCTCCCGCGCGAGGTCAGAGACCTACTCTCGAAGAGCGCGGGGCGCGACCGATCTGTGCAGGACGTGATTCGCGAAGTGATCAGCGAGCACGTTTCGAAGCTGCGGGAGCAGAAGCTCCTCAAGATGTACAGCGCCGGTGCGAAGGAGCTGAACGAGGAAGATCGATCCGACCGCGAGCGGTGGATCGGAGCGTATTCCAATAAGGACTAGCGATTGTCAATTCCGCCCCTGAGGAATCGCGGCGTTCCCATGCCTCGCCGGTGGGAAATCTGGGAGATCCGTCTCGACACCCCCTCGGAGGGGCGAGAACAGGGCGGGACGCGCCCGTGCGTCGTAATCTCGCGGGACGCCTTCAACTTATCCGGGTTGGAGACAGTGGTCGTCTGCCCGATGACCACGATCGAACGGGAGAAATTCGTCTGGCGTCCGCGAGTTGATCCGGTGGACCTCACATCCCTCGCGGCACGGTGGAGTCCCAAGACGAGCTGGGTGCAGACCGATCAAGTGGTCACGCTGGACGTCCGGCGCCGAGCCTATCGCCACCTGGCTACGCTAACGAGCTCCCAGCGCCGAACGGAAATCGAGATTCGGCTCCGCGAAATTCTGGGACTCGATTAGGCTGGCGTCAGCCCGGCAGCATCTGCCGCGCCAACAGGTAGATCCCGCACCCCGCGAAAAAGGCCACCGGCAATCTCCACCCGGGCTTGGCCTGGAACTCGGGAACGAGATTGGAAGCGCCCACGTACAGGGTGACCCCGGCAGCCAGCGCGAGGCCGTGCTCCGCCAGCGGCTCGAACAAGCCCGTAAACATCACCCCGAGCAATGTCGCGATGGCCAGCGCAGTCGCCGCGGTCACCGCGCGAACACGGGTGGCTCCCGCCGCCAGGAAGATGCTCGATATGGCGACTCCTTCGGGAATCTTGTGCAGCAGGATCGCGAAGAACACGAGAACGCCGAGCGCACTGCTTACGGCAAACCCGCTGGCGATCGCGACGCCATCGATGAACGTGTGCAGCAGCAGCCCCACCAGCGCCGACCAGCCCACGGACTGGGTTACGGCGTGCTTTTCTTCGCCGAAGTGGAAGTGCGGCGCCAGCGTGTGCTGCGTGAGGTGGACCAGCAGGTAGCCGAGAAGAACCACGAACGCGGCGCGCGAGCCGCCTTCCTCGATCGCGTGCGGGAGCAGATCGAGCAGCCCGACCGACACCATGAAGCCCGCCGAGAACGCGAGCAACGCGTCCAGCCCGCTCTCGCTCCACCGCGTCCGCGCGGTGACCGCGGCGGCCCCGACGATATTGGCCGCGCCGGCGAATACGGCGTAGCCGAGCGCTACGAGATCTACGTTCAAATTGGGCGGGTTACCAACAGCCAATAGCCAATAGCCAACAGCTCGTTTTTCAGGCGGATGTCAGCGAGAGACGCTCGGCCATCGCGACGGTGGATTCCGACAGCAGCGGCGCCGGCGCCCTGTCCCACGACGGAGCGCGCCAGGGCTTCTCGGCGAGCGCGCCGAATTCCTCGAGACCGCGCGCCTGGAGGAAATACGCCCAGCGATCGGTCTTGGAGTACGCGAACAGCTCGATCTGCGGCGTGAGCGTGAGCTGGTCCTCGACCGTGTAGGCGGAGATCTCGACGCCGCCGTACGTGGCGAGCGGAACCTTGAGCCGGGCGATGGCGTCGCGGAAATCGGGCAGCGCGATCCCTTCGCCCGTCCACACCCGGTCGGTTCGGCGATCCTCGACGGACACGTCAATCGCCGGCGGCAGGTGCTCGCTCAGCGTGTAGAAAAGATCGACAACACGCTCGGCGTTCGCCGCGACGTGCGCCTCCCACACGCCGTCGCGCTGCACCAGCGTAAACCCGTCGGTCCCCGACCGGAACCGTTTCCAGACAGTTGCTTCAGGCTGTCGAGTTCTGAAAATCATTGTCATCTCGGTTCCGCGCGGGCGGCGGGACGGGTATCCCCGTCGGGCACCTACGCTACGCTAAGACGGTGCCGACGGGGACACCCGCCCCCACCGCCCGCCCGGCATCTAGGACAAACATAGTTCGAACAGCAACAGCAGCAGTAACGCTAGCCAGCCCCGGTCGCGGACCGACCCTTTACCAAAGCGAGCAGGCGATCCGGCGTGTTCAGAGTCGGATCGCGCACCACAGCTTCCAGCAGGTCGTGCAGCGCCTTGCCCAGCGCGGGGCCGGACAGGCCGAGCTTCTGCAAATCGGTGCCGTCCACGGCGAGATCGCTCAGCTCGACGGGATCACGATAGGCGATTCGCAGCGCGCGGCGGTGGAACGAAGCCACCGACGATGCGGTCGGAGCATCCTGCCCCGCCTCGCGCTCGGCCCACCAGCGGGCGTCGGCCAGGCGGAGAACAGAGGCAAATCGCGTGCGACCGGCGACGGAGACCCAGCGGCGGATGTCGGCGTCAGTCGCGCCGGGGGCAGACGCCAGAGCGGACCGCATGGACGGCTCCAGCCTGGCCAGGGCGTCGAGCAGCGATGAGATCCAGGACGCGGCGGCGTTGGAGAAGCGGAGCGCCTTGAGCACGCTGCCGGACCGGGCGGCGGGCGCTGCCGCGAGCAGCATCGCCACGCGCGACAGACGCCGCTGCGGCCGCGTCGCGAGAATCGGGCGGCGCAGGTGGTCGAGGGCGCGTAGCTGAAGGTCGGTCACCGCGGCGAGGTCGGGCACCAGCGTCGCGAACGCGCCGCTGTCCCGCCATTTCGCGAAGGCGCCGCTGGGACAGGGCACCTGGTCCATCGTCTTCTCGATCTCCTGCCGCACGCGCTCCGGCGATAGCCGTGACATGTGCGGCGCGCTGTC
>CALMKE010000031.1 GCA_937867645.1 uncultured Gemmatimonadota bacterium | reverse complement strand
CTGTACAACTTCGGCCGCGTCGTGAATCCCAACAACACGACCACGCGGTGGAACGGCATCGGCATAGCCGCGGCCGAAGGCACCCCGGTGAAGTCCGTGTCATCCGGAACCGTGGCGCTCGCGGAGGTCATGGGCACTTACGGCAACACCGTGATCATCGAGCACGGGGGCGGCGACTACTCCGTGTACGGCTCGCTCCGCAGCATGAGCGTGCGCAAGGGCGCGCGCGTGACCAAGGGACAGGTTCTCGGCACGGTCGGCGCCACCGACCCGACCTTCCCGCCGCATCTCCACTTCGAGATCCGTCGCGGCGGACCCGCCGTGAATCCGCTGACCTGGCTGCGTGGGCGGCGCTAAGCGCGCGCCGCCCGGAGCGCACACTTCCATAGCTGGCGGGACCGCGCAAGCTCCCCCCGCGCGCTCGCGGGTCGGAGTCTCTTTCGACACCGCGCACGTTCTTTCGCGGCCGGCTACGATCTGGTGGGCGACTACGACGGGGTGTGGGCGCGCTTCGATGACGTCGTGGGGCGCGAGCGGCTGCGGATGATGCACCTCAACGATTCCAAGGTGCCGCTGGGCTCCCGGCGCGACCGGGGCTGTGGCTCCTGGAATATTCCAGGACCATCGTCGCGGGACTCAACCGCCCACCTGACAGAAGCTGTTGTTAAAGAACGTGTCGTATGTCCTCCGCGATCTCTTCCGCCCTGAGCCCCGGCGGAAACACGAACCGGATCCGCCCCCGGGTATCGACCAGGTAAACCTGGCCGGGATGGATCATCCCAGTCTGGCCCGAGGCAAGTGTCCCCTCGGGCGTTGCCGTGACCCCGAACGCCGTTGCCACCGAAGCGACCTGCTCGGGAGTGCCGGTCAGACCCACGAAGGCCGTGTCGAATTTGGCCAGGTACCGCTCGACCACGTCGGGCGTGTCGGTTGCGGGATCGACCGTGACGAACACGAAGTTCACGAACAGCGAAGCGGTGCCCAGCGCCTGCTTGACCCGCTTCCAATCGGTCAGCGTCGTAGGGCAGAGGTCCGGACAATTGGTGTAGCCGAAAAAGACCAGCGACGCCCTCCCCCGCTCGGCGCCGATGGAAAAGCGCGCGCCGTCGTCACGCACCAGGGGATCCAGGGGCGCCGTCACCATTGGGTTGAGCGGAATGCCATAGAACTTGTACTTGTCGCGGCAGCCGCTCAGGGCGAGTAGAAACACGGCGGCTGCAACGACGCTGACAAACTGTCGCAGCGGGGGTCGACTCATGTGTGTCCTCCGAGATCTCTGCTGGTGGAGATGAAATCTAGGCCGGTGGCACACCGGAGACAGGGATTCCGGATCGCGAGTCGAACACTTTCGCTGTTGACGGGGCCTAACTGGCGTGGGAGTTGCGGCGCGCCGGCTGTTTCCGGGGCTGTGCCGCGCTGAGCGTCGCGCACGCAACGGCAAGCTGCGGGTTCGGGGCGCCGGCACGCGTCGAGGAGACATCCGGCAGCCAGTGCAGCATGGCGCACCCCGGCGAGTGCGTCATCTGCATGCGCTTGTTGGCAACGACTACGAATCTCTCCGTCCCTGCGATGTCGTACGCCGCGGGCTCGCTCACCGCCCAGTAGGCTCCGGACACCGCTGCAGCTCAAGCTGGTATAGTTCTTCGCCGAGTTTGGACGACAGAATCCGCAGCATCCGCATTCCTGGGCTTCCGCCGCCGCTCCGTTCCACGCGGGGCTTCCTCCCGGTAGATTCGCAGGATGAAGCGCAAGGATGCCCTCGACTACCACTCCTCCGGACGGCCGGGCAAGATTGCGGTAGTTCCCACCAAGGCCCTCAACAACCAGCGCGATCTCTCCCTCGCTTACTCCCCGGGCGTGGCGGAGCCGTGCCTCGAGATCGCGAAGAACCCCGAGGACGTTTACAAGTACACGGCCAAGGGAAATCTCGTCGCTGTCGTGAGCAACGGCACGGCGGTGCTGGGTCTCGGCAACATCGGCGCGGCCGCCGGCAAGCCGGTGATGGAAGGCAAGGGCAACCTCTTCAAGCAGTTCGCCGACCTCGACGTCTTCGATCTCGAGATCGGGTCGGAGGATCCGGACGACGTCATCCGCTTCTGCCAGCTGCTGGAGCCGACCGTCGGCGGCATCAACCTCGAGGACATCCGCGCGCCGGACTGCTTCTACATCGAAGAGACGCTCCGCAAGACCCTGAAGATCCCGGTGTTCCACGACGACCAGCACGGCACCGCGATCATCTCCGGCGCGGCGCTGCTCAACGCGCTCGAGATCGCCGACAAGGAGATCGAGGCCGTCCGAGTGGTGTTCTCCGGCGCCGGAGCCGCGGCGATCGCGACAGCCGAGCATTACGTGCGGCTTGGCGTGAAGCGGGAGAACATCGTGCTGTGCGACAGCCACGGCGTGGTGCATGACGGGCGCACCGATCTCGACCCGTACAAGGCGAAGTTCTCGCTGGAGACCAGGCTGCGCACCATCACCGAGGCGCTCAAAGGCGCGGACGTGTTTGTCGGGTTGTCCATCGCCGGCGCGGTGACGGGCGAGATGATCGCCGGAATGGCGGAGCGTCCCATCATCTTCGCACTGGCCAACCCGGTGCCGGAGATCCTGCCGGACGAGGTGCGGCTGGTGCGCTCCGACGCGATCGTCGCGACCGGAAGAAGCGATTATCCGAACCAGGTGAACAACGTCCTGGGCTTCCCGTTCATCTTCCGCGGCGCGCTCGACGCGCGCGCTACGGAAGTGAACGAGGCGATGAAGATGGCTGCGACGCGCGCGCTCGCCGCTCTCGCCAGGGAGAACGTCCCGGAGAGCGTGTCGCGCCTGTACGGGCTGCGCTCGGTGAAGTTCGGGCCCGACTACCTCATCCCCTTCCCCTTCGATCCGCGCGTGCTGCTGTGGGTCGCGCCGGCGGTCGCGTGGGCGGCCGTGGCCAGCGGAGTGGCCAGGGACTTCATAGACCTCGACGATTATCGCCACCAGCTGGAATCCCGACTCGGGCGCGCGCGTGGCCTCATGCGCGGGATCATGATGCGGGCGACGCAGGACCCCAAGCGCATCGTATTCCCCGAAGGCGACGAGCCGAAGATCATCCGCGCCGCGCGGCTGCTGGTGGACGAAGGTATCGCGTTCCCGATCCTGCTGGGCAATCAGGAAGCGATCGAGGCGTGCGCCGCCGCCAACGCCATCTCTCTCAGCGAGATCGCGATCGAGGACCCCGCGACCTCCTCGAAGCGCGAGCAGTACGCGCACTACCTCTGGCAACGCAGGCAGAGGAAGGGCCTCAGCCACGGCGAGTCGTTGCAGCGGCTGTTCAACGGGAATTACTTCGGCTCGGTGATGGTCGCGCTGGGCGACGCGGACGCGCTGGTCTCCGGCGTCAACATGCACTATCCGGAGACGATCCGCCCCGCGCTCGAGGTGATCGGCGCGCATCCGAAGGCCGGCGTGGTCAGCGGCCTGTACATGCTGGTCTTCGAAAAACACGTTATTTTTTGCGGGGACACCACGGTCAACATCGATCCGTCCGCGGAGCAGCTCGCCCGGATCGCGTATTCGGCGGGCAGGATCGTCCAGACCTTCGGAATCACGCCGCGCATCGCGCTGCTGTCGTTCTCGAACTTCGGATCGGTCCGTCATCCCGAGACGGAGAAGATGGCGCGGGCGGTGGCGCTGCTGCGCGAGCGCGACCCGTCGCTGATCGTTGATGGCGAGATGCAGGCGGACACGGCCATGGATGAGACGATTCTCGCCAGCTCGTATCCGTTCAGCACGCTGAAGGAGCGGGCGAACGTTCTGATTTTTCCGAACCTCAGCGCCGGCAACATCGCCTACAAGCTGCTGAACCATCTCGGCGGCGCCACGGCGATCGGACCGATCCTGGTGGGCATGAACCGTCCGGTGCACGTGCTGGAGCACGGCGCGGACGTGCAGGAGATTTTGAACATGGCTGCCGTGGCCGTGATCGACGCGCAGGAGCGCACCGGCCCGGGCAGATTGAGACGCACCGACAACGTTGATGCGCTGGGCGCGCGCGCCTGACGCCGGAGACATAGCAGAGAATGCCGACGCAAACGAAGACGCACGCCGCCTCGCCGGTCCGGGAAAAGGCTCAGACGCTGTCTGGACAGGGACTCCACCCTTCGGGAGAGGTGCACTGGAACCTGATCGGTCCCGAGCTGATGCTCGCAGCGGCGCGCCGGGAAGAGGGCGAGTTCGCGGAGATGGGTCCCTTCGTCGCGCGCACCGCGCCGCATACCGGCCGCTCGCCGAACGACAAGTTCGTCGTCCGCGATCCCGCGTCGGAGAAGGACGTGGACTGGGGCAAGGTCAACCAGCCGATCTCGCCCGCGCACTTCGCCGCGCTGCTCGCCGACGTGCGCAAGCACCTCGATTCGTCGCCCGAGCTGTTCGTCGAGGACCTGCACTGCGGCGCCGATCCCGCATATCAGCTGTCCGTGCGGTACGTGTCCCCGAACGCCTGGCACATGGCGTTCGTGCGGAACATGTTCATCCGTCCCGAGCCGAGCGCGCTGGCGACGTTCGATCCCAACTTCACGGTGCTGCACGCGCCGGAGTTCGAGGCCACGCCGGCGAAGCACGGCACCCGCTCGGGGACGTTCATCGTATTGAACCTCACGGAGCGCATGATCCTCATCGGTGGAACGCGCTACGCCGGCGAGCTCAAGAAGTCCATGTTCACGGTGATGAACTACATCCTGCCGAAACAGGGCGTACTCTCGATGCACTGCTCCGCGAACGCCGGGGACAACGGCGACACCGCGCTGTTCTTCGGCCTGTCCGGCACCGGTAAGACCACGCTGTCCGCCGACCCCGAGCGGCACCTCATCGGTGACGACGAGCACGGCTGGTCGGGCGACGGCGTGTTCAACTTCGAGGGTGGGTGCTACGCGAAGGTGATCAACCTCTCGCCGGAGGGAGAGCCCGACATCTATCGGACGACGCAGATGTTCGGCACGATCCTCGAGAACGTGGTGCTCGATCCGGTCACCAAGCGCGTGCGGTTCGACGACAAGTCCATCACCGAGAACACGCGCGCTTCATATCCGCTGCATTACATCCCGAAGTCGGTGCCGAACGGGCGCGGCGGGCATCCGAAGAACGTGATCTTCCTCACGGCCGATGCGTTCGGCGTGCTGCCGCCCATCTCGCAGCTGACGCCCGAACAGGCGATGTATTACTTCCTCTCGGGCTACACCGCGAAGGTCGCCGGCACCGAGCGCGGCGTGACGGAGCCGCAGGCTACGTTCAGCGCCTGCTTCGGCGCGGTGTTCCTCGTGTGGCACCCGACGAAGTACGCCAACATGCTCGGCGAGCTGCTGCGCAGGCACGGATCGAAGGTGTGGCTCGTGAACACCGGGTGGAGCGGCGGGGCGTTCGGCGTCGGCCACCGGATGAAGCTCAAGCACACGCGGGAGATGATCCACGCCGCCCTGCAGGGGAAGCTCGACAACGTGCGGTTCGATGCCGATCCGATCTTCGGCCTCCGGATCCCCGCCGAAGTGCCGGGCGTGCCGCGCGAGGTGCTGCATCCGCGCGAGACGTGGTCCGATGGCGCGGCGTACGACGAGCAGGCCAGGAAGCTTGCCGGAATGTTCCGCGAGAACTTCGAGAAGTTCAGCGGCGTGAGCGACGAGATCCGGAACGCGGGGCCGCGGCAGGCCAGCGAGGCGCACGTGCCGGAGCAGGCGGCGCTGCCCGAGGGGTGAGCACCGCGCGCGCATGAGCGCGCATCGTTTTGCATGCGCCCGCGGGTTAATATGGGCAAAATGCATTCTTCGACACCACTCACGCTCCCGCAGCGCTTCTCGCTGATCGAAGAGGTCGGCGCCGGCGGCATGGCAGTGGTGTACCGCGGCCACGACCACCACCTCGACCGCCCGGTGGCCATCAAGGTCCTGCGCGAGGAGTTGTCCACCGGCCTGGAAGTCGCCCGTTTCCAGCGCGAGATCGGAATGACGGCCAAGCTCGTGCATCCCGGGATAGTGGCGCTGTTCGATTCGGGCGAGTCCGACGGCCGCCTGTATTACGTCATGCCGTACGTGTCGGGCGACACGCTGCGCGCCCGGCTGGCGCGCGAGCGCCGGCTCACTCCGAAGGACGCTGCAAACATCGGTGCGGACGTGGCCGAGGCGCTGGCGTACGCGCATGGCGCCGGCATAGTGCACCGTGACATCAAGCCGGAGAACGTCTTTCTGGTGGAGCAGCGCGCGGTGCTGGCGGACTTCGGCATCGCGCGCGCGACCGCGCACCGCGGAAATGCCGACGGGCGTACCGTCGCGGGAATGGTCATTGGTACCGTGGCCTACATGAGCCCCGAACAGATCGAAGGACTCGAGGATATCGACGGGCGGTCGGATCTCTACAGCCTCGGCTGCATGCTGTACGAGCTGCTCACCGGCGCTCCTCCGTTCGTGGGCGGTGACCTGGCCGTGCTCTCCAGACATCTCACCCACGTGCCGGCGCCGATAGCGGCGGGCGGGATGGACGTTCCCCCGGGCCTCGAGGCCATTATCGTGCGTCTCCTCGCCAAGGACCGTGAAGACCGCTTCGCTACCGCCGCCGAGGTCGCGCCGCTGCTGCGGGCTGCGGCGCTTCCTGCGCCGGTGGAGCCGCGCGCAACCACGGCGCCGCGCCCCCGGATGGATGAGCAGCCGACGGAGATCGATCGGCTCGTGGATGAGGCGACTCTCAAGCTCAACCAGGCCACGGCGATCGGCCCCGCGGCTGTGCGGCGGTTCGAAGAAGCGCGCGCGCTGCTCGATCATGCCGCAACGCTGGACGCATCGCACCCGCGTGTGCTCGCCGCCTTGAGCCGCTGGCACAACGGCGCGGCGCATCGCCTCGGGGACCGCGAGCGGATGTTCGCCGAAGGGCGGCGGCTGGCTCTCCTCGCGCTCGCCGCGAACGATCGGGATCCGGAAGTCCACGCCGTGCTGGGGAAGATGGCGCTTTTTCTCGACGATGATTTTCGCGTGGCGGAAGAGCATGCGCGGCGCGCCGTCGAGCTCGCGCCGAACGACCCCGAGGCGCTCCGGTTTCTTGCCATCATCGAGAAGATTCTGGGCCGGTTGGAAGCCGCCATCGCGGCGAGCCGTCAAGCGACACGCGTGGCACCCCAGGTCGCCGCGGTCTGGAACGGACTCGGCGACGCACTGCTCGCCGCGGGCGATAACGCTGAAGCGGCGGAAGCGCTCAAGCGTGCGATCGCCATTCAGCCGGCGTACGTTCCCGCGCTCGAGCGGCTCGAGCTAGCCGAGCTTCGCCTCGGCGACGCGGAGTTTGCGGTGGACTTGCGCGCAGTCCGTCTGCGCGCCATCGGCTGCGATTCCCGCGCAGAGGCGCTGGAGCGGAACGCGCGTGCAGACGGCCCGGAATCGGCGAGGCACGCCGATCTTCAGGCGGAGCTGCATGATCTGCTGGAGCAGGCGAGCCGCGGCGACCCGTTCGCCGAACACCTCGGCTCGCGTACCACCGCTGATCGCATCGTTTTTACCTACACTGAGCTGGGTGATTGGGAGGCCGCTTTCGAATGGATCGAGCGCGGCTACAGAAGCCGCCCGGGCCGGATCCGCCGCGCGCTGATGGATCAACTTTTCGACCGGCACGGATTCGCCAAGCTGCCACGTTACGGGAGGCTGCTGCGCCTCGCCGGACTCGAAGAGCTGCTGTGACCGGACCCCGATTTGAGATCATCCGTGATCCGCTGTGGAACAACATCCGCGTGGACGCGTTCACGATGCGGCTGGTGGACACGCCGGCGTTCCAGCGGCTGCGCTACGTGCGGCAGCTCGGACTCGCGTACCT
>CALMKE010000030.1 GCA_937867645.1 uncultured Gemmatimonadota bacterium | reverse complement strand
AGCACCAGCGTGTGGATGTCGTGCGTGCCCTCGTACGTGTACACGCTCTCGAGATTGGCCATGTGCCGCATGGACGCGTACTCGGCGAGAATCCCGTTGGCGCCGAGCAGCCGGCGCGCCTCGCGCGCGATGTCCGTGGCCATGCTGACGTTGTTGCGCTTGGCCAGCGATACCTGCTGCGGCGTGAACGTCCCGGCGTCCTTGAGGCGGCCGAGGTGCAGCGCGAGCAGCTGCCCCTTCACGATCTCCGTGAGCATTTCAGCCAGCCTCGCCTGCTGGATCTGGAAGGCGGCGATCGGCTTGCCGAACATCACGCGGTTGCCCGCGTAGCTGGTCGCCTCCTCGAAGCACGCCATCGCGGCGCCGAGCGCGCCCCAGGAAATGCCGTAGCGCGCCTGCGTGAGGCACATGAGCGGACTCTTGAGTCCGCCCGACTTCGGCAGGATCGCGTCGGCGGAAAGGTGCAGGTCCGAGAACACGAGCTCGCTCGTGTCCGACGCGCGGAGCGAGAGCTTGCCCTTCTGGTCCTTGGACGAGAATCCCGGCGTGTCGCGCGGCACGATGAAGCCGCGGATGGACTTGTCGTCGTCGGTGGCGCCGGTCTTGGCCCACACGATCGCGACGTGCGCGGTCGAGCCGTTGGTGATCCACATCTTGGAGCCGTTCAGCACCCACGTGCCGTCCTTCTGCTCCTTCGCGCGGGTGATCATGCCCGCGGGATTCGAGCCGAAGTCGGGCTCGGTCAGCCCGAAGCAGCCGATGATCTCCCCCTGCGCCATCTTCGGCAGATAGTGTCGCTTCTGCTCCTCGCTGCCGAAGGCGAAGATCGGATACATGACCAGCGCGCCCTGCACCGACGCGAACGAGCGCACGCCGGAGTCGCCGCGCTCGAGCTCCTGCATTATCAGCCCGTACGCGACGTTGTTCAGTCCCGCGCAGCCGTACTCCTCGGGGAGATTCGCGCCGAACACTCCGAGCTCCGCCAGCTCCGGCACCAGTTCCAGCGGAAAGCGGCCGTCTATGTAGCAATCGCCGATGATCGGGAGGACGCGCTCGTCCACGAACCGGCGCACGGTGTCGCGCACGGCGCGCTCGTCTTCGGAAAGGCTGCTGTCTATGGCGTAGAAGTCGTTCACGGCTCTCGGGGCGGCGGGTTTCGCGCGCTACGGCGACGAGAGCTAATCTAGCCGGGCCCGTGGCCCACCGTCACGAGTTCCTTTTTTCGCTCCCGCCCTCTTCCGCCATTCCCACGAGGATGGCGTACCGGTGCATCTCTACGTCGGACTTCACGCCGAGCGCGCGGCGGATGTTCTTCCGGTGAAACGCCACGGTATGCACCGACACGCCCAGCTGTTCCGCGATCTCTTCCGAGGTCAGCCCTTTCGCGAGCATCCGGACGATGCCCTGCTGGTGCTCGGTCAGCTGGCTGAAGCCCATCGGCCTGGCGGCGTTCCCGCGGAAACCCTGTTCGGGAATCTTCGGCGACACGTATTTCCCGCCTTCGCGGATTACTTCGATCGCCGTCCGCAGCTCTTCGAGGCCGGCATTCTTGGGGACGAAGCCGCGCGCGCCGAGCGACATCGCCATGTCCGACAGGTGCGGATCCACGTGCATGGTCAGCACCAGCACGCGCAGCCTGGGCTTCGCCTTGATCAGCTCGGCGAGGAGATCTATCCCATTCCGATTAGGGAGTGAGAGGTCGAGCAACAGGACGTCGGGCTTGTGGCGCAGCACCGCGTCCACGACAGCGCCTCCATCCGTGACGATGCCGGCGATCTCGTAGTCCGCTTTCAGCATCGAGGCGAGCCCCTGGCCTACCAGCTCGTGATCTTCCGCCAGCAGCAGCCTGGGCTTCGTCATTGCCCGGTGGCCTGAACCAGGGGTACACGGACCGTGACGATGGTTCCGGTCCCGGGAACCGAGTGAATCCGAGCGCTTCCTCCGACCAGCCGCGCCCGCTCATCGATCCCCACGAGGCCGATGCCCCCGCGCCCGGCGGCGCTGGAATCGAACCCGGAGCCGGAGTCCCGGATCACCAGCTCCGCGTCATCTCCGACGGAGCGAAGCATGAGGGACGCGGCTCTCACGCCGGAGTGCCGGACCACATTTCGCAGCGACTCCTGCGCGATCCGGTACAGTGCGAGGCTCGCGTCGCGGGAGATGGCGAGCGGCGCGTCGGGCAAGTAGACCTCCACCTGGAGGCCGGACGCGCGCTCCATTTCTTCGGCGAGCTGCGCGAGCGCGACCGATATGCCGGCTTGCTCGATGGCCGCCGGATGCAGCCGGTGCGCCAGCTTCCGCAGGGCCTCGGCGAGATCCTGCACCTCGTTCCGGATTCCGTCGAGGTGTCGCATCCGCGCGGAATCGAGGCCACGCCCCGCCGTGCCGAGCTCATCCAGCTCGTGCTTCACGACCACGAGCCGCTGGATGGCGTCGTCGTGCACCTCGCGGGCTACGCGGGCGCGCTCCTCCTCGTGCGCCTCGAGGAGCCGCTGCGTGTAGCTCCGGTGGACGGCGACCAGCCGCCGCTGCGCGATCACCATGGCTATGCCGAGCCCGCCGATGAGAACGAAGACGGCGAGGACGGTGGCGACGAAGATCCACCAGAGTATCTCGGCGTTCGCCGAAGCAGCATTCCCCATGTGATGGCGGCGAAGGACAGGATCACGACGGCCGCCCGGACGTTGAAGGCGGCGTGGAGGAGATCGACCCGCTCGCGGATAAGGTACCACGCCAGCGGCTGCATGGCGGCGGCAGTCGCGGCGTACAGCATGATCCCGCCGATGATCCAGAACCAATCCGCGCGAGGGATGGAGGATC
>CALMKE010000029.1 GCA_937867645.1 uncultured Gemmatimonadota bacterium | reverse complement strand
GCGGGCACGGTGGCGCCGTGCATCTTCGAAAGCGCGACCCGAAGTAACCGCCCGTACCCGCCGCGCCGCCCTCCAAGGGCGTCTCTCACACACCGAATTCCCCAGCACCGCCGTAAGGGCGGGTCGCGCTGTGCGTCCGCACAGCCCCCCGCGCAGCGCGTCAGCCGACGCGACGGCCCATAAGAGAAGAGCATGCTGCACAGAGTCGTTAATCGTTTCAGGAGCGCGTGCGCGCGAATCGTCCAGGCGCTTGCCCTGCTCACCGTCGTAGGACATTTCGTCAGGGCGGTGCCAGCCGGTGCGCAGACACCTGTGCCCGACCTTCGTGCCGGACTCGTCGATACGGTTCGCCTGTCGCTCGATAACGCGCGCGCGCGGGCGCTGGCCGCGAATCCGGATCTCCTGGCGGCCCGACTCGATACCGCGATCGCAAGAGGCTGGCTTCGCCAGGCCGGCGTGCTTCGCTTCAATCCGTCAGCCGATGCGCTCACGGGTGGCGAGGGATTGGAGCTTGGACTGTCGCAGGAGATCGAAGTCTTCGGCCAGCGGGGCCTTCGGATCGCAGCCGAGCGGGCGGGCCTTGCGCGGGCCAGCGCAGCCGTGGCCAACGAGACCCGGATCACTCTGGGCCAAGTGGACCGGTCGTTCTTCGGACTCGTTGCCGCCACGCAGCGCAGAAACCTCGCGCGCGAAGTGCTGGCCCTCAACGAGCGCCTCGCCGAAATCGCTGCGCGACAGTTGGCGGAAGGCGAGATCAGCCGGCTTGGCTTCAACCTCTCCGTCGTAGAGCTCGGCCGTGCTCGCGCGCTGGAGCTCGCAAGGCGGCGGGAGCAGCAGGACGCGGAGGTACTGCTGAGCCGTCTGATCGGCTTGTCACCGACCACCACGCCGATCCCCGTGCTGGATGAGACGACGGGACGGCCGGCGATCGACTCCGCGATGGGATCTGGCCGCGGGGCAGCCGACCTCAGTCCGGAACCTGTACCCGGGCTCGATGTCGACAGCTTGACGGCTCTGGCGCTGGTGCGGCGCCCGGATCTTCGCGCCACGCTCGCCGCCGTGCGAAACGCCGAGGCCATGGTGAAGCTCTCCGGTCGCGAAGCCCTGCCGAACCTGATCGCCCGAGGAGTTCTCGAACCTGCGGCGAGCGGCGTGGGAACCACCGTGCGTCCCGGATTGGGCTTGACTTTGCCGATATTCAATCGCAACCAGGGCCAAACGGCGGCATTACGCGCAGCCGCCCGCCAGGCGGAGTTTACGCGGCAGGCACTGGTGGCGCGAGTTCGTGCGGAGGTGAGCACTGCTGTCGCCGCGTACCGGGCGGCCGCTGCGGAAGTCGTAGTGCTGGAGAGCACGGTACTGGTACCGGCCCGGCAGAACCGGGCGCTGGTCGAGATCGCCTACCGTGAAGGAAAGGTCGGCATCGCGGATCTCCTGCTGATCCAGAACCAGGCCATAGACGCCGAACTGGATTACTGGGCGGCGTGGCTCGCGGGACGGGAGGCGCTCGCGACGCTGGCCGAAGCAACAGGACAGAACATCACCGGCATACTGCAGCCGCCTCGTCCATGACCGACTCGCGCACCGACCATCCGAAAAGCGTTCCTTCAACCACTTCTCCAGATCACATGCCTAGTACTCGTTTCAACCCGCGCGGGCGCACACTCTCCGATTGGCGGGGGATCGCGCGCCGCAGATGGCCGATTCTCGCGGCAGGATTTCTTCTGCTGGTTCTTCTCGCGTGGGTGACCTCTCGGGGCGATCCCGAGCCCGCCGGCGAAGCCGCGGCGGAAGCTCCCGCCCAGCCCGACTCGCTCCTCGTTGTTCCGCCGGCCGCCCAGCGTCTCGCGGGCATCGAGCTCGTTGTGGTGAACGCGAGCACCAGCGGTGAGCTGATCGCCAACGGCGCGATCACGTTCGACGCGAATCACGTGTCGGTGCTCTCGTCCCGGGCGGAGGGGCGCGTCGTGTCCGTCGCCGCTGACCTCGGACAGCAGGTGTCCGCGGGCGCGGTACTCGCGCTCATACAGAGCCCGCTGATCGGTCAGACGCGCGGTGCGCTCGAGCGCGCTCAAGTCAGTCTGGAAGCGGCCCGCAGGAACTATGAGCGGGAGCAACGCCTGTTCGCCCAGTCCATTTCCTCGCAAAAGGAATTACTCGAGGCGGAGGCGGCGTACCGCTCGGCGGAAGCCGACCGACGCAGCGCCGTCGCCGAGCTGGAGGCGCTGGGCGCGAGCGCTGGGCGCGGCGCGAGCTTCAGCCTTGTGTCCCCGATAAACGGGATGGTTGTGGAGCGGAATGCGAGCCCCGGCCAGGCGGTGGATCCGTCCACGAATCTCTTCACGGTCGCTGACCTGCGGCATGTTTGGATCACCGTGGATATCTACGAACGGGACATCCAGCGGGTAAACGAGAATGCTCAAGCCGTAGTGACACCCAGCGCGCTGCCGGGCGAGTCGTTCCCCGGTCGGGTCACGTACGCGGGAGGCATCGTCGACCCCGCGAGTCGCACGTTCAAGGTCCGGGTCGAGCTGGAGAACCCGGGGCGGCGTCTTCGCCCGGGCATGTTTGCCCAGGTCCACATAAAAACTCCCCGAATGGCGACCGATCCTTCGATCTCGGTTCCGGAGCTTGCCGTGCAGGACGTGGGCGGACAGCAGGTCGTGTTCGTCGCTACCGGCAAGCCCGGAGAGTTCATTGTTCGTCCCGTGACGTTGGGCCCGGCGACGGGCAACGGCATGGTCGCCGTGACGGCTGGTCTCCGCGGGGGCGAGCGAATCGTCGGCACCGGCGCCTTTCAACTCAAAGCAGAGCTTATGAAGGCGAGCTTCGGCGAAGAGGACTAACCCGTGATCGATCGCATTCTGGAATTTTCGCTCAAGAACCGTGTTCTGATCGCGATCCTCGCAGTAGCGATCTCCGGTGCCGGCCTGCTCGCTGTACTACGCCTGCCCATCGACGCTTTCCCCGACGTATCGCCGGTGCTGGTACAGGTGATCACCGAAACCCCGGGGCTCGCGCCGGAAGAGGTCGAGAAGCTCGTCACGTACCCCGTCGAAGTCGCGATGAACGGGCTCCCGGGCGTGGACAAGATCAAATCGATATCGGCATTCGGAATATCGCAGATATCCGTCTATTTCCACGACAACGTGGATATCTACTTCGCGCGACAGCTCGCGCTGGAGAAGCTGCAGCAAGCGAAGGAAGAGATTCCTCCGGGACTTGGCGAGCCCCGCCTGGGCCCGATCACGACCGGGCTCGGGCAGGTATACCAATACACGGTCGCGGGAGAAGGCAAGGATCTTACCGAGCTCCGCACGCTGCAGGATTGGATAGTCAAGTACAACCTGCGAACCGTGCCCGGCGTCACCGAAGTTCTTTCCTTCGGTGGCGAAGTCAAGCAGTACCAGGTGCGGGTCGATCCGCGCGCGCTCATCCAGTACGGCGTCACGCTGACCGACGTACGGGCAGCCATTCAAGCCAACAACCGGAATGTCGGCGGCGGCTATATCGTGCGCGGGCCCGAAGAGTACATCGTCCGGGGGCTGGGTTTGGCGGAGACACTCGAAGACCTGGGCAATATTATCGTTGCCGAGCGGTCCGGTACGCCGATCCTCGTACGCAACATCGCCGAGATCGAGATCGGGCCGGAGGTGCGGCGCGGGGCAGTAACTATGAACGGCAAGGGCGAGGTCGCCGCCGGGATCGTCCTGAAGCGGATCTACGAGAACACCGAGCAGGTGATCGCCGGCGTGAAAAGCAAGGTGGAGGAGCTCAACCGCGCGCTGCCTGCCGGAGTAAAAGCTACCCCGTTTTACGACCAGGCTGCCCTGATCGAGCGCGCGGTGGGAACCGTCGAAAGCGCGCTCCTCGAGGGAGCGGTTCTCATCGTCATCATCCTCTTCCTCTTTCTCGGCGACGTGCGGAGCTCGCTGATCGTCACGGCCATGCTCCCGCTGTCGCTCCTCCTCGCGCTGATGCTGATGCAATACTTCGGCTTCAGCGCGAACCTCATGAGTCTAGGGGGGTTGGCAATAGCCATCGGCATGATGGTGGACGGAGGGATAGTCATGGTCGAAAACATCTATCGCCACCTGTCCGAACATCAGCACCCGGCGCAGGGAGACGCGAAGGATGGCGGGGCACACTCTCCCCCGCGGGAATCCCGGGTACACGTCGTGCTTCGTTCCGCGAGAGAAGTCGGGCGCCCGATCGTATTCGCCATAGCCATCATCATCATCGTGTTCCTGCCCCTGTTCACGCTCGAAGGGGTGGAGGGCAAGATGTTCAAGCCGATGGCGTTCGCGGTCTCATTCGCGATGCTGGGATCGCTGATCTTCTCGTTGACCGTCATTCCGGTCTTGTGCTCCTTCTTTCTCAAGGGAGGCAAGGAGGAGGACACGTGGATCATGCGCATTGCGAAGCGTCCCTACCTCCCGGCGTTGCGCTGGTCGCTTGCCAACCGCGGCAAGACGTTGCTCGCCGCGCTCGCCGCGCTCGGAATCAGCCTTGCGGTGATACCGTTTCTTGGAACGGAATTCGTCCCCCAACTGGAAGAAGGGTCGATCATGTACCGGGTGACGCTGGCGCCTTCCGCCGGGCTCGACGACGCGATCCGGACCGCTACGAAAATCGAAGAGATGGCGAAGGCGTTCCCGGAGGTAGTGGACGTCGTTTCGAAGATCGGGCGCGCGGAGGCAGGTGGAGATCCGGAGCCGGTCAACAATATCGAGGCGCTCGTGACGTTGAAACCGGCTGATGAATGGAAAACCGGGCGGAGCAAGCCGGAGCTTGTCGAAGCCATGGAGCGCAAGTTCAGCGAGTTCCCGGGCATTGGGTTGAATTTCTCGCAGCCGATCGCCATGCGCGTTGATGAGCTGTTGAGCGGAGTGAAGGCGCAGCTCGCGATTCAGCTCTTTGGTGACGATCTGGACCAATTGGTGCAGAGCGCCGAGGCGATCGAGCGCATAGTCACCGGCATTCCCGGTGCCGCGGACGTGCAAACGGAACAGGTCACCGGCCAGCCACAGCTTCAGATCAAGGTCGATCGAGCCGCCATCGCGCGGTACGGGATCAACGTGGAAGACGTCCAGGAAACGATCGAGACCGCAGTAGGAGGCGAGGCCGCCGGCCAGGTGTTCGAGGGCATCCGCCGGTTCGATATAAACGTCCGCCTGCAGGAGCCGTTTAGAAGCAGCCCGCAGGCCATCGGGAATCTGCTGATCTCCGCTCCCGACCGCTCCGTGCGCGTGCCGCTCTCCCAGGTCGCCGAAATCCGGACCGTGGTCGGTCCGAAACAGATCAGTCACGACAACGGGCAGC
>CALMKE010000028.1 GCA_937867645.1 uncultured Gemmatimonadota bacterium | reverse complement strand
CCGAGGATCTACGATTAAGTGAGGACCGAGGATGGGCGGAAGGGCGGGGGGATTTCTCCTCAGTCCTCACTTAATCGTAGATCCTCGGTTGTAGTTGGTCCTGAGCCCGCATGGGTCCTCATTCCTCGGCTGCATCTAGTCCTGAGGTTGCACGGGTCCCTGTTCGAAACTGACTTGACTTTATAATACCAAGTACTTTATCATTGCAGCCCACTCACTCGCTGCTATGACCAAGCGCATTTTCGCGATCGCGTTCATCTTCGCAGTCACCGCCGGAGCGTGGCTGCTGCTCGGCGCCACGATCTTCGAGCGCACCAACTCCTCCGACCGGAGCCTCCGAGGCCGGGTGGGATCCACTTGGGGCACGGCGCAGACGCAGCAGGCGCCGACCGCGTTCATCGAGCGGATCGAGCAGCGCGCGCTCGAAGCGCCCCGCCAGCCGCCACCGGGCCGCGATGGCACGGGCCCCACGACGAGCGCCACCGACCCGCGCTCGGAGACTGTGCGCGTGCGAGTGCCGCTCGCGCTCGACCAGACCCGCGCCAGCGTCGCGTTCGACCTCGATCACCGGCAGAAGGGGCTGCTCTGGTACAGCACCTACGCGGTGTCGTTCGCCGGGACGTTCCGCTTCAGAAATACGACCGACTCCGAAGCGGTCACGCTCGAGTTCCGCCTCCCGGCATCGCAGGCGATCTACGACGCGCTGCAGGTGACGGTGGACGGGAAGCCGGCGACGTACGCCACGCGGGACCAGGCGATCGTCGCCCCCGCGCGCGCGCCGGTTGGCGGAACGGTCACGCTCGGCGTTTCGTACCGATCCCAGGGGCTCGACCAGTGGCGGTACGCGCTCGGGACCGACGTGGCGGAAGTTCGCGATTTCGATCTCGTCATGCGGACCGACTTCAAGGACATCGATTTCCCGGAGAGCACCTTGTCGCCGACCGAGAAACGCGAAGGCGGAAACGGCTGGGAGCTCCGGTGGCGGTACACCAACCTCCTGTCCGGATTTCAGATCGGAATGGACATGCCCGACAAGCTCCAGCCGGGCCCGCTCGCCGGCGAGATCTCGCTATTCGCCCCGGTCTCGCTGCTCTTCTTCTTCGCGGTGATCTTCCTCATCACCACGATACGGAAGATCGACATCCATCCGATGAACTATCTCTTTCTCGCGGCCGCGTTCTTCTCGTTTCACCTGCTGCTGGCCTACCTGGTGGACCACGTGTCCATCCACGCGGCCTTCCTGATCGCGTCGGTGGTGTCGGTCTTCCTGGTAGTCAGCTACCTCCGGCTGGCGGTCGGCCCGCGGTTCGCCTTCCGCGAAGCAGCGCTGGCGCAGTTCGTCTACCTCGTGCTCTTCTCGTACGCCTTCTTCTTCAAGGGATTCACGGGGCTGGCGATCACCATCGGATCCATCATCACCCTGTTTCTGGCCATGCAGCTCACCGGCCGGATTCGCTGGAGCGAGGTGTTCGCGGAAGGGACGGCTGCCAGGCGGTAGCGCTCGCCCGCAGCCGGCCGGCCGCGCAACTTTAGCGGGTGACCAGACTCCCGCCGCGACTCGAACCGATCGACATCCGCATCACCACGTGGATGGCGACGCACGGAATAACGCTCACGCGCATCGCGCTCGGCGTCGTCTTTTTGTGGTTCGGCGCGATCAAGTTCGTGCCCGGATGGAGTCCCGCGGAGGAGCTGGCCGGCCGCACGATAGAGCGGATTACCTTCGGCGCCGTCCCCGCTGAAGTTGGCGTGCCGATCCTGGCCGCCTGGGAATCGCTCATCGGTATCGGCCTCCTCGCCGGACGGTTTCTCCGCGTGACCCTGCTGCTGCTGTTCGCTCAGATGCCGGGAACGCTGCTTCCGCTGGTGTTGTTCCCGGCGGAGACATTCACCGCATTTCCGTACGCTCCCACGATGGAAGGGCAGTACATCATCAAGAACGTCGTGTTGATCGGCGCGGCGATCGTCGTCGGCGCGACGGTGCGCGGCGGAGAGCTCCGGGCCGAGCCGAACCACCGGTCCATTCCGTACTGACCGCGAACAGATGCTGCAGATCCGGTTCGAGCGGCAGCGTGATGGCGCAGTCGTATTTCGCTGCACCCGCGACGACGCGACCTCCACCTGGCAGAAGCACGTCGGGAAGGCTGCCCTGTTCTTTCCCTTTCATGACCTGACCCATTACGCGGTAGAATCCACCTTCGGATTCAGCGAAGCGTTCTACGGGCTGATCGAGGCGGGATGGGACATCGCGGATACGGGCGGCAAGGGCGCGCGGGGCGCGCTCCCGGCGCAGGCGGGAATCGCCGAGCACATGGTTGGCCTGTTCGATCGCGAGCGTGTGGGTGGCGCTCCGCCGCTCACGGCCGAAGAATTCAACCGAATTCTCGCGGAGCTGGCGGAATCGAGCAGAATCAGCCATGCCCCGACCGTGACCGAAAGCGAACTTGCAGCCGTGCGATCGAGAATAAGTGACCTGTACGACCAGCTCGCATCGCTTCAGCCGGGCACTTCGATGGAGCTTTCCTTTGACTGACACACCCGTGGAGACAGCGTGATGCATAGAAGTGTCTGCGCAGCGTTCGTCGGAATCCTGCTGTGCGCGTCGAGCCTCGCGGCTCAGGCCACGGCAGCGTCGGCTCCCGATGTCCAGGCCCTGGTCGGGCGGGCGGAGAGCGAGCTCGCTTCGGTCGTGGACCGGTTCAACACCGATCTTGCTTCGATCAGGCGCCGCTACGATGCGACTTCGTCCCCGGATCAGCGCCGGCGCATGCGCGAGTTCTATTCGGCGTGGCAGGCCGAGCTGCGGCAGCTCGACTTCGACCGGCTGAGTCGCGAGGGCAAGATCGACTACGTCCTGCTGACGAACTATCTGAAATATCAGCTGGATCTGCTGGCGCGGCAGGACACGCAACGCACCGAGACGACGGCTCTGCTGCCATTCGCGGACAGGTTGCTGGCGTTGCAGGACGCGCGGCGCAACCTGACAAACCCCGACCCGCGCGCTACGTCGCTGCTCCTCGCCCAAGTCACGCGGCAGATAGACAGCCTCCGGGCCCGATTCGAGTCCCCGGTATCCCGCGGAGACACATCGGCCGCCGCGGCGACGAGACCGAGGGCGCCGGCTCCGGTCGTCTCCAAAACGGTGGCGAATCGCGCCGCCGAAAACCTGGATCAGATCGGCCGGGTGATGCGGAACTGGTACGAGTACTACGACGGCTACGACCCGCTGTTCACCTGGTGGATGAAGGATCCATACAAGCGACTCGACGAATCGCTCAAGCGATACGCGCGGACGCTGCGCGAGCGCGTGGTCGGCTTCCGGCCGCAACCGCCTCCGAGCACCCCGGGCGCGCGTCCGAGCGACCCGTCCAGCGCCAACGACGGCCCGATCGTCGGCGACCCGATCGGCGCGCGGGGACTCAGGGAAGATCTCGAGCACGAGATGATTCCGTACACGCCCGAGGAGCTGATCGCCATCGCCGAGCGCGAGTACGCGTTCAGCCTCAGCGAGATGAAGAAAGCCGCGCGCGAGATGGGATTCGGCGACGACTGGAAGGGCGCGGTGGAAAAGGTGAAGAACAGCTACGTGGAGCCCGGCCGCCAGCCGGAGCTCATTCGCGATCTCGCCCGTGAAGCCGAGGAGTTTTTCGACCGGAACGACTGGGTCACGATCCCCCCGCTCGCGCGGGAAGACTGGCGAATGGAGATGATGAGTCCGGAGCGGCAGCGAGTCGCGCCGTTCTTCCTCGGCGGCGAGTCCATCATCGTGTCGTATCCAACGGCCGACATGACCGCGGAAGAAAAGCTGATGAGCCTGCGCGGTAACAACCCGCACTTTTCCCGCGCGGTCGTGTTCCACGAGCTTAATCCCGGTCACCACCTGCAGGGGTTCATGGCGGCGCGGTACAACCCGCACCGGCGGCTGTTCAGCACGCCCTTCTGGAACGAGGGCCAGTCGCTGTACTGGGAGATGTTCCTCTGGGATCACGGCTTTCACGTGAAGCCCGAGGACCGCGTCGGCGCGCTGTTCTGGAGGATGCACCGGAGCGCGCGGATCATGTTCTCGCTGCGCTTTCACCTCGGCCAGCTCACGCCCGACCAGGCGGTCCAGTTCCTGGTGGATACCGTCGCGTTCGAGCGGGCGAACGCCGAGGGCGAAGTGCGTCGCTCTTTCAGCGGGCAATACTCGCCGCTGTATCAGATCGCGTATATGATCGGCGGGCTGCAGCTGCGCGCGCTGCACGCCGAGCTGGTGGACTCTGGGAAGATGAGCGAGCGCCAGTTCCACGACGCGGTGCTGCAGGGCGGACCGATGCCGATCGCGATGGTGCGTGCGCGGCTGACCGACGTGCCGCTGCGGCGGGAGGGTCCGCCTCCGTGGAGGTTCGCGGAGCATCTTCCGGCTCCGCGGCCGTTCGGAGCGCGCTGAGAATGCGCGCCCATCCAGCCATCCTCGCGCTGATCCTGTGCGCGTGCAGCGGAATTCAGCCCGGGCGGTTGATCCCGGACGAAGTGCAGTACGTATCGCGAAAAGAGTGGGGCGCGAAGCCGCCGGTGCTGCCGATGCGCGCGCACACGCTGACGCGACTCACGATCCATCATACGGGCACGGATCAGAACTTCAACCGCACGGTGGCTGAGAAGCTGCGCGGGTTGCAGCTCTTCTCGCAGCGCGACGACTCGCTCGCCAGCGGCCGGCGCAAGCCGGCATGGCCGGACGTGCCGTATCACTTCTATGTTGGGATTGACGGGGTCGTCGGCGAAGGCCGCGACTGGCGTTACACCGGTGACACCAACACGGAATACGATCCGGCGGGACATCTGCTCGTCGTCGTCGAAGGGAATTTCCAGAAGGACACGCTGACTACCGCGCAGCGGCGAACGCTCGACATCATCATTCCCGCGCTCGCGCGGCGGTTCGACATTCCGCCGGACAAGCTCGCTTCGCACCGCGACTACGCGCGGACCCAGTGTCCCGGGGCCAATCTGTACGCCGAGCTGCCGCGCTTCCGCGAGCTCATCCGCGCCGGACGGTGATGGAAGTTCAGATATTCGGCGTGAAAAAAAGCTCGGACACGCGCAAGGCGCTGCGGTTCTTCGCCGAGCGGCGGATCAAAACCCACTTCGTGGATCTGAACGAGCGCGCCGCTTCGCCCGGTGAGCTCAGGCGCTTCGCGCAGAAATTCGGCGTGACTCGCCTGATCGATCTCAACTCGAAGCGCTACGCCGAGCTGGGACTTGGCGCCGCGCGACTCACGGACGAGCGATGGCTGGACAAGCTCGCTTTAGAGCCATTACTCCTGACGGTTCCACTGGTGCGCTGGCAACATCGTCTCACTGTCGGTCTCGCCGAGCGGGAGTGGCAGAGCTGGATCGAGGCGACCAGGTAGGGAAAACATGCACCGCGCGGCACGCGCTATGCGTTCCGAATTTTTCGGCTGTTTTCCAGACGGATGAACATCCGTCGCGAAAAATTCAACGGAATCGAGGATGCCATGCAACATCGCGCCAGCACCGCCGCGCGGTGTGTCGTCGTTTCGCTCGTTGCGACGCTCGCCGCCTGCGCGGACCTCCCGACATCACCCACAGCGGTAGACGCGCCATCCGGCGCGCTGAGGACCGCCAGCGGAATTCCCACGGGCAGAACGGTGGTCGTCTTCAAGGACACGGCCTCCATTCCGGCGGCGGGTCTCGCGCTGCTCGGCTCGGTCGGCGGCACCGTGACGACGAGCTGGAACGACATCGGCGTCGCCATCGTCAGCGGACTTTCCGCGAGCGCGATCACGACGGTCGCGGCGAGCGATCTGGTAGCAGCGGTCGGGAACGACAGGATCCTCAACTGGCTCCCCAATCTCAGGATCGGCGCCGCGGTATCGGACGGTCCTTCGCTCGCCACCGACAAGGATCCCACGAAGGCCCGCTACTATGCCGACGGCACACAGTGGAGCATGCGCGTGATCCAGGCCGACAAGGCGTGGGCGGCCGGCCTGCAGGGAACGCCCACGACACGCGTAGCCGTGCTCGACACCGGCATCGACTACGACCACCGCGAGTTGAAGGGCAAGGTGGACCTCGACGCCTCGAAGTCGTTTGCTTCGATCGTAGTCTGCGAGGCCGGGGCGTGCGCTGACGTTCCGTACGAGCCGCAGCAGCCGGGCGATCTGCCGTTCATGGACAACCATTTCCACGGCACGCACGTCGCTTCCACCATTACGTCGCACAGCATCAGCGTGGCGCCGGTCGCGCCGCACGTCACGCTCATCGCGGTCAAGGTCTTGAGCGCGACCGGCAGCGGATCCTTCGAGGGCGTCGCGAGCGGGATCCGTCACGCGGCGGGCCCCGCGAACGCGGACGTCATCAACATGAGCCTTGGCGCCGAGATCGATTACAACGAGGAGGGCGCGCCCGCGCTGCTGGAGATGATGGCGCGCGTCATCCGTGACGCGGAGAAGAAGGGCACGATCGTCATCTCGGCCGCCGGAAACTCCGGCCTGGATCTCGACGCCGGCTCGCTGGTCGCGACGCCGTGCGAGCAGAGCACGGTGTGCGTGTCGGCCACGGGTCCGCTCATGCAGCAGAACTTCGACCAGCCCGCTACCTACACCAACTACGGGATCACGGCGGTGGAAGTGGCCGCGCCGGGCGGCAACGCCAGCGACACCGAGGAGTACGTAAACCAGGATCTCATTATTGGAGCGTGCTCGCGCCGCGCGTCGTCCGGCACGCTCGTGGTCTGCCGGACGAGCACCGAAGGTGTGGCGTACTTCTATGCGTATGCCGCCGGCACCAGCATGGCCACGCCGCACGTAGCCGGCCTGGCGGCGCTGATCAAGTCGCATGATCCACTCATCTCGGTGAGCGGTCTGCGCAGCAGGATCCTGCACAGCGCCGACGATATCGGCGTGAAGGGCAGGGACGTGTACTCGAATTGGGGCAGAATAAACGTCGCGAAGGCGCTGGGGCTGTAGAGAGGGTTCAGGTATCAGGTATCAGGTATCAGAAACTGCGTACCTGATACCTGATACCTGATACCTGATACCTGATAGCTGTTTTCAGAATTCCCCGATGAATCCAATCTCCGGCTCGAGGTGATGCCCGAACTTCTCCTCGACCGCCTTCTGCGCGATTGATATCAGCTCCCGCACGTCCTTCGCCGTGGCGTGGCCGAGATTGACCATGATGTTGGCGTGGATGTGCGAGATCTGCGCGTCGCCGTGGCGATAGCCCTTGAGCCCGCATTGATCCACCAGCCGGCCGGCGCCCACGCCTTCGATCTTCTTGAAGATCGAGCCGGCGCTCGGATGGAACTGGAGCCACGGGTGTCGGGAGCCGCGCCAGCTCAGGTTTTCCTGGATGATCCTGTGCATGACGGCGGTGTCGCCTTTCACGAGCTGAAACTCCGCCCACGTCACGATGTCTTTCGTGAAATGCAGGATGCAGGTGTCGTAGCCGAACTGCATATAATCCCTGTCCACGACCTTGCGCTCATCGGTCTCCGCGAGCAGCTCGCATCGCTCGAACACCTCTGCGATGAACATCGTTCGCTCCCGCTCCGGCGCGGGGGAGAGAAAATGGAGATTCTGCCAGACGGCGCCGCCGACGGTGCTCGGGATCCCGACGTAGTGCTCCAGCCCCGACCAGCCCCGCTCCACCGCCTGGGGAATGATGTCCGCCATGACGGCGCCGCTCTC
>CALMKE010000027.1 GCA_937867645.1 uncultured Gemmatimonadota bacterium | reverse complement strand
GTGAGCGCGCGCCATGTGCCCGCGGCGCCCGGCACCTTCGCCTGTCCGCCGAGGATTCCCTCGGTACCCACCTCGCGGGCCACGCGCGTGACTTCGGAAGCGAACGCGCTGAGCTGATCCACCATCGTGTTGATCGTGTTCTTCAGCTCGAGTATCTCGCCCTGCACGTCCACCGTGATCTTGCGCGAGAGATCTCCCTTCGCGACCGCCGTCGTCACGTCCGCGATGTTGCGGATCTGGCTCGTGAGGTTGCTCGCCATGGCGTTCACGTTGTCCGTGAGGTCCTTCCACGTCCCGCCGACGCCCGGCACCTCCGCCTGTCCGCCGAGCTTTCCTTCGGTGCCGACCTCCTTCGCGACTCGCGTCACTTCCGAGGCGAACGCCGAGAGCTGGTCCACCATCGTGTTGATCGTGTCCTTCAGCTGCAGCGTCTCGCCGCGCGCCTCGACCGTGATCTTCCGTGACAGGTCGCCCTTGGCGACTGCCGTGGTCACGTCCGCGATGTTGCGCACCTGGCTGGTGAGATTTCCCGCCAGCGTGTTCACGTTGTCGGTCAGGTCCTTCCAGGTGCCCGCGACCCCCGGCACGTTCGCCTGCCCGCCCAGCTTGCCTTCGGTGCCCACCTCGCGCGCGACGCGGGTGACCTCGGACGCGAACGCCGAGAGCTGGTCCACCATGGTGTTGATCGTGTTCTTCAGCTCCAGAATCTCGCCTTTGGCCTCGGCGGTGATCTTCCGCGACAGATCGCCGCGCGCGACCGCCGTGGTCACGTCGGCGATGTTTCGAACCTGACCGGTCAGGTTCGACGCCATGAAGTTCACGTTGTCGGTGAGGTCCTTCCACGTTCCCGCGACGTCCGGCACCTCGGCCTGCCCGCCCAGCCGTCCTTCCGTGCCCACCTCGCGCGCGACGCGCGTGACTTCGCCCGCGAAGATCCGCAGCGAGTCCACCATGTTGTTGATGGTGTCCTTGAGCTCGAGGATCTCGCCCTGCACGTCCACGGTGATCTTCTTCGAGAGGTCACCCTTCGCGACGGCCGTCGTCACGTCCGCGATGTTGCGGATCTGGCCCGTGAGGTTGTTGGCCATCGCGTTCACGTTGTCCGTGAGATCCTTCCACGTGCCCGCCACGCCCGGCACCTCCGCCTGCCCGCCGAGGTTGCCCTCGGTTCCCACTTCCTTCGCGACGCGCGTCACTTCGTCCGCGAACGCCGAGAGCTGGTCAACCATGGTGTTGATCGTGTTCTTCAGCTCCAGCGTCTCGCCGCGCGCCTCGACCGTGATCTTTCGCGACAGGTCGCCCTTCGCGACGGCGGTCGTCACGTCGGCGATGTTCCGCACCTGGCTCGTCAGGTTGCCGGCGAGCGTGTTGACGTTGTCGGTGAGATCCTTCCACGTGCCGCCCACGCCGGGGACTTCCGCCTGGCCGCCGAGCTTGCCGTCGGTGCCGACTTCCTTCGCGACGCGGGTGACCTCCGACGCGAACGCCGAGAGCTGATCCACCATCGTGTTGATCGTGTTCTTGAGCTCGAGGATCTCGCCGCGCGCGTCCGCCGTGATCTTGCGCGACAGGTCGCCGCGCGCGACGGCGGTCGTAACGTCCGCGATGTTCCGGACCTGCCCCGTGAGGTTCGAGGCCATGAAGTTCACGTTGTCCGTCAGGTCCTTCCACGTGCCTGCGACGCCAGGAACGTTCGCCTGGCCGCCGAGAATTCCCTCGGTGCCGACTTCCTTGGCGACGCGCGTGACTTCCGACGCGAAGCCGTTCAGCTGATCCACCATCGTGTTGATCGTGTTCTTGAGCTCGAGCACCTCGCCCTGCACGTCCACCGTGATCTTGCGCGTGAGATCACCTTTGGCCACCGCGGTCGTCACGTCGGCGATGTTTCGCACCTGGCTCGTGAGGTTCCCGGCCAGCGTGTTGACGTTGTCGGTGAGGTCCTTCCAGGTGCCGGCGACGCCGGGAACGTTCGCCTGGCCGCCCAGCCGCCCTTCGGTTCCGACCTCGCGCGCCACGCGCGTCACCTCGGAGGCGAAAGCGCTGAGCTGATCGACCATGGTGTTAACCGTGGTGCCGATCCGGAGGAACTCGCCCTGCACCGCCTTGCCTTCCATCTCGAGCACCATCTTCTGATTCAGGTCGCCTTCGGCCACCGCGGTGAGCACGCGCGCGACTTCCGTGGTCGGCTGTACGAGATCGGTGATGAGGGAGTTGACCGATCCGATCATCGAGCGCCAGCCGCCCTCCACTTCCGGCACGAACGCGCGGTCGTGCATGCGCCCTTCGCTGCCCACCGTGGTCGCGACGCGCCGGAGCTCCGAGGTGACCGACTGGTTCCGCTCGGCGATCGAATTGAACTCGTTGATGATGTCGTTCATCATCGGGTCAGCGCTGTCGGGGAGACGAACGCTGAAATCACCGCCACACAGATCCTTGAGACCGGCCAAAAGTCGCCGCATCTCGATCTGCCTGGCGCCGTTCCCGTTGGTCGTCTGCCTGCCGTTGCCGATTCGCTTCCCCGTCTTGGACTTGCCACGACGGCGGGCGCGTGCGTCGCCTGTCGGAGCGTCAGCGACGCCCTCGATCTCGATCTCGTCTCCGATTTCCACGGACTCCCTCGATTGTCTGGTGTGCGGCGCTCCTGGAGCGCCGTGGCCGCGACCGGTCGTTCTCCGGCCCGCACTTCGAGCCCTTCTACTTCAAGAGTGATACCGCGCGAAAGGCGGTCCCGACCCGAGCTCTTCCCCCTTCGGGACGCGCGCGTAAACCATGCTCCGGCCGGGGTTTATCCTCTGCGCGATACGTTTGTAGCGTTTGGCGCGATGGCGCGGGACATCATGCATCGCACCGGGATCCCGCCGTTCGTCGTCCGGAAGAGAGTCTCCAGCTCCAGCCCCAGCTGCGCTTCGAGCGCGTGATCCGCCGAGAGAAATGCCAGCTGCCATCCTCCGAATCGCTCCCGCAGCACCGCTCCGAAGCGGGCGTACAGGTTTCGCAGCTCGCGCGAGGTGCCGACGCGAACTCCGTAGGGAGGATTGGTGACGACCCAGCCCGACCCCGCGTCCACGCTCGCCTCCGAGACCGGGCTCGCCACGAGCTCGACGTCGTCCCGCACCCTCGCCCGATCCGCGTTCTCGCCGGCGGCGCGAATCGCTCCTTCGTCGCGATCGGTTCCGATTATCGGCGCGGCGACGCCATCCAGGATCTCCAGCTCCGCGTCCCGGCGCATGCGTGACCACAAGCCAGCCTCGATCCATGGCCATTGCTCAAACGCGAATACCCGGTCGAGTCCCGGCGCGATGCGCCTGGCGAGCATGGCCCCTTCTATAGGTATGGTGCCCGAGCCGCAGAACGGGTCGAACAGCGGCTCGTCCGCGCGCCACTCGCACGCGAGCAGCATCGCGGCGGCGATCGTCTCCCGCATCGGCGCCTTGGCGACGGCTCTCCGATAGCCACGCATGTGCAGCAGCGCGCCGGAGCTGTCCATGCTGACGACGCATTCATCCCGCTCGATGCGCGCGATTATCAATTGCGCTGTCTCGCCAACGTGCTCCTCGGCCGTGGTCGCGTCCGCCGGTTCGGCCTCGGTCGCATCGCGCACCGCGCGCTCGATTCGCTCGGCGACGGCGGCGGAATGGTAGAGCCGCGACTTCCGCGACGTGACGCGGATCTCGAAGCGCCGCCCCGGCGCGATGAACTTCGACCACGAGATCCTCGCCGAGTGGCGCTCCAGCTCGGCGAACGTGCGGGCCTGGAAGCGCGCCAGGCGCACGATGACGCGGCTGACCGTGCGCGCGCGCAGGTTTGCGGCGTACACTTCGCGGAGCCCACCTTTGAACGTGACGCCGGCGGACTCGACCTCAGTGATGGCAACTCCGATGGCACCGAGATCGCGCGCCGCGATCCGGGAAAGACCGGGAGCTGTGATGGCAAAGGCTTCGAGAGGCTCGATCATGTCGGACACGGCCTGAGGTTACTGCTTTGACCGCAAAATGAAAGCTGCGACTGAGGCCGACCTCGCCGCCGCCGCCGCAATCATCGCGCGCGGCGCTGAGCCGAGCGCCCAGGGAGTCTTCCTCGGCGACAAGTCGCTCCTGTTCAACGCGGAGCGCAATGCGTTCGTGATGTACGGCCGTAGCCGGTGCAGCTGGATCTCGGCGGGAGATCCCGTTGGACCGGCCGCCGAGCTGGCGAGCATGGTGCGGTTGTTCGCCGACGCGGCGACCGCCGCGTCGGCCTGGCCCGCGTTCTACAAGGTCGCACCTGACAACATTGGGATGTACCTGGAGGAGAACTTCCTGGTGGGTAAGGTCGGCGAGATGGCGCGTGTTCCCGCGGTTGACTTCACGCTCGATGGCCCAGGACGCCGCCGCCTGCGCCGCAGCCGGAAGCAGGCACGGGAGAGCGGAGTCACCGTGGAAGTCATTCCTGCCGGCGGGAGTGAGCCGGTCATGCGCGACCTGGAGAGTGTCTCCGACGACTGGCTGCGGCAGCAGCGCGGCCGGGAAAAGGGGTTCTCGCTCGGGGCGTTCCGGCCCGATTACGTCAACCGCTTTCCCGTTGCTGTCGCGCGCGTCAGTGGAGCAGTAGTCGCATTCGCGACGGTCTGGTCATCCGGCTCGAGGCGACAGCTCGAGGTTGATCTCATGCGCTCGGGCGCGGGGGCGCCGCCGGGAACGATGCACGCTCTGCTGGTGGATCTGATCGAGTGGGCGGGCGAGCAGGGATACGACAGCGTCAGCCTCGGGATGTCCCCGCTCGCCGGAGTGAGCCCGCTCGGCGAAGGCGGCCGGATACGGTGGTTGCGGTACGCGCTCACGAGCTTGAGCGGGCGCTTCTACAACTTCGAGGGCCTCCGGGAATTCAAGCAGTCGTTCGATCCGGAGTGGGAGCCGCGCTACCTGGCCAGCAGCCCGGGGATTGCTCGCTCACTGGTCCTCGCGCATCTGGCGGCTCTGACTTCCGGCGGGATCACGGGGATGTTCAGGAAGTAGCCTCCGTGCGGACTTGGATACCGCGCTATCCAGCCGTTGGCCGGTAAATAGCCCTCAGTTGCCGTGGCGAGTGGGTTACTCGCCAGCGCTTCACTTCAAAAGTATTCCTACCCCAGGAATGGGTAAATCTTCTCACACAATCTCTTGACCCCTCCGCTGTTTAGCTGTATTATGTTGTTTAGTACTTACCAAATACGGCCGTCTACATAAACTATGCATGCACACATCCTCGTCGCCGCAGCGAATCAGCGCTTGCCCTTGCTATTCGATGAAGGAGCCGACATCAAGCTGCGTCCTGGTGCCGGACCCTCGGCTCCATTCGATCTTCGCTTTGATCTCAAATACGAAGGTTCCAGACGACCCCTGTACGTTGAAGTCAAGAGTCGTTTACTCCGCACGCATTACGAAGTGTTTCGTCGGCAGGCACGCATACTGAAGCAACGCGATCCGCTGGCTATTGCACTGTTTGTCGTGCCCCACCTAAGCGAACGTGGCCGGCACGAACTACGCGCGGCAAAGATCAATCATGCTGACTTCGATGGGACGATCTTTATACGTACGACCGGTCTTGTAATTGACATTAAGAGCGAGGGGAAGTCGCCACTGTTCGAGGTACACCCTTCGTCCATCAACCCGTTTTCGGACAAAGCTTCGTTGGTACTTCGAGTCTTGTGCGAACGAGCCAACAGGAAATGGCGCGTAACGGAGATTGCTGATAGTGCCGCAGTCACCAAGGGATGGGTATCGGTCGTAACAGATGAACTCGTGCGGCGGGGCTATGTCGACAGAGCCGCAGACGGAATCCGCCTAATCGACCCCGTTAGCATGCTTCAGGATTGGACCGCGAGCTACTCCTGGAAGGCCAACCGTGTCGAGTCTTACAGCGCTGGCTTCCGATACGAGGAACTACTTCAGCTACTGCCGCCGCTAATTTCCCGGTCGCGCGCCACAAGTGCACTGACCCTTCTCGCCGCGAGCGACTTATTAGCAAGGCACGTAGAACACCAGCAGATCCATCTCTACGTGGCGCCAGAGCACTTTGCCACCGTGCGCCGCCTAACGCAGGCAGAATTATTCCTGGTTCCGAGTGACAATAGCGGGAATTTTCACTTGCTAAATCCTCGCTACCCTATCTCTGCGTTTTTTGGGCGGCAAGTTGTCGGAAAACTACCGGTGGCGTCAGCTCTTCAGGTGTATTTAGACCTCGTTCACTTTCCTCTCCGCGGTCGCGAAGCAGCGGAAATACTCATGAGAACTTTGCTGGGTGGCCGGCTAGGCATCACGGCGCAGCAGCTAGGACAATTCGTGGTATGACTTCGCGACCTCATTCCCGCAAGTCGCCTCGGGACATTTTTGCGCGGACTATACTCGCCCTACAGCCATATTCACACGATATCGTTTTGATAGGCGGTTGGGTCCACGCATTGTATTTGACGGACGTTGCTTCTTTAAATCGCCCGGTCTACACCGACGACATCGATATTTCCATCCCGCGAACGCTGTTCCGGGCGGGGAGACCCACGTTGATTGAGCTCGCTACTGAGGCGGGTTTCGAGCGAGACGAGTGTCTAGAGGACATCGAGGGTACGCCAATCCGCCTCACTCAAAGCGGCCCTGGAGGGGCCGTAATCGATCTTGATGTCATTACGGAGGGTAACGATCCACGAACTGCCGTGCCCATCGAGGGCCAACCTAACTTGGCGGCGCAAGGTTATCCCGGCCAGCATGTTCTTCTCGACAACGCTCAGTGGATCGCTGTGGGCACGGCCGTTCACGCATCACTTGACCCGGCTATACGAATTCGCGTGCCCACTCTGGGAGCGTATGTCCTACATAAGGGGCTGTCATTTGCAACGAGATCGCGCCTCGATAAGATGGCCAAGGATCTCGTATATCTTGTCGAAATTCTCCGGGATCCAGTGCTCGGCCAAGGCGCAAGAGAACAAGTCCATGAGCTAGCGCAGCGCTACCCGAGTGAATTCGCACAATGGCGCCAAAATCTCACGGAATTGCCGAATCATCCCGGTCTATTGAGGTTAGTCGCGGCTCAACTCGTGATCGGCGGGCAGGCCATGGGAAGCGAAGCCGAGGTATCCGCAAGTGTCCGAGCCACGGTGTTGAGAGCTTTGGCTGGGCCTGTAGCAAAAGCGATCTAGTGGCACCCGCGATATTGCGCTCCGGGAAATGAGGCATACTTCCACCGCCTTCCGGATGTTCAAGAGGTAGCCGCGGCACGATCTCCTTGAGCCCGGCGCTTCGCCAACCACGTCCATAGCCGCCACAAGAGCAGAGCAACGATTATGGTGAGGTACACGAGCGGCAGGAAGGTGTCCTTCTTCACCGCCCAGAGGTAGTGGATCGTGCCGGTGATCGCGGCGACGTAAATCAGCTGATGCAGCCTGTTCCAGCGCTTTCCCCCCAGCCGGCGGATCCATCCTTTCGTCGAGGTGATGGCGAGCGGAAGCAACAGCAGCCACGTCGCCATGCCGATGGTGATGTACGGGTGCTTCACTATGTCCTCGACGATGTCACTTACGTCGAAGAACATGTCGAGCCCGATGAACGCGGCCAGGTGCATCGTCGCGTAGAAGAAAGCGAACAGTCCCAGCATGCGGCGGTACTTGATCGCTTCGTTCCAGCCCGTGAGCCGGCGCAGAGGCGTCACCGCGAGGGTGATGGCAATGAAGCGCAGCGCCCAGCGTCCCGTGCGCAGCTCGATCTCCTCGATCGGATTCGCGCCCAGGTTGTCGGTGAAGGCGTCCCAGACAAGCAGGCCGAGCGGCGCGAGCGCCGCGAGGAATACGACCGGCTTGATTACGGTGGAGCGGCGCGAGAGTGGGATCCTCTCAGTAGAACCTGCGCAGATCCATCCCGGCGTACATCCGCGCCACCTGGTCGCCGTAGCCGTTGAACATCAGCGTCCTGCGCCGGAGGAACTCTCCGATGCGGCGCTCCTTGGCCTGGCTCCAGCGCGGGTGATCCACTTCCGGATTCACGTTCGAATAGAAGCCGTATTCCGCCGGCGCCGCCTTGTTCCACGCCGTCGCCGGCTGCCGGTCGGTGAACCGCAGCTTGACGATTCCCTTGATGCTCTTGAAGCCGTACTTCCAAGGCACGACCAGGCGGAGCGGCGCTCCGTTCTGATTGGGCAGCGGCCGGCCGTACAGTCCCGTCGCGAGAATCGTCAGCGGGTGCAGCGCCTCGTCCAGGCGCAGCCCTTCGGTGTACGGCCAGTCGAGCACGGGCCGCCGCTGACCCGGCATCTGCCTGGGATCGTGCAGCGTGGTGAACTCGACGTACCTCGCCTGCGACGTCGGCTCGACGCGGTTGATCAGCGACGCGAGCGGGAAGCCGAGCCACGGAATCACCATGGACCAGCCTTCCACGCACCGCAGCCTGTACACGCGCTCCTCGGGGCGCACGGGGCGAAGAATGTCCTCGAGGTTGTAGACGGCGGGCTTCCTCACCAGTCCTTCCACCGCGACGCTCCAGGGTCGCGTACGGAACGACCCGGCGTTCTCCGCCGGATCCTCTTTGCCCGTGCCGAACTCGTAATAGTTGTTGTACGTCGTGACGTCTTCGTAGGGCGTGAGCTTGTCCGAGGCCTGCTCGTCGGAAGGAGAAGCCTTGAGACAGCCGGGCAGCGCGCCGGTCGCCGCCGCCACGCCAAGAAGACCGCTCGTGGCGATGAACGAGCGCCGGTTCAGGTACAGCCGCTCGTCGGTGATTTCGCTCGCGGGAATGTCGTCCGGTCGCCTGATCAGCATCCCGATCCTCCTCTGGCTTGCGCAGGTAGCCAATAGCCAATAGCCAATAGCCAATAGCCATTAGCTCAGTTATCGCGGAATAGTTCGTGCCCTAATACCCCGCAATGCCCCAAACTATAACAAGGGCCGAGGCTGTCGCATGCCTGCGGGAGCGTTTCGGCCACAAGGACTTCCGTCGCGGCCAGTGGGAGCCGGTCGAAGCGCTCATCGAAGGCCGGGACGTGCTGGTGGTCATGCCGACCGGAAGCGGCAAGTCGCTCGTATACCAGCTCGGCGCGGTCATGCTGCACGGCCTCACGATCGTGGTCACGCCTCTCATCGCCCTCATGAAGGACCAGCACGACAAGCTGCTGGCGCAGGGCGTGGATTCCGTGGCGATGCACTCGCATCTGTCCACCTCGGAATCCCGCGAGACCCACCGGCAGATCAGCGAGGGCGAAGGCGACATCCTCTACCTCACTCCCGAACGGTTCAAGGACCGGGAGTTTTTCGAGCACCTGCTGGGCCGCAAGATCAACCTCTTCGTGGTTGACGAAGCGCACTGCGTCAGCCAGTGGGGGCACGACTTCCGCCCCGACTATCTCGCGTTGGGCAACATCGCGAAGCGGCTCGGGCGTCCGCCGATCCTCGCCCTCACCGCCACGGCCACCGCCGAAGTCCAGAAGGACATCGTGCACCAGCTGGGCATGAAGGACCCGCACGTCACGATCACCGGCTTCGCGCGCCCCAACCTGCGGTTCGAGGTCAGGCGGACGGTGAACGACGGGATCAAGGACGCGGTCGTGGAGCGCACTCTCCGGGACGGCGACGGCGTCGGCGTGATTTATGTGGCGACGGTCAAGGAAGCCGAGCGGCTGCACGAGAAGTTCCGCGAGCAGTATCCCATCGCCATCTACCACGGGAAGATGCCGGCCGCGGACCGGAAGGAAGCGCAGGAGATGTTCATGGCGAACAAAATCAAGGCGATCATCGCCACGAACGCGTTCGGCCTCGGCATAGACAAGCACGACCTGCGGTTCGTGCTGCACTACCATTTTCCCGGGTCCATCGAGGCGTACTACCAGGAGGCGGGGCGCGCGGGCCGCGACGGAAAGCCCGCGGTGTGCACCGTGCTGTACCGGGTGGAGGATCGCAGGATTCAATCGTACTTCCTCGGCGGGAAATATCCCGAGGTCGAGGAAGCGGCGCGCGTCGCGATCGCGCTGGAGCAGTATCCAATCGGGCAGCCTGTTCCCGCCGCCGACATCTCGGAGCAGACGGGGGTACCGCTGCGAAAGACGCGAATCGTCTTCTCCCTGCTAAAGCGGCACGGAGTCGTGCGCGAGCACCGGGACGGAAAATGGGAGCGGCTGGCCGACCGTTTGACATCGGTCAACCTCAGCGCCGATCTTCTCGACTATGAAGAGCGGCGCGCGCGCGACCAGCAGAAGCTCCGTACCATGATCGAGTTCTGCCAGACGGCGGAATGCAGGACGCGGTTCATCCTCGAGCACTTCGGCGAGGAGGTCGAGCCCGACTGGCGCTGCGGCAACTGCGACGCGTGCGACGAGATGGACAACTGGGAAACCGGGTCGGAGGAGATCACGGAGAAAGCCACGGCTTGATCTACGGCAACTCACTGACGAGCTGGGCCACGGCGCTCGCGATCATCCTGGTCGTGGCGCTCCTGTTGGGCGCGCTGAAGCGGCTGGTGCTGGGCCGGATTGCGCGCCTGGCCGACCGCACACCCACCACCGTGGACAACGTCGCCATCAGGCTCCTGCGCGGAACGCGGCTCGTGTTCCTCGTGCTGGTGGCGATCGCCGTGGTCTTTCTGGTCGTGGACGTCACCGACCCGCTGCGGCGCACGCTCCGCTGGGTCGCGATTGTCGCGGTGCTCGTGCAGATCGCCCATTGGGGAAACGCGGCCATTGGCTACTGGTTCGCGCACTACTCGGCGAGACGCGGCGCCGCGGCCGATCCGGGCAGCGTCACCACGATGAACGCGCTGAGCTACGTCGCGCGGTTCGCGCTGTGGGTGGTGCTGCTGCTCGTCGCGCTCGACACCTTCGGCATAAACATCACCGCGCTGGTGACCGGACTCGGGATCACCGGCATAGCGGTGGCGCTCGCGCTCCAGAACATACTCGGCGACCTGTTCGCGGCTCTCTCGATCGTGCTGGACAAGCCGTTCGTCGTCGGAGATCACATCGAGTTCGACGCGTTCGCCGGAACGGTCGAGCACATCGGGCTCAAAAGCACGCGCATTCGCAGCGTAACCGGCGAGCTGATCGTCGCGTCGAACGGAGACCTGCTCAAGGGACGCATCCGCAACTTCCGGAACATGCGCCAACGGCGCGCCATCGTGTTGACGCGCGTGCCGCCGGACCTGGGCGACGACGCGATCGAGCGGCTTCCCGGGCTGCTCGGCGCGGCGCTCGCCGCGCGCCCCGGCGCGCGGCTGGAGGGCACACACCTGCGCGCGGTGACCGAGTCCGCGCTGGAATTCGAGACGGTGTATTTCGTCACGACCCCGGACGCGGCCGCGGCGGCCGCGGCGCAGGAAGCTTTCCTGCTGGAGACCCGCCGGGCGTTTGCCGCGGCGGGGATCCGGCTACTGTCGCAGGCCGCCGTCCAGCGGGCGAACTAGCTCAGGAAACGAGCTTCGCGTCCAGCTGAATGTCCACGTTGCCCTTGAGCGCCGTGGACACGGGGCAGCCTTCCTTCGCCTCGTTCGCGATCCGCTGAAACGTCGCGTCGTCCAGCCCCGGCACCGTGGCCCGGGTCACGAGCTTCATCGTCGTGATCTTGAAGCCCGCGCCGACCTTCTCCACCGTGCAATGCGCATCCGATTCCACACGTGTGGGCGTCGTGCCGTTCTTCTCCAGCGCTCCACTCAGCGCCATGCTGAAGCACGCCGCCTCCGCGGCGGCCAGCAGCTCTTCGGGATTCGATCCCGTTCCTTCCTCGAAGCGCGAGCCGAAGCTGTACGCCCCGCTGATCGCCCCGCCCTCACCGCGGAAGTTGCCCTTGCCTGATTTCAGGCCGCCCTCCCAGACCGCGCTTCCCTTTCTCGTCGGCATGACTCGCTCCATTCTGATTCGATTGACCCGCCGCAACAGCAGAAAGCTAATGGCGCGCTACATTGCCTCGTCCACCACCGCGACCTCCCAATGAACGACAAGCCGCAGACCTACCTCAATCACAGGCGGGTGAACCCGCTGTTTCACCTTTTCGTGTCACCGATCCTGATCGCGAATGTGGCGATCCGGCTCGTTGCCGCGTTCGACGAACCGTCGTTCGACTCGATCTGGGCGACGATCGAGGCTGCCGCGCTGTACGGGCTCGCGTTCTCCGCGAGGCACATGGCGCTCATTCTTCAGAACCGGCTGATCAGCCAGGAGGAGAGGCTGCGGCTCGCCCGCGTGCTGCCGGACGATCTCCGCGCGCGGATCCCGGAGCTGCGCCTGGGTCAGCTGATAGCGCTGCGATTCGCGTCGGACGCGGAAGTTCCGGAGCTCGCCCGCCGGTGCCTGGCCGGCGAGTTCGCGACCAACGACGCAATCAAGCGCGCGATCACGAGCTGGAGGCGCGACACGCTGAGGGTCTGACAGGACCGCGGGGGTACGGCGGCCGCCCGATCGGCGCCGGGGTAGCCGGCGCCGCGTCACACGGTCAATAGCGCCCTGTGCCAGGAGCCCGCTGCCGGGAGCTCGAATCGCTGCCGCAGCTCGCCGAGCGAAGTGATGCTCGTGTCGAACACCGTCGTGTCGGCGCCGATCCTGCCCTCGGACGAGAGCCGCGCGAACTCGTCACGCGTCACGCTGCGGATTCCCCCGTCGCTGCCGCGGTAATACACGTGCTCGCGCGACAACAGCGACGTGCCGCTCGCCTGCTCGAGCTCCTTCAGCTTCCTGTACAGGCCGTCTATGGAACAGCCGGACGCGTACGCGGTCGCGCTCTGATCCACCCCGATGACCAGAAACCGGCCGTCCCGCAGCTCGCGGGCCGAAGTCAGCGGCTCGCCATGCGCGACCCAGTCGGCAAGAAACGAATCTACGACGGCGAGAAGCCGCGCCGACGTCTGCTCATTCAGCGCGGGATCCGCGCCGAATACCCACACGCGCGAGTCATCGGGCAGGGATGCAAAGGGGACGAGAGGCATGGACTGAATCTATCGCGTCGCGTTCATCGCGGTTTCGGCCGTGATACCGGCGCTTTCGCGGCGGCCGGTTGATCGAGGCTGCGCCACAGATACCAGCACGCGATCGTCCGGTACGGCGCCCAGGCCTTTCCGATCTTCTCCATGCGCTGCGCGCTCGGCCGCTTCCGCAGACCGTACGCGCGCTGCATCGCCTTCTGAATTCCGAGGTCCAGCGTCGGGAGCACGTCCGGGCGGCCCAATCTGAACATCAAGAACATCTGCGCGGTCCACACGCCGATACCCTTCACCGCCGTGAGCCGCTCGATCAGCTCATCGTCATTCATCTCGTCGATCCGGTCGAGCTCGAGCTCCCCCGCGGCCACGCGTCGGGCGAGATCCCTGATGTAGGAGATCTTCTGCCAGGAGAGGCCGGCCTCCCTGAGCCGCTCGTCGGGAATGCGCGCGAGGTGCCGGGGCTCGCCGCCGGCGCCCGCGTACAGCTCGCGAAACCTCCCGTGAATCGTCGCCGCCGCCTTCACCGACAGCTGCTGTGAGACGATGGATCTGGCTATCGCGTCGAAGTGCGATCCGGTGGTGCGCATGTCGAACCGGTGCGGCCCGTGCCGGTCAGCCACGCTGGCCAGAACGGGGTCGGCGCGACGCAGGTGGCGAAGCGCGGCGCGGTGGAGTCCGGGAGTGTACCGTAGCGGCTTTTTCATCGGCGTGACACGGGGGAACAGTCTTCTGCAAATGGTATATTACGAGGACTGATCCCGCCCGTGCTCGACCCCATCGCGGACGCCTCGGGCGGCAACTTTTCTCTCCTTGTGGAGTGGTGGATGAATTCCTCTGTGAAGTTCTTCGTCGCCCTGGCGTGCGTTTCCGCCGTTGCAGCAGCTCCCGCTGGGGCGCAGAACGATGCCTGTGACGTGGACCAGAACTCTCCCCAGTTCGTCGCGCGTGCCTATTTCTCGATACAAAAGGGGATCGGGGTCCTGAACAACAAGGGTGATCCGGCCGCGGATGCGCGGGCCGCCGTGCGGCTGCTGACGGATCCCGCGGCGCGAGACCGCGACAAGAACCTGCCCGGCCAGACCTTCACGCTGGGACAGGCCGTGGCGCTGCTGCTCACGGGATCCTCTGCGCCGGCGACGGGCACGCGGGCCGATTTCGGCTTCGCCACCAACCCTGAGCAACCCGCCGATCTGTTTGTGCTGGCGGATTCCGTCTTCACCGCCGCCGAGACGCTTGCACCGCAGTGCGCGCGGCACATCGCGGCCTGGCGACAGAGCGCGCCGTGGCTGAGCGCGATGAACCAGGCGCTCACCGCGCTGAACGAAGGCCGGCTCGACACCGCGGAAGCGATGGCGCGCCGCGCGCTGATCCTCGACCGCAATGCACCCTACGGCTATGTCGTGCTCGGCGGCGTCGCGCGGCAGCGGCTCGCCAACGCCCCGGCGGCGGACAAGGCGCGCCTGCTCGCCGAGGCGCGCCAGCATCTGACGCGCGCCCTCGAGATCGCGCAGAACGACACATCTTACGCCGACGTGGTGCGAAGCTCCCACGACGAGCTGGGTGAGGTCATCGCCGCGTCCATCGAGGACGCGCCCGCGGCGGAGCGCGCGAACCGCGCCCGCGAGGCGGCGGAGCACTTCAAGCAGTACGCCGCGATCGCGGAAACGGATCTGCAGCGTGCCGACGCGCTCCAGAAGATGGGCGAAGTATTCGAGGCCGTGAAGGACACCGCGTCGATTCGCGCCGTTTACAGGAGCGTCGCGAGCAACCTCACTGCGTACGGCGAGCGCTCTATCGTAACCGCCGGAATACTCGCGAGTCGCTTCGGGACGCCCGCGGAAGCGGCCGCGCTGTACAACGCCGTGCTCGCCTCAAACCCGTATCATCGCGACGCGCTGCGGAACCTCTCCGTGACTCTCGTGAAGCTCAACGATTTCGCCGGGCTGTTGCCGATCACCCAGCGGCTCACCGTGCTGGATCCGAACAACCCCGAGGCGTGGGTGTTCCACGCGTACGCCTATGCGGGAATGGCCGAGCGCGCGACGAACGCCGCGCTGCGGCGCGCCTACACGGACTCCTCCACGAAGTACGACAGGAAGGCGGCGGAGATGCCGGTGAAGGTAAGCTTCAACGAGTTTTCGCCCGGCGAGGGGGAGGCGCGGCTGCGCGGAACGATCGAGAACCTCGGCACCACGCCTCAGACGTACAACCTGATCGTCGAGATGCTCGACCGGTCGGGCAACGTGGTGGCGACGGAGACGGCGCAGATCGGGCCCGTCGCGGCCAAGGCGACCGGCGAGTTCACCGTGACCGGCAAGGCGACGGGGATCGTGGCGTTCAGGTACAAACCGCTGCTCTGATTCGGCAGCGCTCGGAACGGCGGGAAGCCCGCGGCGAAAGCCTCGGGCTTTTTCGTTGCTAGACCGGGCGCGGCAGCATGACCGGATCCGCGGCCACCAGCGCGCCCACGATCCAGAACTTGTCTCCGTCGAACCAGAAGATGGCCACTTGCTCGAACTCGCGCGCGAGCCGCACGGCCAGATCCCGGGGGATCTCCGCCGCGACGCTGGTCTCGCAGTGCGAGCCGTCGGGCGAACACGCGTCCACGTACACGAATCGCGCGCCCGCCGACCTCAGCCTGGCGTCCAGCTCGGCTGTCCGCCGGTCGTTCGCCTCCGCGGACTCGTCCTGGCCGCGCGGGTCGTGCGCGGTGAGCACCGCGAACGGGCCGCCAAACCCGATCTGGCTCATGTCGGCGAGCACGTCCCTGCTCACTGGCTCGCGCAGGTCCACGCGCACTTCCGGCGTCGTCCGGAAGCGCAGCACCGTGTCGGGATACCGGTGCCAATCCGGGTCGAGCTGGTCGGGGGAAGGAGGAGTCATTCGGGTATCAGGTATCAGGTATCAGGTATCAGGTATCAGGATCAGGGTTTCCGATAGGCCCAGGAAGCAAGGACAGAGCCTTACCTGATACCTGATACCTGATACCTGATACCTGCTTCCCCGGCGGTACAATCCCTGCCTCTCACCCCCGCCGTGAGCCATTCTACAATCTGGCCCGGGACGCTCTGGATCGTGCGTCACGGAGAATCCGCCGGCAACGTCGCCCGCGAAGCGGCGCACGCGGGCGGCCTCGACGTCATAGACCTGGACGTGCGCGACGTGGACGTTCCGCTCTCGCCGCTCGGCGAGCGGCAGGCCGTCGCCCTCGGCAAATGGTTCGCGGAAATGCCGGCGGAGAGCAAGCCGAACGTCGTGCTCAGCTCGCCGTACCGGCGCGCGCGGCATACGGCGGAGCTGATCCGCGAGCACGGCCGACTGCAGCCGCTCGATCCCGCCAACCCCGTGATCGTGGACGAGCGGCTGCGCGAGAAGGAGTTCGGAATTCTCGACCGCCTCACGAAACGCGGCATCCAGGCCATGCACCCGGACCAGGCGGAGTTCCGGCGCACGATCGGCAAGTTTTACCACCGGCCGCCCGGGGGCGAGAGCTGGACCGACGTCATTCTGCGGCTGCGCAGCTGGATCGAGATGGTCTCGCGCGAGTACTGCGACGAGCGCGTGCTGGTCGTCGCTCATTCCGTCGTCGTGCTGTGCATGCGCTACATCATCGAGCACATGACGGAAGAGCAGATACTCGCGATCGACAGGCAGACGGAGATCGCGAACTGCTCGGTCACGCGCTACGACAACGACACGAGTCAGACCCGGAACGGCCGGCTGGTGCTCGCCGAATTCAACTTCGTGGCTCCGCTCGAGCACGAGGGCGCGCCCGTAACCAGCGCCCCGGACGTGGTGGCAGGTGCCAAGTAGCAGGTCGCGCGGGCCCGCCGCGCTGACTCTCGCGCTTCTGCGGCGACGCCCGCTCCCCCGGCACGAGACGGACGACGGCAAGGAAGAGCGGGGGACGATAATGGTCGTCGGAGGTGAGCGCTCGACGCCCGGCGCCGTCGTGCTCGCGGCAACCGCCGCTTTGCGCGCTGGCGCCGCGAAGCTGCAGATCGCGACGGCGGAGTCGGTGGCTCCGTTCCTCGGCGTCACCGTCCCCGAAGCGCTGGTGATATCACTCGCCGAGACCCGCCGCGGCGCGATTCACCGGCGCGCCGCCACGGCACTCGCGGCCCGGGCCGCGGACGCCGACGCGCTCGTCATCGGGCCCGGCATGGTGGATCAGGCCGCGACCCTCGAATTCCTCACCGCTCTCTTCGAGCGGATGGAGCGAGGGCCCGCGCTCGTGCTCGACGCCGGCGCGGTTTCGGCGCTGAATGGCGGCGGCTCCCTGCTCTCGCGCCACGAAGGTAACCTGGTGCTGACGCCTCACTCCGGAGAGATGGCCGCGCTGCTTGGCGAAGACGCGGAATCCATAGCGCGCGCGCCGCTGCGATACGCGCGCGCGGCGGCGAAGAGATATCGCGCGGTCGCGGCGCTCAAGGGAGCCGACACGATCGTCGCCACGCCGGATGGAAGAGCGTGGCGGTACACGGGCGGCGACGTCGGACTCGCTACCTCAGGCTCGGGTGACGTGCTCGCAGGGATCGTCGCCGGTCTCGCCGCCCGCGGCGCCGACGCGGCCACGGCGGCTCTCTGGGGAGTCTATCTGCACGGCGAGGCCGGCAATGCGCTTGCCTCGCGTCAGGGCAGAATCGGATTCCTCGCGCGGGAGCTGGCCGCCGAGCTGCCCGCGCTCATGGAACGGTCCGCGAAGCGCTGACCGCTATCGCGGAGCGCGGCGGGGGAGAGTCTCCGGCATGTCGGCGACCACGTACGCCATCACCGCCATTGCCGCGACACACTGCGCCATCTCCCGCGGATCGAGCTTGTCCATCGTGTCGGCGTCGGAGTGGTGGTACCAGAAGTAGCGCGTCCCATCCACCTGGAGGCCGAGTCCGGGAACGCCCGCGGCGGTAAGCGGTCCGACGTCAGCGCCCGCTCCGCCCGCGCGAATGTTGGTCGCCCCGATCGACTCCAGCAGCGGCGCAAGGCCGCGCATTACCGCGACCGCCTCGTCCGAGCCATCCACGCTGAATCCTTCCGGAGCGAAGACGCCCCCATCCGACTCCATGGCGAGCACGTGCTTCGACAGCTCAGCCGCGTGCGCGTCGCGATACGCGGTCCCGCCCCGCAGTCCGTTCTCTTCGTTGGTCCATAGTACGACGCGAATCGTCCGCCGCGGCTGCAACCCGAGCCGCTTGAGCACGCGCAGCACCTCCCACGCCGCCACGCTGCCGCCGGCGTCGTCCATGGCGCCCTGCCCCACGTCCCACGAATCGATGTGTCCGCCGAGCACCACGACTTCGTCCGGCAGCTCGCGTCCGCGCAGCTCGCCCATGACGTTGCGCGAGGGCGCGTCCGGATGCGTCTTCGCCTCCATCCGCAGAGTGACTACCACGCGCTCGCCGCGGTCGTACGTACGGTGCAGCAGCATCGCGTCCTCCACGCTCAGCGCGGCCGCGGGGATCCGCTTCACCGTCGAATCGTACCGCATCGCGCCGGTGTGCGGATTCTGCATCGAGTTGCTCGCGACCGACCGGATGAGCACGGCGACCGCTCCGACTTTGGCGGCTTCCACGGCCCCGCGGCTGCGGTACTGCACCGTCGCGCCATAGTTGGTAAACGGCACGTCGAACAGCACGATCTTCCCGCGCGCCTCCGCGCTCTTTCGCGCGAGGTCGTCGAAGCTCGTCACCACGACCACCGGCGCCGTGATCCCGCGCGCGGACGTAGCGATGCTGCCGCCGAGCCCGAGCATGCGCAGCTCCCGCCGCCTCGGACTCACCAGCGTGGCGGACTCGCGGCCGCGCACCCAGCGCGGCACCATCACCGGCTCGCCGCGAACGTTCTCCAGCCCGTCGCGCGTCATCTCGGTGATGATCCAGTCGAGGGCCTGCTCCAGGCTCGCGGACCCGCTGAGCCGGTGGCCGAACTTGTCAGTGAGCAGCGCGACGCGCGCGTACGCGGCGCTGTCGCTCAGCGCCGCCGCGATGATCCTGTCCGTCGTTGCGCGATACCGCTCGGCGAGCGATTGCGCGGTGGACTGAGCGGGCGTGGCGGCCGCGAGCGCGAGCGCGGTCAGCGAGGCGCGAAGGAAGAGCTGGCGCATGGTCATGTGGGTGTTGTAGGTACGGCTGGCGGAGTCGGATTGGCCAGCCCCGGAATCGTGATCGTGAACGTCGTTCCCTCTCCCATGCTGCTCTGCACGGAAACGTCGCCGCCGAGCAGTCGCGCGAGCCGCCGCGTGACCGTGAGACCCAGTCCCGTTCCTCCCGCGCGCCGCGTGGCCTTCTGCTCGACCTGCCAGAACGGGTCGAACACCTTGTCCAGGTTTTCCTCGGCGATGCCGATGCCGGTGTCGTGCACCGCGATCTCCACGTTCTGCCCGGACGTCGCCGCCCGCACGCTGACCGTTCCCGTCTCGGTGAACTTCACCGCGTTGGTGAGCAGGTTCACGATCATCTGCCGGACTTTTACGGCATCGGTGCGCATGAAGCGCGGCGGATCCAGCAGATGCACGACGAAGCCCAGCTTCTTCTCGTCGGCAAGCGGCGCGACGAGGTTGGCCGAATCCTCGATAATCCTGTTCACGTCGGCAATCTCGAGGCGGATCGTTTCCCGACCCGCTTCGATGCGGGAGAACGTCAGGATCTCGTCGATCAGGCCGAGCAGGTGCTGGGCGCTCGCTTTGATGCGGCTGAGCTGCTGCGCCTGCTGCGGGTTGATCGGGCCGGTGATCCCGTCGGCGAGCAGCTCTTCGTATCCCATGATCGCGGTGAGCGGGGTGCGCAGCTCGTGCGACATGACCGCGAGAAAATCGCTCTTGGCGAGGCTCGCCTTCTCCGCCGTCACCAGCGCCAGCTCCGCGACCTCGCGCTCGTGCTGCTCGCGCCCCAGCACGGCGAGCCGCTCGGCGTCGGCGCGCTGTACCGCGCGCGCGGCGCGCATGACCATCCACGTGAACGCGAGGACGATCGTGACGGCGAAGAACGACGACCCGACTTCCGTGCCGTACACACCCGCGCGCTCGAAGATCAGAGCCGTCCAGCCGACCACGAACGGCATGGCGATCGCGGGCGGCAGCAGACGGCGCGCGAGCTTGCCGCCCGGCCCCTTGTCCATGAGTAGCGCCGAGAACCCGAACCACCTGCGCGCGAACACCACGCCGACGCCGAGCAGCTGGAGCGTGACCATCGTCCACAGGCTCATCGGCAGGCCCGGCATCGGGCTGTAGAACGCGCTCACGCCGAACGCGCGGCCGACCAGGGCGAAGAATCCTGTCAGGAAGATCGCGAGCCCGATCCATTGCGGCGCGCGACTCCTGCTCAATGTCCGGAAGCACAGCGTCCACACCGCCACGGCCGTGAGGAGATAGCCCCACGCCGAGTTCACCGGCAGCGTCTCGGTCAGACCCGGCACGCCGCCGACGCGAGATCCTAATCGCGCCCAGTCTATGGTGCTGCCGGTGATGGGCTCTCCGATCGCGATCAGCGACACAGCCGCGACGGGCACGGCGAGCGACGCTGACAGGAATCGGCGAAACGTCCCCGCGTCCGCATCGCGCACCAGCCAGAGGGCGACGCCGCACAGAACCATGGTCGCGCCCGCGCGGAGCGGAGCGGGCGCGAACCCGGGAATCATTCTCGTCAGCTCGGGGAGTCCGAGGCTCCATCCGAGAATCACAATCAGTCCCGCGGCGATCGCGAACAGACTCGCGAAGCCGGGAAGCTTGGTCAGAACGTCGGTTGTTCGCGGGTGGTGCGAACGCTCCATTAATGCGCGGCCGAAGTGAGGCCGTAAGTTGTACGCGGCGCGGAGGGAATTGAAGCTTTGCGCGGATTCTGGGTGGGCGCCGGGTGGGGAGAAGTGCACCTGCGAACTGAATAGCTGACGGCTGTCAGCCGTTTGGCTGCCCGCTGTTCGGCTAACTACACGTTGACCTTTCGCGGCACTGCACCGGCTTTATTCCGGCCGCCCCGAAGTTCCCGCAGGAGGGCGTGAAGCATCATGCGCACTGCCTCCACCTGACTGGAGAGTGACAAATGCGCCGCGACTGAAATGGCCTCTATGTCGCGCGCGGCGAGCAGGTGATACTCGAGCTCGTTGAGCGAAGCGAGCGAGATTTTGAGGAACCGGGCGAAACTGGCTTCGCTATCCTGCGACCGCCCTTCGACGATGTTGGTCGGCACCGACATGGCAGACCGGAGAATCTGATTCCGGAATGTCGCGTACTGCTGCCCGCGGATGGCATTTGCAACGCGATGCGTGTTGATCGCCAGCGCGTGGGCTTTTCGCCACACGCGGAGCTTCTTGTAATCGCTCACGCACCGAGTCTGCCTAAACGGTTCTCCCGCCGGCGGACCACTCCGTTGCCGCAATCATCATTACGCCCGTGAACTCGCGCGGCAGGTCAACGTCGCAGTCAGCCGGTCAGCGGACAGCCTTCCAGCGGGTAGCCGTCAGCTATTCCGTTCGCAGTGGTAGTTCGCAGTGGTAGTTCACAAATGAAAAAGGCGGGTACGACCCTCGCACCCGCCTTCATCCTTCTTCGCCGTTCGCTCGTTACGGATTGCTTACCGGCACCGTCTTCTTGTCCACGTTGTGCCCGATGACCGCGCCCGCGATTCCACCGATTGCCGCGCCGATCAAGCCACCCTTGACCTTGTCGCGGCTGGTGGTGGCGCCGATGACCGCGCCGGCGGTCGCGCCGATGGCCGCGTCACGACCCGTGTTGCGTCGCGTTTCGGTGCGCACGGTCGCCGTGCCCGAGTAAGTCCCGCCGCCCGAAGACGTGCCGCTGCTCGAGGCACGCCGCGTGGATGTCCGGCGTGGAGCGCTCGTCGTACGAGTGGGAGCCGCCCGCGTGACCCGCGGAGCGGTCGGAGCCAGCGCCGCGTTGCGCTCCATCATCGAGATGCTGTCCATGCCCGGCGCGTACGCTTCGCCCGCGAGGCGCAGATCGCTGTCCAGCGCGGCGTCGACGCTCTTGCTCGAATCGTCACGACCACAAGCCGCCGCAAACAGCATCGCCGGAATGATTACCAGTGCTTTGATCTTGTTCATTGTGTCAACCTCCGCTGACTGGCCGCCGTCGCCCTCATGGCTCCCGCGGTAACGCCCTTATTAAGGCACGTGACGTGCCATCCATCCGGTGTCGCATGAGGTAGTTAACGCCTTCTCCGCGCACTTAACCGGCCAAAACTGCCCCCGAAAGCCAGAAAGTGTCCTACCTGGAGGACGCGAAAAAACCCCGCCCGGGAATGGCTCCGGACGGGGCTCCTTTTCGCTTCCGAACAGCCTACTGGGTGACCACGATCACCTTGTCGGCAACCGTCGCGCCCGATGTGATCGTTACGCCATCGGTGAGCAGCGCCGGCTTGAAGCCGCTCGCCGCCGGAGGCGTCGCACGAACCTCATATGCTCCGGGCAGCAGGAACGAGAACCGGAAGTTGCCCGACGCATCGGACGACGTGCTCGCGACGACGTTGGCGGCGACAGTATCCGTCAGAGCCGTTCCGTCCTTGAGCACATCCACCGTCGCGCCCGCCACCGCGGGACCCGTGGCGCTCGCGCTCCGCACCGAGCCGGTGAGCGAGCCGGTCAGCTCCGTCGCGACCGCGCGGATCACGGGCTTGAACAGGAGCCCGTTGTTCCTGATGCTGTTGCCGCGCATGACGAAGCTGCTGCCGACGTCGAAGTCCAGGATCATGACCGAGCTGTCCTGCGTCACCTGGATCGGCGCGTCGAGATTGATCTTGATTCCGGTCTGCGCCGCGCTCGGGAACACGATGCCCGAGCCGCCGGTGAGAACCGTGCCGTCCTTCAGCGTGATCGTCGACTTCTGCGTGTCGAGAATCAGGCGGAACGCGTTGTAATTCCCGGTCGCGAGCGAGGCCGTGCCGAGGTTGGTCGTCACGCCGCCCTGGAGCGACAGGAGGTTGATCGCGGTGTTGGGCGACGCGATGGTCGTCCAGCCGCTGGACGAAGCATCAGTGGTCTCCGCGTCGGACGCGCTCGTCGTGCGAGCATCGATCCGAACCACGAACATGTCCACGCGACTTACTTCCGCGAACGGAAACGGCGCGTCCGTCATCTTCACCGTGAGCTTGCCGGTGCTGCTGCCGGTCGTGTCGCTGCACGCGGTGATCGCCGCGACTCCCAGCAAAGAGCCGAGCACGGCCCGGGAAATTTTCCGAATCATTGGTGTCTCCAGTTGATTGTTGTCGTTCAATTCCTGCGGGCCTGCTACGGACGGCCCCTGCCGGAAGGACGTCCGCGTCCTCCCGCCGTGGGCGGGACGTTCGCCGGCGGCCGGCTGCCCGCCGCGGCACCGGCGCCCCTGCCTCCCGCCGCAGCCGGTATCGGTCTCGTGCCCGGACGGCCGGCACGCGCCGCCTCGCCTCGCTCGCGTCCCGCCATTCCCTGCTCGGGAATCCGGGAGAGCTCCGCGTCCGTCGCGCGCGCATTCATTCGCTCGAGCACGCGAGCGAGCGCGGCGTCGGACGGCAGGCCGCGATCCACCAGGCTACCGATCACCAGGAGCGGCACCGCCAGCGCGCGTCCCGGCGGAGCGCTCTTCGCCAGCGCGCTGATCTGCGCGCCGTCCACTCCCCTGCGGATCACTTCCGCTCCGGCGGCGACGTCGCCGTCGGCCGGCCGACCCGCGCGTCCACGCGCCAGCGCGGCGCGAGCTTCACCCATCGCGCGCGAGTGATCCTCTACGGACCGCGCGACGGCGCCCGGCTCGACGCCCTTGCGCGCCAGCATGAGAGCGCGCTGCTCGAGGGCGCGCGCGGGCAGTCCCTTGCTCCGGGCATCCGACACCGTCGCGATCACGCGCTCCGCTACTTCCGCGGGAAGAACTTCCCGCAGGCGCGCGGTCAGATCTTCGGTGCTGTTCTGTGCGGACAATGGAGCAGCCAACGCCATTAAGGCCGCCAGCAATGTGAATTTCCTCATGGTCCTCTCCCAGCTGGTGTGGCGCGGTTACGCAGATATAGACCCGGCCGGCCACGCCGCGCGTCACATCATTCAGCGGACCAGTAGAATCCCCACCGAGCCGCCGAATTCGTCCTTGACCGCGGTGAGGCCCGCCGGGACAGTCCAATCGCCGCCGTCGAGCCGGACGTTGACCTGATGGACGCCGCTGCTGATCGGCAGCGAGACGATCCAGCCGCCGGGCGATTGCGTGGGATTCATCCGAACGGGCGTCCAGTCGGTGAAGTCACCCATGATCTCGACACGTTGCGCAACGGACCCCGTGCGGAAGCGGATCGTTTTGCGTCCGCCGGGACCCTCCACCACCGTGAGCGCCGGCGGCACGGCAGGCGTTGCCGCGCTCAACACGTCCGCGGATAGCACGGCAGTCGGCCGCCGCGCGCTCGCCGGCGCTACCCTCACGCCCAGCGTGACGTACTTGGCGGCGGGAAGATCCTGCCCCGGATCGCTCGGGTAGCTGCCGATGCCGGCGGTGATTCCCACCGTCCGCAGCACCCAGGCCGTCGCGTTGACGCTGGCCCACGGATCCGGCGACTCGTCGTAGCCGGCGATGCCTGTGCGCGCGCCTGCAGCCGCGAGCACGTCCGCCCGATCATTGACGAATCTCACGGTGGCCTCGACGTCCGTATGCCGCAGACCGCCCGCGATCCGCACGGGCATGACCACCAGCTGCGCGACTGTTTGACCCAGCTGTGTCCAGCCGCCGATTTCCCCCGCGGTCGTGGACCGCCACCCGATCGGATCTTTCACTCCACCCGCGGCAGCCCCGAGCCACGCTCCCGCGTTGCCGCGCGTGAAGTGGGCGCGCGCGCCGGCCAGCGCATTGGCGCTGCCTGCGCCCGAGCCGTACGCGCTGAACGAGCCGGCTCCGTGGAATTCCCCCCACAGCGAGCCGCGCGCGCGAGTGAACAGCGATCCCTGCGCCGCGCCGAACGTCGTCCACTCCGATCCCTCCGTGGACGAACCGGCGAGCAACCCGGACAAGCTCGTATTGCGGGTGAGCGAGCTCGCGGCGGCGCTCAGCGTACCGGCCGTGACGCGGACCGTATCACCGTACGTGACCCGGGCTCCACCGGCCTCGAAGTGGACCGCGGTCTGTGCCAGCGCCACAGAGGGACAGGTGCAGAGCGCAGCGCAGACCGCCACACGCAGAGTACGCAATCTTTTTTTGTTCAGTGAGAAGTGATCTTACGGGCGCCCCGGAGGCACCTGGCCGGCGGGGCGACGGCCGCCCCCGCGCGGAGCGTTGTCGGGCCGACCCGGCACTGTTGCAGGACGCGCGCCGGAGTTGGCTCCCGCGGCGCGTACCCGGGCGGCGACGGCGGGCGGCGCGCCGGCCGCGATGTCCCGACCCACCTGGTTGCTGAACGTCACGAGATCCGCGTCGGAAGCGCCGCGACTCGCGAGCGTCACGATCGCGCTCACCGCTCCGTCCACCGGCACGCCGCGCGCGACGAGATCGGCCAGGGTGCCGAGCGCGACGGTCACGGGGTCCCGGCCACGGAGACCGCGAACGCGCGTCAGTGTCGCGGCGGGGACTCCGCCGTGCAGCGCGCCCGCGCCTGCCACGAGCTCCGCTTCGGTGGATCTGGCGCCGAGCGCGGACCGCGCCACCGTGAGCTCACTCAGCAGCTCGCGCACGGCGGCCACGACCCGGTCCGCCGGCGCCCGCTTGGCCGCGCCCTGCAAGGCTTTCTGCACCAGCGGCTCGGTCGGCAGCGAGCGGGTCCGCGCGGAATCGAGCACGCGTGTCACCGCGGTGACGGTCCGCGCATCGAGTCGCGCCGAGAGGCGCGCGTCCTGCGCGCCCGCCGCGAGCGCGGCGCATGCCAGTAGTATCGCGCAGAGCGCGAGACTGCGCGCGATCGCTCGGATCACGACGCGCTCTCTCCGACGGTGATTACGGAATTAGGCATGCCGAAGCTGTCCTCGACCGCGAGCGGCGCGGCCGGGTCCGGCGTCCAGCGGTTGCCGTTCACCATGAAGACGTACTGATGCCGGCCAGCCGCGAGCGGCACCGTGATCGTCCACACCCCCGCGCCAGCAGCCTCGCGAAGCGGCGTGGCCACCGGATCCCAATCGTTGAAATCCCCGACTACCGACACCGTCTGCGCGTTCGGCGCGACGAGCATGAACTGCACGAGCTGAACCGTATCCACGCTTGCCGCCGCTGTCGGGGGCGCAACAGCCACCTGTGGCTGCTCGCGCTGCAATCCAGCGCGGTCAAGCGACAGCACGGCCAGCGCTATACCCGCGGCCGCCGCAAGTCCCGCGAGCGGCGACAGGCGCAGCACGCGCGGGCGAACGACCCACGCCAGCACGCTCGAGCGCTCCGGCGTCCTGACGGCCGCCATCACGCGCGCCTCGAAGCCGTCACTCGCCCGAACGGGCGCGCGCAGCGATTTCGCCACACTCTCGAGAAGTTCTTCGTCGCTCTGCTTCATGCCGTTTCCCCTTGCCCCATAAGCTCGCGGAGGCGATCCGCCGTCCGCTTCACGCGCATCTTGAGAGCCGAAACTCCGACTCCCGTTATCAACGCTATCTCCTCGTAGCTCATCCCTTCCACGTACTTCATCAGAAAGACTTCCCGCTGCAGCGGATCCAGCTTCGCTACCGCGGCCTCGATCTCCGAGCCGGCCGCCGGCGCCGCCGGACCTTCATCGGCCACCGCCCGCTCCAGCGCCACCTCGTCGTGCACCATCAGCCGCTGCCTGTTCGCGCGCCTGCTCGCCGTCGTCCGGCATTGATTCATCAGAATCGCGTGAAACCATGGCCCGAAGGCGCTCTTCCCGTCCCGCTTGCCCAGCGCCCGGTACGCCCGAACGAATGCATCCTGCAGCGCCTCTTCCCCATCCTCCCGGTTGCCGAGCATCCGCGCCGCGAACCGCGCATATCGCGCGGTGTAGCGGGACACAAGCACAGCGAACGCATCGGTGTCACCCGCGACAACCGCGGCCGCGATCTGCTCGTCGGAGAGGTCTTTCACAGGATATAGACTACTGGGGCGGCCGCCAGAGTCACATCCGCAGCATGATTCCGGACTGATGACTGAGGACCCATGCGGCCTCAGGACCGACTACAACCGAGGATCGGCGATTAAGTGAGGACTGAGGAGGAGGCGTGGGCTCCCGAGGTCCCGCCGTTCCGCTCATCCTCAGTCCTCACTTAATCGTAGATCCTCGGTTGTTTTTGGTCCTGAGGCCGCATAGGTCCTCCATCCTCCGGCCGCATGGGTCCTCAGTCCGCAGTCCACTCGATAACGGCATATTTTGCCCCTGAACTCGATCCGGAGCTTTGCCGTGACTCGCGTCAACATCTCGACCGAAAGCAAATGGGAGCCGTTGGTGGGCTATTCGCGCGTCGTCCGCGTCGGCTCGCACATCTACGTCTCAGGCACGACGGCAACCGGCGAGGGCGGCAAGATCGTGGGCAAGGACGACCCGCACGCCCAGGCGATTCAAACCCTGACCAACATCGAGTCGGCGCTGCACCGCGCCGGAGCGCGGCTCAGCGACATCGTGCGAACGCGGATCTACGTGACCGACATCGACCAGTGGGAGGAGATCGGCCGCGCGCACTGCTCCTTCTTCGGCGAGATCCGGCCGGCGACGAGCATGGTGCAGGTCGCGCGGCTGATCGATCCGGAGATGCTGGTGGAGATCGAGGCGGAGGGGCTTATAGAAAAAAAGTGACTGGTGGCCGGTGACCAGTGACAACGCGGCCCGGCTCAGAAGCCGTGCTCGTAACTCAGATAGAGCAGCAGACCGGACACGCGCATCCGGCCGCGCGCGTCGATGGTCAACCCGGCGCCGGGAACGATCTGCGCACCAGAGCTGAGATTGATGGCGCCGCGGATGGCCGGAACCAAAGTCAGCGACGTCTCCAACACCCGCGTCCCGCGGGTTGCCGGAAGCTCCGCTCGTGACCAGACCGATTCGGCGAGCAGGTTCAACGTCGGATGCAGCAGCCACACCAGACTCGCTCCGGCGAACACCTCGTTCGCCGCGCCGCGAGTTCCATCCTCGGCGCGCGCCGAAGAGATCACCGAACCTCCGAGGTTCCAGTGCGCCGCGAGAGCGCTGCCGATCTCCAGCGAGACCGGCAGATTGAGCTCCACTCCGGCTCCCCCCGCTCCCATGCCGCGCTCCGCGTTGCCTGTGGGGAGCAACGCACTGATCCGGACGACTGATTCGGCGCGCGAGCGCGCAAGCCACCGATACCTGTAGTTCAGCGCGACGTCGCCGACACCGGCGCGGCCCGCGGCCCGTACGAGCGGGATCGAGTAGCTCAGCTGGTGGTTCTGACTGACGAACGGCCACTCCTGCGTGAAGCCCAGCTCCCCATCACGCGTCACGCGGTCGCGAGAGAACAGCAGGATGTGCTGTACTACGCCAGGCTCCTGGTTGTACGCCTCTTCGATGAGGAAGCTGTTGTCGCTGATTGGCGGTGGATCCTGCGCGTCCCCGGAGGCCGGAAGTGCGAGCTGCCAAAGGAGCAGAGGCAGGAGTCGCATCAGGCGGTTACCAGAAGTCCGGTGAGGTACATGATCAGCATTCCGGCGAGCAAGCCCGTGACGTTGAGGGGCGAGGCGAGGCTGCCCCTCTCGCCGCCGGGGAACAGGCGCGCCAGCTCCACCAATACCTGCCCGATCGCGCCTGCTCCGATGGCGAAAAACAGCGCGGTCCACCCCGGGCTGTAGGTGAATCCGCCGATCCACGCTCCGACTATCGTGGGAGCGCCCGCGAGCAGGCCGAGCAGGACGAGCAAACCGAGCGTGACTCTGCTCTTCGCCACCGGCGCAAGGATGGCGAGACCTTCCGTGGTGTTGTGCAGCAGGAATCCGATCACCAGAAAGCTGCCGAGCGCGATCTCGCCGCTGGCATACGCGGCTCCGATCGCGAGCCCCTCGCCGAGGTTGTGCAGTCCGATGGCGAACGCGACGAGCAGCGCGACATACACCGGCGAGGCCGCCCCACTCTCCCTTCGGCGGCGGCCGACCGCGGCCAGCATGAGCGGCGTACCGACGAGGCCCAGGAGAACCAGGCTGAGTCCCTGGAACGCGGTGGGAACCAGCGCCGAAAGCTCGACGGCCTCGGCGAGCGCGTCCACGCCCAGAAACAGGAGCAACCCGGCCGTGAGGCTCAGCAGGAACTCGATCCATCTGCGGGAGAGATTTCGCAGGAACGGGAACCAGAGCAGGCCGATGAACACGGGCACCACGCCGGCATAGAGCCCGAGCAGCGCGAAGGTCGTGACATAGCGCGCGTCCGGAGCGGGCGTGCGGACCGCCACCGCGACCTCCTTGTCGAAGGTGAGCCCGATGCTCGTCACCAGCCGCACGACGACCGGCTCGCCTTCCACCCATGGATACGGGATCGTGATCTCGCGCGATCCCAGCCGGCCGATTGTCCGTGAGCCGTCGATCGTGTGCACCCAGGACGCGTCGTTCACCAGCACCTGCGCGACCGTGACCGGCGCCGGTCCCCCGTTCACCACGTGCACGCGAAGCACGCCCCGGTCGGGCAGCGTCACCCGCGTGATCGTCAGCTCCTCCACCGGAGGAAATGCTGCGGTGAACACCCCGGCGGGGCCAAACCGGAGGAACAGCAGGAGAAAAGCGAGCAGCGCCACGAGCGGCAGCAGCGCCGCGAGCCAGATCCGCGTGCGGCCCCGGCGGGAAACTGCCGCGGCGTCAGCCAAGGGCCGGGCCCCGCACCACGAACATTGCCATCCACCCAAGCTCGGCAAACTCACTCTGGTGGGCGTGGAAGAGAAACGGTCCCTCGTGGTTGTAGCTGAACTCGAGGATCGCCCGCTCGCCCTGGCACAGCATCACGTTGTCGGTGAATTCGTGCTGGGTGAGATTCGTGCCGGTGCGATACAACCGGTAGAAATTGCCGTGCAGGTGAAAGGAGTTGATCGGGTCGAACTCCGTGAGATTCACCACGTAGGCTCGCACCGGCTCGCCCAGGCGCAGCTCGATTGGGTGCTTCTGATAGTGAAACGCGACGGAGTTGACGGCGTAGATCTCGTTCTCTCCGTCGAAATTCGTGTCGAACGCGTTCATGACCATCACGAGCTCGCGCGCGGGCAGGCGTCCCTCTTTGGGATCGATGATGAATGCGCCGTACAGTCCCTTGTGGATGTGTCGCTTGAGCGGAACGGTGTGGCAGTGGTACAGGTGGAGCCCGAAGGGGGCAGCGTCGAACTCGTACGTGTAGCTCCCCCCGGGCGCCACGACCTCGAACGCTCCGTCCATGTTCGCCGGGTGAAAGCCGTGAAAATGGATCGTGTGGGGGTGCGTCCCGGAATTGGTGAAGTGCACCCGCAGGCGGTCCCCCTCGGTGCAGCGGATCGTCGGCCCGGGGACCTGGCCGTTGTAGCCCCACGCCGGGAAAAAGACGCCCGGAGCAACCTCCAGCTCGAACTCCGTGGCTTCGATGTCGTACTCGCGCAGAGTCTGTCCGGACGGGAGGGTTGACACCCGGCCGTAGTCGAAGTGCGTGAGGAAAGCCGTCGGGTCGAACGAACCCCGTCGCAGCTCCCCAACCGCCATCATGTCGTCGTGGGAGCCATGCCCAGGGGCCAGCCCGCCTTTCAACGTGTCGCCCGCAGCCGGCGGCCTCCCGCGCTGGACGCACGCGGTCCCGGCCGCCGCCAGCCCGACGGTGCCCAGCGCCCCCCACTTCACGGCCTGCCGCCGGCTCATTATCTGAGCGGCAAGCTCCGGGTCTTCGTCTGTCGGAACGGAACCGCTTCGATCGGACATGATTGTGCTTTAGTGTATCCTAAATAATGTTTTAGTGCGAAGGAATACGCAATGGGCTTGAGGGGCACTCTGCAGGGTATCCTTGGGGTTACGTAGATGGCATGGCCCCTGCGACTCTCCCCGGCATGCGCGGCGACTCCTTACCGGACAGGCGTAAGGCGGCGGCTCCCCCGCCGGCATTCCTCGCGCCCCACACGCGGAAGACGGACAAGCCCGGAGCTCCCGCGCAGCGCGAGTGTCTGGGCTGGTACTGCCGCCGCGCCGTCCGCGTGGCCGGCCAGGTCCTGGGCGCCGGTGCGCTGCTCGCCGCCGGCACCGTGTTCGCCGTCAGCCGGCAGCCGCTGCACTTCGCCCGGCCCGGCGAGCTGCTGAGCCTGCCCGTCGCCGTAGTGCAGCCAGGCACGCAGGAGGAAGAAATTCGCCGGGTCTCGCGCGTCCTCCGGCTGCACACCAAAGACACGCTGCTCGCCGACAGGATCGCCCGCGCCTTCGTCATCGAGGGTGGCAAGAAGGACATCGACCCTGCCCTCCTGATCGGCGTGCTGCTGACGGAGGATGCGACACTCGACGTGAAGGCGCGGAGCAGTGTCGGCGCGCGCGGGCTCATGCAGATCATGCCGTTTCACAGCGGCAAGTACGGCTGTGCTTCGCCGGACCTGTACAACGTCGAGGCGAACATCTGCCACGGCGTCGCGATCCTCGCGGAGTACATGGGCAAGACGAAGACGGTGGAGAAGGCGCTGCTCCGCTACAACGGGTGCGTGCGCGGCACCAACACGCCCAATTGCCAAACGTACCCGAACAAGGTGCTGCGCTACTCGCGCACCGCCGCGAGTCAGATGGTCACTGAGCTCAATGAATAGCTGCTAGCCTCTGGCTGCCAGCTTCTCGCTGTCGTCTATGATCACCCGTTCCATGCTCCGGCGCAGCCGCATGCGCACGCGATGGAGCAGCAGCGCCGCGACGGCCATGAGCGCGACGAGCGATCCCCACCACAGTCCTTCCGCGCCGAGGCGGGCGTTGAATCCCAGCAGCACGCTGAGCGGCAATCCGACCAGCCAGAAACCCAGCGCGGCCGCGATCATCGGGAAGCGCGTGTCGCCGATGCCGCGGAGAATCCCTGCGGACACGACCTGCGTTCCATCGAACACCTGGAACAGGCCGGCGATCGGAATCAGCCCCGCCGCCAGCGCCACGACTTCGGCGTCGCTCGAGTACAGTCCGGCCAACACCACCGGGAGAAGGAGAAACGCGAGCGCCGACGCGCACATGAAGCCGACTCCGCACACCAGCCCGGCGATCGCGTAGCGCCGGACCGCCGGCTCGTCGCTCGAGCCCACGGCGCGGCCGACGAACACCGCGGTCGCCGACGCCACTCCGACCGGCACCATGAAAGTCAGCGACGCCAGGTTGATCGCCGCCTGGTGCGCGGCGACCGAGATCGTCCCCAGCAACCCCATCAGCAGTATCAGCCCCCCGAAGTAGGCGACCTCCAGCTCCTGCTGGGCCCCGATCGGAACGCCGAGTCGCAGCATGCGAGCCAGTGGTGGAAGCTGGAACACTTCGGGCCGCAGCGGCCTGAGATAGCCGCGCAGAGTCTTCCATGACAGCGCTACGAGGATCACGACCAGCAGCGTGCGACTGATGGCCGTCGCCGTGGCCGCGCCGGCCACTCCGAGCCGCGGCATCCCCAGGTTGCCGAAGATCAGCAGCCAGTTGAGCCCGACGTTCGCGAGGTTGCACAGCACGATCGTCGTCACGATCGCGCGCGTCATGCCCAGCGCCTGCAGCACCTGCCGGAACACGATGAACAGGTTGAAGGGGAGAAAGCTGACGAGGCAGATCAGGATGTACGTCGCCGCCAGCGGCACGAGCTCGGCCGGCTGCCGGAGGGAGCGGAGCACGCGTTCGGCGGGAAGCAGCAGCGAGCCCAGCACGACGCTGAGCGCAAGCGCGAGCGCCACCCCGCGCTGCACGGCGAGCGCGACAGCGTTCTCGTCCCTCGCGCCGACCGCTTGGGATATCAGCGGATCGAGCACGAGCAGCACACCCATCCCGAACACCGCCACCACGAAGAAGTAGAAGTTTCCGATCGCGGTGGCAGCCAGCGCCTCCGCCGAATACCGCCCAACCATGATCGCGTCCACCACCCCCATCGTCATCAGTCCGACCTGGACGATGACGATCGGCATGGCGAGCGAAATCAGCGCGCGATATTCACTTCTACTGGGGCGCAATTCGGGACCTGGACGATGGTTGGTGGCTCATGCGACGCCCTCCACACATCGCCGCACGAACCACCAACCATAATCGAGAACCCGCTGCTGGCAGCCAGCCGCTAGCCGCTGGCTGCTGGCTGCCCTATCTGATCCCCGGCGCCTTGTCGGGCGGATCGAAGAAGTCGAACGGGATACTGCCCGCGACCAGGGAATTCACCAGAGAGCGCCCGTTATCGGTCACGCGCCGCGCCGCGACCATGTGGCTCGCGTACCAGCGGCCGCGCCTGCTGCCGAGGTCGTCGTACCGCACGCCGTTGCCACTCGACGAAGAGTGAATGATCCGGTTGTTGCCGGCATAGATGGCGACGTGGTCGATGCGCGATCCGTTGCTGGCGAACAGCATGAGATCGCCCTCGCGCAGCCACGACACGTCGGCCGGCACTTCCGCGCCCGCGTGCGCCATCTGCCGCGAAGTGCGCGGCAGCGACACGCCCTGGTCCCGGTAGATGTACTGCACGAAACCGGAGCAGTCGAAGCCCGAGGGCGTGGACCCGCCCCACTTGTAGGGAACGCCCAGATATTGCTCGCCTCTCGCCACCACCATCGCGCCCGCGCGGGACGAGCCGCCGCGTGAAACCGTGGTGCCTCGCGCGCTGCCGCCCGACGACCCGCCGGTCCGGCGCGGCGTGTCCGCGCGCGGTCTGCCGGCAGCTCGCCTGTTCCGCGCGGAGCGCTCGTGAATTCGAACCGCCACGTCCACCACGGTCGCGACGTCCCGCACCGTGATGTCGGACAGCCGGAATTGTGCTTCAGCACTAACGGGCCTGACCAGCCAGATCGCGAACGCGATGGCCGCGGCCGTTCGAAGAAACATTGCCGAACTCCTCTTGGGTTGTGCCCAGCCAATGGCAGGGAAGAGACCAGCCGGCGGGAAACCCGGAACATGAGGCCCGGCAGTCACTTACGTCCAAACTGGTCACGTGCCGGCAAGCGCGGGCCGTCCGCTTTCGGGTACAGTTCAGCGCTGAATCGAGGACGCGAGCCACGCTGACGAAGCAGCCGGCCACGCGTAACCGGGGGCCGTGATTTTGCGGCGAAATCAGGACACCAGAGGGATCCCATGGAGGCGCTGACATGAGTACCGGACTGCCCCAAACGCGCTTGAACACCCGCACCATTGTCGTCGCCGTTACGCTCGGGGTGATGGCGATCGGCGGAGCGATCGGCGGCTGCGTCGCGCGGCAGCCCGGCGCTGGTTCCACGCCGACCGGCTTCGACGTGCCCGGCGACATGTCGCCGCAAACTCTGGCGGAGGGTCAGCGCGTATTCCGCTTCGAGACCTTCAACGACGAGAAGTTCTGGACCGACACGGCCCGGATGCACGAAGTAGTACAGACCTCCGTCAGTCCCAACACTGCCCTGTCAGTCGGATTGAAGGTGGATGCCGAAGCGATCCCGGCGGACGTCGCGGCCGCGATCAAGGCCGGCCAGGTGGACCTGACCAGTCCTGCGACGACGGTCACGCTGCTGAAGCTGAACGCCGTCGTAGGGCTCAAGGGGACGGTGAGCACGGTCGGCGGTCGCGACACGCTCGTCCGCCTCGGCGTCACGTGCGCGCTCTGTCACTCCACGGTGGATAATTCGTTCGCGCGGGGCATCGGGCGCCGCATCGACGGCGCGCCGAATGTCGACCTGAACGTCGGCGCGATCATCGCCCTGTCTCCCGCGATTACGCCCGCGCGGAAAGCAGTGTATGGCTCGTGGGGCCCCGGGAAGTATGACCCGCGCTTCAACTTCGACGGCAAGAGCACGCCGTTGGTGCTCCCGCCGGCGTACGGCCTCGCGGCTATACGCAACGAGACGTTCACCGCCGAAGGTCCGATCTCTTACTGGAACGCGTACGTCGCGATCACGCAGATGCACGGGCAGGGAAATTTCTCCGATCCACGGCTCGGAATACATATACGGCAGTCGCCTGACCTGGTGGCCCCCCGGCTCGCGGCGCTGCGCGCATACCAGCACAGCCTGCAGCCGCCACCGCCGCCCGCGGGAAGCTTCGATGCCGCGGCGGCCGCGCGGGGGCGTCTGGTCTTCAACGCCAGGTGCGCGTCGTGTCACATCGGCGGAACGGGGACCGACAACAACTCCGGCGTGCTGCACGATCCGTCGGAGACTGGAATGAACGCGGCGTACGCGATGCGTACAGCCAACAAGCGGTACCGCACCACGCCGCTGCGGGGACTCTGGCAGCACCCGCCGTACTTCCACGACGGAAGCGCCGCGACACTCGACGCCGTAGTCGCGCACTACAACAGAGTCCGGAATCTCCGGTTGAGCGCGGCACAGCAACAGGATCTGGTGCAATACCTGAAGTCGCTGTGACGATTCGCGGGCGGGGCGGGGCGCTGGTGGCCGCAGCCATGCTTGGCTGTGCCTCGCCGGCGCGGCTTCCCGTCTCCGCCGGCACCGGCCCCAATCCTGTTCTCCCGCCCCCGGAGACTTCCCTCATCCCGTTGGTCAACGTGGTGACGGCGAAGGGGTGGCGGGGGGACGCCAGGCCGGAACCCGCGGAGGGAACCCGAGTCGCCGCGTTCGCGCGCGGACTCGATCACCCGCGCTGGCTGTACGTGCTTCCCAACGGCGACGTGCTCGTCGCCGAAACGAACTCGCCGCCTCGTCCGAAGGACAACCGCGGGATCAAGGGATTCTTCTTCAAGCTGTTTCAGAAGCGGGCCGGCGGCGCCGTTCCGAGCGCGAACCGCATCACGCTGCTGCGTGACACCGACGACGACGGTGTCGCCGACGTGCGCTCGATTTTTCTCGAGCGACTGAACGCGCCATTCGGGATGGCGCTCGTGGGTGACGCTTTCTACGTGGCAACCAGCGACGCCGTCGTGCGCTTTCCATACGCCGACGGCGCGATCCGCATCGCCGAGCCGCCGACCATGGTGGTGGATCTTCCCGCGGGTCCCATCAACCGCCACTGGACGCGGAACATCATTGCCAGTCCCGATGGATCGAAGCTGTACGTGGCGATCGGCTCCAACAGTAACATCGCCGAGAACGGAATGCAGAACGAAGAAGGGCGGGCGGCGATCTGGGAGGTGGACCTCGCGCGCGGCACGCATCGCGTCTTCGCCAGCGGGCTCCGCAATCCTGTCGGAATGGCGTGGGAGCCGACCACCGGGGAGCTGTGGGTCGCCGTGAACGAGCGCGACGAGCTCGGCAGCGATCTCGTTCCCGATTACATGACCGCGGTTCGCGACGGCGGATTCTACGGCTGGCCTTACAGCTATTTCGGGCAGCACGTGGATTCGCGCGCGAAGCCTCCGCGTCCCGATCTCGTGGCGATCGCGATCAAGCCGGACTACGCGCTGGGTCCGCACACAGCCTCGCTCGGCCTTGCCAGCTCGCGCGGCGCGCGGCTGCCCGCCCCGTTCGTGAACGGGATGTTCGTGGGCCAGCACGGCTCGTGGAACCGCGCGCCGCGCAGCGGCTACAAGGTCATCTTCGTTCCGTTCAGCAGCGGCCGGCCGGATGGAATGCCGATCGACGTGCTCACCGGCTTCGTGGATCCCGCGGGTAACGCGATGGGCCGGCCGGTGGGCGTGGCCATCGACGCCAGAGGCGCGCTCCTCGTAGCCGACGACGTCGGCAACGTCATCTGGAGAATCACCGCCGCGCCGGATGGCTGACAGCGGCGCATCATCCGCCGTTGTGCGCCAGCCGGAGAAATTCGTCGCGGGTCATCGGGCATTCGCGAAACTGCCCGCGCAGCGCGCTCGTGATCGTCTTCGAGTTCTGCTTCTCGACGCCGCGCATCATCATGCACAGGTGCGCCGCCTCGATCACGACCCCGACGCCTAGCGGATGCAGCGCGTCCTCGATCGCCCCGGCGATCTGTTCGGTCAGTCGCTCCTGCACCTGCAGTCTGCGCGCGAACACGTCCACGATTCGCGGCAGCTTGGAGAGTCCGACGATCTTTCCATCGGGGATGTAGGCGACGTGCACCTTCCCGAAGAACGGCAGCATGTGATGCTCGCACATCGAGTACATCTCGATGTCGCGCACCATCACCATCCCTTCGTGGGTCTCGTCGAAGATTCCCTCGCCGATGACGTCACGCACATCGGTGTCGTATCCGCCCGTGAGCCACGCGAGCGATTTCGCGACGCGCTCCGGCGTGCGCAGCAGCCCTTCGCGTCCCGGGTCTTCGCCCAGCAGGTGGAGCTGCTGTCGGACGAGCGATGCCAGCTCCGCCTGTCCGTCGGCGGGCGCGGCCGCTGCGGCCGCGCGCGACTCGTCGCCCGGAGAGCCGGGTTCCACCTGCAGTCGTCGCACCGCGGTAACGGCCGGCGTCATGCCGCGCTCCCGGCAGGGGCCGCCGATTCGAGCGCGACTTCCAGCTCCAGACTCTCCCGATCCCGGCCGACCGTGGCGGCCGCGAGGACTTTGCCGCCGGCGCGGAACGTCACCGTCGCATCGCGCCGCGCGAGGCTCCCCGACACCTCGATATCGTCCCACTTGGAGGCGTGGCCCATGTAGGAGATGCTGTCGTCGTAATGCCGGCTCCAGAAGAACGGCACGTCGTCGAACCGCTCGCGCGCGCCCAGGATGTTTCGCGCCGCCGTCTGTCCCATGCGCTGCGCCACCACCCAGTGCTCGATGCGGATGCGCTCGCCCGAGCGCGGATCGGGATACCGCGCCACGTCGCCCGCCGCGAAGATCCCCGAAGAGCTGGTTTCCAGGAACTCGTTCACGACGACTCCCTTGTCCACGGCCAGCCCGGCTTGTGTCGCAAGCTCGTCGTTGGGGCGCACTCCGATCCCCGCGACCACCAGGTCGGCGCCGATGCGCTCGCCATTGTCCAGCGTGACGACCCGCCCCTCGATGCCGCGCGCGGCACGACCCATATGGAAGACAACGCCATGCTCCTCGTGCACGCCCCGCACGAAGTCGCCGAGCTCCCGCCCCAGAATTCTTTCCAGGGGACGCTCCTCCGGCGCGACGATGTGCACGTCGAGCCCGCGCGCGCGCAACGACGCCGCGACCTCGAGGCCGATGAAGCTCGACCCCAGCACCACCACCTGCCCGCCGCGCTCAGCCGCCTGGATCAGGGCCCGGCTATCGGCGAGAGTGCGCAGGTATCGCACCCCGCTCTTTCCGAACTGCGCGTCCGGCAGCCGCACCGGCGATGCGCCGGTCGCGAGCAGCAGCGCGCCGAATTCCCGCTCCGATCCGTCGCTCAGCGTGACGCGCCTGCGCGCGGAATCAATGGACGTCACGCGGGTGGCCAGCAACAGCTCGATCCCGTGCTCATCGTAGAACGGGCCCGCGCGCAGCGGAATCCATTCCTCGGACGCAGTCCCGGCGAGGTAATCCTTGGACAGGTTCGGCCGATCGTACGGCGCGGACTCGTCCGCGCCCACGAGCGTGATCGGTCCGTCGTAGCCTTCACGTCGGAGCATGTCCGCGGCGGCATCGCCCGCAGCGCCCGCGCCGACGATGATCACGGATGAGGGTGCGTCGCCGCGCGACGATACGCCCGCGCGCGGCCGGCCGGCTTCGGGCGCCGGAAGCTTTTCCTGCACGAGCAGCAGCCCGTTGCGCTGTGTTGTGGCCCAGCGTGCCAGGCCGTTGAGAGCCGGCGCGCGCACCGCGTCACCGGTCCGCAGATCGAAGCATGCGTGGTGCCATGGACAGCGCACCGTGTCTCCCACGAGCAGGCCTTCCGCCAGCGGCGCGCCGTAGTGCGTGCAGTGCGCGCCGACGGCGAAGAACTCGGAGCCACGCCGGACGACGAGGACCGCCTCGCCCCCCGCGTGGCCCGCGACCATCTGTCCCTCGGCCAACTGGTCGAGGGGTACGCCAAGGCCGAAGTCAGGCCCCGTCAGCTCAGCGGATTCGTTGCTCACTGTGACCAGTCGATCCTGCCGCGAAGGTTTGCCTCGTAGTCATGTACAGCATCGCCCCCGAAATTCCGAAATGTCTTGGACGATCCACGCTGTGCGGACCATACCGACGGGCGCTAACTTTGTCAACTATTTCATTGACAAACTAGGTTAGCCCGGCCTTTCGTACTATCTTAGCAAAGAGAAACGCGGAGAAACGGATGGCGGCGATGCGCTGGGACGAGACATTTTGGGAAACAACCAAGGGGCGGATCCTCGCTATCCTCCGCCGGGGCGCGAGCACTGTAGACGAGCTCGCGGTGCGACTCGGCCTGACTGACAACGCCGTCCGGGCGCACGTCGCCGCCCTCCAGCGCGATGGGGTGGTGCAGCAACGAGGAGCCCGGCCGACCCGGGGGAAGCCCGCCTACCTGTACGAGGTGACCACGGATGCCGAGCGACTCTTCACGAAGGCCTACATCCCCGTGCTTACCGAGCTCGTCACCGTGCTCGAAGCGCGCCTCGGCTCCGAGGAAGTGGACGATCTCTTTAGGGAGGTCGGCAGGCGCCTGGGCGCGACCAAGCCGCCATCCTCGGGCGATCTCCGCGAGCGCGCGGAAATCGCCGCGGCATTTCTGGGCGAGCTGGGCGGGATCGTAGACGTCGAGCAGTCGGACGGCGGCCTGACGCTGCGCGGCTCTGCCTGCCCGCTCGCCGACGCAGTTCGCTCCAATCCCGCCGCGTGCCGGGCCGTCGAGAGTCTGGTGTCGGAGCTGATGGGTGCGCCCGTCCGGGAGCGGTGCAGGCGTGGAGAGCGCCCGCAGTGCTGCTTCGAGATACTCTCGGCGCTTCCCGCATCCTGATGTAATCCTTTCGCGCGCGGCGGGCGTCTAAAGGTTCTCGGCGCTGAAACGCGCGCCGAATCAGCGCGTACGTATCCATCGAACCCTCAATGCCACGCCATGCCCCGAGCTCTCGCCGCCGCGCTGTCCCTGTTCGTCGTTGTCCCTGTCGCCGCGCAGGAAATCCCGCGACAAGCCCCCGCGCAGCCGCCCGCGGAATACGTCCACGACCGCCACGCGCCAGCCGCGTCGGCCGCGCGCATCGCGGCGCCGATCAGAGTGGATGGAGCGCTGAACGAGGCCGCGTGGGCGTCCGCGACGCCGATCACGGAATTCACACAGGTGCAGCCAAGCGAAGGCCAGCCCGCGAGCGAGCGCACCGACGTCCGGATTCTGTACGACGACAACGCCCTGTACATCGGGGCGCGGCTGTACGACAGGCAGCCGGTCCGCTCCCGCGTCGGGCGCCGCGACATGAGCATGTCGGCTTCCGACTGGCTCACGGTCATCATTGACGCGCGGCACGACCACCTCACGTCGTTCGGCTTCGAGGTCAATCCGGCGGGCGTGCGGCGTGACCAGACGCGTGCGCCCAATCCCGGCGGGCCGGATGAGGACAGCTCCTGGGACCCCGTGTGGGAAGCCGCAACCAGCGTGACCGATTCCGGCTGGGTCGCGGAGCTGCGCATCCCGTTCAGCCAGCTCCGGTTCAGCGGCGCGGTGGAGCAGACGTGGGGATTGCAGCTCGAGCGGCAGATCGCGCGCAATCAGGAGTTCTCGGTGTGGGCCTACACGCCGCCCGGCCAGCCCGGCGGCGCGCCCCGCTACGGCCACGTCACCAACCTCACGCGGCTCGCGACGGGCAAGCGGCTCGAGTTCATGCCGTACGTCGTCACCAAGGCGGAGTTCATCGAGCGGTTCGGGAATCCGTTCCGCTCCAACAGCGAGTACAAGATCAACGGCGGCGCGGATCTCAAGTACCGGCTTACGAGCAGCCTCACGCTCGACGCGACGGTGAATCCTGATTTCGGACAGGTCGAGGTTGATCCCGCGGTCATCAACCTCACCGCGTTCGAGACGTTCTTCCCGGAGAAGCGGCCGTTCTTCATCGAAGGGTCGGAGATGTTCCGCTTCGGTGACGACGGCTCGAACTCCGTCTTCTACTCGCGCCGTATCGGGCGGCAGCCGTCGCTCGCGCCGGCGTACGCGGTGCGCGACGTGCCGACCGAGTCGAAGATACTCGGCGCGGCCAAGCTCACCGGACGGACCGCCGGCGGCTGGGCGACCGGCGTGATCGAGGCGGTCACGCGCCGCGAGATGGCGCGCTACCGCGACACCGACGGCACGCTCGGCGAGACTGTGGCGGAGCCGCTCACGAATTACTTCGTCGGCCGCGTGCGCCGCGAGCTGCGCGGCGGACAGACGTCGGTCGGCGCGTTGTTCGGCGCGCTGAACCGGGATCTCGACAGCGACGAGCTGTCCGCCGCGCTGCGCTCGGCCGCGTACTCCGGCGGCATCGACTTCAATCACCAGTGGTCGCGGCGCACGTTCACGCTGCAGGGATTCGTCGCGGGCAGCCACGTCCGCGGCGAGCCGGGAGTCATCGCGGCGACGCAGCGGCTTCCGTATCACTACTTCCAGCGGCCCGACGCCGATCACCTCGATTACGACGAAACGCGCGAAAGTCTGTCGGGGATGGCGGGATCACTCTCGCTCGCCAAGCAGGCGAACCGCAACTGGTGGGGCAGGGTGCGCGTGAACACTATGACGCCGGGATACGAAGTCAGCGACCTCGGCTTCCAGCGGCGCGCGGACCGGATCGACAAGGAGTTCACCACCGAGTACTTCGAGTCGCGGCCGCGGGGAATTTTTCGGCGCCATTCGGCCTACTTCAATGCGCTGAACGAGCACAACTACGGCTGGGAGAACATCTCCAACCGGATCTTCACCGGCGCGAACGCTCAGCTCATGAATTACTGGAGCGTGAACGTAAACCTGCAGACATCGCTGGCGGGAACCGTGGACGACCGCCTCACTCGAGGCGGGCCGGCCGCGTATCGGCCGGGTCTCTCGAGCGTGAACTTCAACGTCTCGTCCGACCCACGGAGCCGGATCGTCGGCAACATCGGCGCGTTCTTCCAGGGCGGCGATGCCGTGAGCGCGTCCGAAGTATTCTCGACGCTCACCATCAAGCCCGCGCCGCACTGGGACGTGTCGCTGTCTCCGTCCTACGCGCGCGGCTATTCCGAAGCGCAGTACCTGCTGCGGCTCGCGGATCCCGCGGCGACGAGCACGTTCGGCCAGCGGTACGTGTTCGCGGAGATCGACCAGAACGTGTTCGCGGTCAACACGCGCGTGAATTACACGTTCTCGCCCGGACTCTCGCTGCAGGTGTTCATGCAGCCGTTCATCGCGACGGGCGACTTCGGACCGCCCAAGGAGTTCGCGGCGCCCGGAACCTTCGAATTCCTGGAATACGGGAAGGACGTTGGCGAGATCGCGAACGGCCGCGTATACCCCACGGGCCAGGCATCGGGCGGTCCCTCGTTCGCGCTGCCCGCGCCGGACTTCAACGTGCGCTCGCTCCGGGGCAACGCGGTGATGCGGTGGGAGTGGCGTCCCGGCTCCACGTTGTACCTGGCATGGCAGCAGACGCGGAACGACTTCGAGCCGATCGGCGATTTCAGCGCCGGCCGCGACCTCGGCGCCCTTTTTGGTGCGCCACCGGACAACATCTTCCTCGTGAAGGTCAGCTACTGGTTCAACCCGTAGCTTCAGGCCCGGTCGCGAATGACGGCCGCCTCCGGCGCTCGCTTGTTACGCGGATTGTTGCGGCCTCGTCTTAAGGATAGGGGTTGGTGAAAAAGAAAGTCCCTGTCGCCTGAATTGGCGGCAGGGGCTTTTCATTTTCCGGAGCAGAGGCGCGGGCCGGAATCGAACCGGCGAATAGCGGTTTTGCAGACCGCTGCCTTACCACTTGGCTACCGCGCCGTGCATTGAGGAACACGTAAAATAGCGGGAAGGGAGCCATTGGCTATTGGCTATTGGCCATTCGCTGGCGGCTGCTGTTGCCGTTGTGCGCAGCGCGCAGTACGCAGCACGCAGCGCTTTTACCCCGCCTTCGACCTCAACCCCTCAGCAATAAACACCACCTCCGTCATCAACCGCCTTTCCCCGAGCTCTCTCGACCCGTTCCCCTCTACGGCGAGCCGGGGATCCTTCCGCCGCAGCTTCCGCTCGATCCACAATCCCACGTCGTACCCCGAAGCGAGCGGCTTGCCGTCACGTCCCTCTGAAGTCGGGACTCCGGCCAGCGTATTCGCCGGAAGGTCCAGCAGCTCGCGCCATGACGCCGGCGATAGCCGCGCGCGCGCGCCGAAAAGAACGACTGCCGCGAACCGCTCCCGCAGCTCGCCATTCGAGTCCGGCACACTGGACCGCGACACCAGGTCCGCGAGCAAATCGAGCATGGCCGCGACGTGCCGCGGCGTCGGCCGGATCACTCCCGTCTCCCAGCGCGCCACCGTCACCCGCCCAACGCCCACCGCGTCCGCGAAATCCGACTGAGTGAGCCCGAGGCACCGCCTGCACCGCGCCGCGCCGTCCGCGCGCACCGCCGTGCGCGCCAGCGCCCCCCAATTGTTAGCCGCTCGCTTCATCACCCCGAATTCTATGCGCCGCGTGCGCCTATCGCAGCATCATCTTCCGCTGTCACGCCCCTACGGAAAAACGGAACGACGGGGAACGCGCACCGCGCCAGAAAAAAGAACAGCCGGGCATTTGCCCGGCTGTTCATCAACGCTCCTCGGCAGTCCGCTATTTCGTTCGCACGATCACGAGCTTCAGGCTCGCCGGCGGGGCGCCGCCGTTGACCGAGAAAGTGACGGTGCTGGACGAGCCGGCAGCGACGCCCAGGCGCAGGTACGCCGCGCCGCCGTTCACCAGCGAGACCTGCTGCTGCGAGGTGAGACTCAGCGTCTGGAGCGGATAGGTCTGGTCCGGGGTGTTGATGATTGGGATAAGCGACCGGAAGTGCCAGCTCGGGTGGGTGTACTGGTCGAGGATGCGGAACACCGCGTCATCGGTGTAGTTCGCCACCGCCCAGTCGCGCGTGGGCGTGAGCAGATCCTGGCCGAACACTCCCTGCAGGTTCTTGAAGCCGGTGTCGTTCGAGTTGACCAGCCGCGCCCAGACCGGCTCGACGAACGGCGCCGAAGCGAAGCTCGCCCCGGATGGCGGGACGAAATCCGGGCTCGAGGACCGCGAGGGTTTGGGAATCGCGCGACTGGCAAACCAGGCGCGCGCGTATGGCACGAGCGCGCGCAGCTCGCGCCGCTCGATCGCGCGCAGCTTGAGGTGGAAGCTCTGGTCGAGCACGAGATCGCCGCGCGCCGAGAACGCGCTCCCTGAGCTCGCGCCGAACCGGGCGAACGACGTTCCGCCCGGGGAGAGCCCGGGGGTGGGCGGGCCGGTCACGGCGACGGCACCTGTAGCCGCGGCAGTCGCGGTAACGGCGGCGCCGGACGCGAATGCGACGATCGTGAACTCGCCCGCGTTGGAGCCGGGCGTCACCGTGAATTGCGCGGCAGCGGATCCTTCGAGCAGGCAGGTGGTCCGCGGGTCCAGCGCCACGGTCGCGGAGCACGCCGGGCTGGGCGTAACGGACGCGGGCCGGTCGGCCAGGTACCGCAGCCAGGACCACGCGGCACCGCGCGTTTCCAGATCAGGGCCGCCGGCGTCGGCCTGGTACGGCGAATTGGAAGACGGCGCGCGCAGGTAGTTGCGGAACCGCCCCAGATTCGACGTCTGATATGCGTTGACCGCATCGAGCCGCTGCTGCGTCGCGCGCAACGTATCGATGGAGATGTTCATTTTCGGCGTCAGCCCGCTCGCGCTATAGAACAGCAGCTCCTCGGCGATGTGCGAGAGCCCCTCCTCCATGTAGTCGGTTTCCGGGTACATCGCGGTGGTGTTGACGAACAGCCGCCGGGAAGAGTTGATGAGGTGCTGGAACTCGTGTCCGATCACGCCCATCGTGGATTTCCGGACCTGGTCCAGCGTGCGAACGTTGCCGTTCACGGCGCCGTTGGGGTCGGGGACCAGCATGTAGAACATCTCGGCTTCGTTGCTCGTGGCGCATCTTTGCAACCGATCCGAGCCGGTCTTCGGGAACAGGTCGCGTCCGTAGAAAAACCCGCCCACGACCGACTGCGAGTTCGCCGGCGTCAGCTCGTTCACGGCCTTGGTGAAGAACGCGATCACTCGGCCGTTGTTGTCGATGTCGAACGGCACGCCGAAGTTCAGCGTGAGCACCGGCCACACCAGCTCCTCGAATTTCGTCGTGAACGCCTCGTAATCCGCCAGCGAAAAGCCGCCCGGGGGATTGCTGGTGTCGGAATAGATTGCGAGGTGCGCCGACTGGGTCTCGAACCGGGCCGCGCGCATGATCGGCTCGCTGCACCCCTTCTCCGCGTTCACGTTGAACTGCGGCTGCTCCACCCGGACGTTGATCGTCTGCGTGACGGAGCCGCCGGCGCTGGCGGTTATCGTGGCCGTGCCGAAGGCGTTCGCCGTCACGAGCGCGGAGTTACCCTGATCCGCTACTGACGCCACCGCGACGTTGCTCGAGCTCCAGGAGATGTCCGCGGTCACCGGGTTGCCACTCTCGTCCTTCGGAGCCGCGGTCACCCGCGCCGTGTCCCCGATGCGTATGAACCGCAATTCGGTCGGCGTAACGTTGAGCGAAGCAGGCCCGGACGGCGGCGTCGGCCCGTCACCGCCGCAGGCCGAACCGGCCAGCGCGACGGCAGCCACGGCGAGCAGCCTCATCGCCGGAAGACCTACGATGCGTGACACCATATGATTGTCTGATCTCGAGCGTGAGGGGCCGAAGGCATGGAAGCTAGACGACCGTTTATCCAAAGCAAATGG
>CALMKE010000026.1 GCA_937867645.1 uncultured Gemmatimonadota bacterium | reverse complement strand
GCGCTCCTCGCCATCTCTGCCGACCCCGCGTCCCGCTGCTCCCGTACCGCGAGCTCCCACCGCTCGATTCCGAACGCGACGCAGGCGGTGTGCGCGGGGGACCCGTCGGACAGAGAGATCCCGAACGCGCGGCCGAAGTGATCCTCGTGGTAATTGAACGAAGCCACCGCGATCGTCTCGCCCGCCAGCGGCAGCCGCAGCTCGTACTTGAGCGCGCGAAGCCGCTGGATCGCGAGCTTCCCCCTGTCGGCGGGAACGTGAAACGGATCGGTGGCGATCTCGATCGTCGCGGAAAGGTCGAGCCGCGTCAGATAAGTCTGCGTCCGGCGCATGAGCGCGCGCCTCGCGCGATCCACTTCCTCGGCAGTGCCGACGACGACGATCTCGCGCATGCCGAAGTCCCGCAGACGGCCGTGCTCGGCGTCTATCGTCTCGTCGCCGCGCGCGCAGCGGTTCCGCACGGCGAAAACCAGCGGAGATCCGTCGAGCTCGCGATCCGCCAGGTCGGCGTAGCAGTGCAGGCAGGCGGCCGGCGGGAGCGCGAGCTCACGGGTGCCTGTGTCTTCACCGACGGTAACCGCGCGCCCTGGAAACGAGGTGAGGTAGCCGGCCCGGGACAACGCGGCCAGCGAGATCACGGGATCCGGCACGAACTCCCGTGCGCCGAGCTCGCGTCCCCACTGGAGCATCTCGGCCTCCAGCCCGGCGACTCCGTTCGACCCGGCACGCGAGCGCCGGCTTCTGGTGCGCGACCAGATGCGCTCCCGCGACCGGCCGCTCGCGGAGCCGGGCGTGAGCGCCGTCGCCGAGATCGTGCGCGCGGTCCGGAAGTTCGCCAGCCGGATCGCGGAGTCCGGCAACGGCCGCCCAGTTTCCGCTTCCACGAACGCGATGAGGTCGAGCACCTTCATGGAGTCGAGCGCGCCCTGCTCGAACAATGGGGTTTCCGCACCCACGCGAGCGGCGCCGGGAGGGAGGAGCGCCGCATTGATGAACGACACGATCCGGTCGGTGAAGGGCTGCTCGGTCACGCCGCGGCCCTCCACTCGTTCTCCACGCAGAATCGCACGACGTCCCGGCACAGCTCCAGCGGGTCGGGCCGCGTCGCCGCGCCGGTGAGCGACCGGTCCGCCTGCGTCGTATCGAACAGCTTCGGCCGGGTCAGTTGCCGGGCGAAGGACTCCACCGCGCGCGTGGCCGAGGCCAGCATCGCGTCGCCGCTCTCGCGCACGCTGCGCACGAACAGCTCGTAGGTCGGTTCGTCGGCCAGCACCGGCAGCTCGATCGCGCGCTTCCGCCAGGCCGGCCGCCGGGCGCGCATTGTGTGCATCGCCGCCTCCAGCACCTCCGGCAGCGAGGGCGCGGAGCGTCCCGCGCAGACGTGGTAAGTAAGCCCGGGTTGAAACGCGGCGGCGAACAGATGCTGGATGGCCCGCGCCGCGTAACCTGTTGATATCACGTCGATCGGAGTGTCGCGTGAGCCCGGAATCATCGGCACCAGTCCGCCGTACATCAGGCGGAGCGCCGTGTGAAACGCGTTCAGGCTCGCGACCTCGCCGGTTCCGTCCTGGCCGATCGCCGTGCTGAGCCTGTACACGGAGATCGGAAGCTTCCCCATCGCCGCGCGCGCGATCCGCTCCATTGCATGCTTGGAGGCCTCGTACGGATTCGCGAAGCCGGCGTCGTGCGCCAGCTCCTCCTCGCGTACCAGTCCCGTTCGCAGGCCGGCAACGTAGACCGTGCTCACCGCGGCGATCGCCGTGAGTCGCGGGCACCCGCGCGCGAAGTCGAGCACCGCCGCGGTTCCCTTCACGTTGACTGCTCGCGATTGCTCCGGCGGCGCCGAGAAGCGCGTGTCGGCGGCGAGATGCAGGATGTGCGTGGTGTCTTCCCGAACCTCCCGCGCGGATTCCGCGAGCGTGGCGAGGGAGCCGGCCACGAGCTCGACGGGCACTCGCGCCCCCGCGCGCCACAGCTCGAGCAGTCGCTGCTGCCGCTCGCCGGACGGGACGCGCGTGAGCACGACGATCCGGTCCACCGGCGGCGCCGCCACGAGCCGTCGCATCAGCTCGGCGCCGACCGCGCCGGTTCCACCCGTCACGATCATCGTGCGCATCAGTGCTCCACCACCATGCAGCTCCAGTTCAGGCCGAACCCGAAAGTGAACAGCAACAGCTTGTCGCCCTTGTTGACGCGTCCGCCGTCGATTGCGTCCCGCAGATTGATAATGTTGTCGGACGCGATGGTGTGTCCGGCGCGGGCGATGTTGTCGGTGTACACCCGCTCCCCGGGGAGTTGCAGGAGTCCGCGAAGAATATCCCAGCTCCGGCGGGAGACGTTGTGCGGGATCACCAGCGCGATGTCGTCCGGCGTGAGCCCCGCGCCTTCCAGCGCGGTGATGATCAGGTTTCTGGCGGTGGGGAAGTACGCTGCGATGACTTCGTGCTCCACGGCCGCGGCGTCCCAATAGGACCCCTTCGTCACCTGGGCGCACGACAGGATTCTGTTCGGCGCTCCGTGCCGCAGGACCACCGCGCACGCGCCGTCGGAGATGACGTTGTACACGAGATCACGCGGCTGTCCGGCGGGAAACACATCCGCGCTCACGCACAGCACGGCGCCGATACCGGGCTCCGCCGCGAGCATCGCGCGCCCGAGTCGCAGCGCCGACATCAGCGATGCGCACCCTTGCTGGTCCACGCCGGCCACCGCCGCGCGGGTAAGCTCGAGCTCCGCTTGAAGGTAGGGAGCCGGATACTGAAAGCATTCCGCGACGGTGCCCAGACGGAGCACCGCGCCGGTATCCGGGTCGGACGACGCAGCCATGGTCGCGCTCCCCGCGAGCGCGGTCGCGTACAGCACCAGTCCGATCTCGGCCGGTTCCACGCCGGCGCCCTCCATAGCCTGCCGGGCCGCGCGCACCGCCATGTCGAGATGCGTCTCTCCATCCGCGACGTGCGCGTACTCGAATCCGAAGGTGGCAAGCGTCTCCGGCGAGCCGGTGAGCAGCCCCTCGCCGTGGAGCTCCGCCAGGGATCGCCGGGTTGGCGGCAGATAGTACGCCAGCCCGGCCATCCCGATCGCGCTGGCGGCGTTCGGGACGGTCGGCGGGAACGACAAAGGAGTTTCCACGAGTCTAAGTTCGCCTGGGGCCATCCAACGTGCGAATACGTATGTCGACGTAGCAGGCCATCCGTCGCCGCTTCGTCGGCTTCCGCGGCTTGACGCCCGCGCAGCGGAGGGTTAACTCGCGCGGCGGGAACCAGTCGGATGTTCAACTCGTAATCGGAGGTCTGGGGTGCCGAACGTCAGCAAAGCGGTAACCGTGAATCGCTCGCCCGCCGAGGTCATCGAGTACATCGCGGACGTGACCAATCATCCCGCGTTCATCGGGCCGCTCAAATCCGTATCGGATCTCAGTGGCGATCCGCGCAAGCCGGGCACATCCTGGACCTGGGTCTTCGTCATGTCCGGGGTCGAGATCTCCGGCTCCGCCGAGACGATCAAGTACGAGCCGTCGCGCCTGTTCAGCTATCGCACCACCTCCGGCGCGCTCAGCACGTTCGAGTACACCGCCGCGCCGCAGGGCGACTCTACGCGCGTACAGATCAACGTCTCTTATGAGATGCCTGACACGGTCCTCGGCAAAGTGCAGGCGCCGGTAGTCGAGCGGCTCAACGATCTCGATGGCCAGCGGGCGGTAGACAACCTGAAGGTGATCCTCGACAGCTGACGCGGGGATGCGGCGCAGGCTGCTTCTTCGAATCACGCGTGGTCACTGGTGGCTGCTTCGCTCTACGCGGGCCGAAGTCCAGGAAGCGATTACCAACACGTGCCGGATGGCACTCGCGCGGCTGACGAGCTTGCCGGACGGTTATCAGATCCATGTCGGCCGCGAGACGTTCTCGCTCATTCTGGACTCGCGCGGCAATGCCGTCGCGTTGCGGTTCAAGGGGCTGGGAAGAGCGGGCAAAAAGGGGCTCCTCATTCGGAAGCTTCTCAGCAAGCAGTTCGACCCGGTGGTCCCCCGGCTCAAGATTCACCTGCGACGTGTCCGCTAGCGACGTTGGCTGGAAACCGGCTTTCGCGTAGCTTCCGCGAGGGGCGCAGGGACAATCACAGAATTCGAGGACCAGTGAACCCATCGATTGTTCGCATGACGCTGAGTTTCATCGTAGCGGTCAGCCTGGCCGCGACGGCTGCCGACGCACAGGTGACATCTGGCCAGCGCTATGACCGCCTCGCGATCCGCAACGCCACCGTCATCAACGGCAACGGCACGCCGGCATCGGGGCCGGCCGACATAGTCATCCAGGGGAACACGATCGCGGAGGTCGTGTGGCTGGATCCCGTTGCGGTGCGTGAGGGAAGGGCGCGCCGCCCGGCCGCCGACGCCGAGATAGACGCGACTGGAAAGTTCGTGCTCCCCGGCCTGATCAACGCTCACGGTCACGTCCAGGAAGAGCGCGGCGGGATCGCGCAGCCGCTCGACTACGAGCTCAAGCTCTGGCTCGCGTCCGGGATCACGACCGTTCGCGACGTCGGCTCGCCCACGCAGCGGACGCTCGAGCTGCGCGAGCAGAGCCGCCTCAACCAGATCGTGGCGCCGCGCCTGTACGTGTACGCGCTGTTCGGCGCGCGTCCCGCGCCGACCAGCCCGGCGCTGGCGCGCGCCCGGGTGCGTGAGCTCAAGGCGCTCGGCGTGGACGGGATAAAGACTACCGGTCTCGACCGCGACATCCTCGCGGCGCTGCTGGATGAGGCGCGGAAAGTGGGGCTCAAGGTCGCGCACCACGCCGGAGTCGAGGAAAGCAACGCCTGGGACGACATCCGCGGCGGGACCAGCACCATCGAGCACTGGTACGGCGTCCCCGACGCCGCGATCCCCGGCGGCGTGCAGAACTTTCCAGCCGATTACGATTATCGCGACGAAGTGGATCGCTTCCGCTACGCGGGGCGTCTCTGGCGGGAAGCGAACTCCACGCGTCTGGCCGCGGTCCTCGACTCGATGGTCGCGGCAAAGGTCGCGTGGGTGCCGACGCTCGTCATATATGAAGCGAGCCGGGACCTGCAGCGCGCCCAGACGCAGCCCTGGTTCGCGGATTACCTGCATCCGACGCTGGAGCAGTACTTCCGGCCGGATCCCGCCAACCACGGCTCTTACTTCTTCGGCTGGACGACGACCGACGAGAACTTCTGGAAAGAGAATTATCGCATCTGGATGCGGGCACTCCGCGACTTCGAGCGGCGCGGCGGACTCATCGGCGCGGGAGAAGACGCGGGGTTCATCTATCAGATGTACGGGTTCGGCCTGATCCGCGAGCTGGAGCTGCACGAGGAAGCCGGCTTCCACCCGATCAAGGTCATCCAGCACGCCACCGGCAACAACGCGCGCATTCTCGGTGAAGAGAACCGCCTCGGCCGCATTCGCGCGGGCTATCTCGCCGACCTCATAGTCGTGAACGGGAACCCGCTGGCGAACCTGAAAGTGTTGTATCCCACCGGCGTCGAGGAAATTCAGGGCGGACGCGCGGTTCGCACGGGCGGCATCGAGTGGACCATCAAGGACGGGATCCCGTACCACGGCCCGACGTTGCTGCGGGAAGTGAAGGACATCGTAGCCGCGGCGCGCGCCGCGAGCCGGTGACTAGTCACCAGTCACTAATCAATGAACCGCATCCTCCTCATCAGCTTCTCAGTTGCCAGTATATCGGCGCCGTCTCTCGCCCAAGCCCCGGCCGAGCTCATCGTTACCGCGGAGCGCATCTACACCGCGGAGGCGGGGCCGCACGTGCACGCGGTCGCGATCTCCGGCGGACGATTCGTGTATGCAGGCACGCGCGCGGGAGCGGAGCGGTACCGCGGCCCCAACACGCGCGCGATGGACTTCCCCGGGGAGTACGTCTATCCCGGCCTCGCGGACGCCCACGCGCATCTCACCGGACTGGGGGCATCGCTCGAGCGGGTCCGGCTCGATGACACGCGCACGTACGACGAAGTCATCGCGCGCGTAGTGGCACAGGCTGCCGTGCGCCCGGCGGGTGAGTGGATACTCGGTCGCGGATGGGATCAGACGCGCTGGCCCGTGAAGGACTTCCCGACGCACGAGGCGCTGACGCGCGCGGTGCCGAATCACCCCGTCGTGATCACGCGCGTGGACGGACACGCGCTGCTGGCCAACGCCCGCGCGATGGAGCTCGCCGGAGTCACTGCCGCAACGCCGGATCCAGCCGGCGGACGGATCGTGCGGGATCCCGCCGGATATCCTACCGGCGTCTTCGTGGACAACGCCGAGAACCTGATCAATCGCGTGGTTCCACGGGCGACGCCCGTGCAGACGCGGCGGTATCTCCAGGCCGCGTTGGCGGAGGTGCACAAATGGGGACTGACCAGTGTGCACGATGCCGGCGAGCCGCGCGGGACGATCGACCTCATCGAGTCGATGGCGGCGCAGGGTGACTTCGATCTGCGGACGTACGTCATGGTGTCCGCGGACACGGCCAGCGAGCGCCACTATTTCAGCCGCGGGCCGGTGAACGGAGCCCACGGCAACCGCGTGTGGATTCGGACTATCAAGGTGTACGCTGATGGCGCGCTCGGGTCGCGCGGCGCTGCGCTGCTCGCGCCGTACGCCGATGACCCCGGCAACACGGGATTGCTGGTCACGCCGCCCGAGCGGATTCAGAGCCTGGTGCACGCTGCGCTCGCCGCCGGCTTTCAGGTCGCGACCCACGCGATCGGCGATCGCGGCAACCGGATCGCGCTCGACGCGTACGCCGAGGGACTCCGCCGGAGACCTACGCGCGATCATCGCTTTCGCGTGGAGCATGCGCAGGTCATAGCGCTCTCCGACATTCCGCGCTTCGCCCAGCTCGGCGTGATTCCCTCGATGCAGGCGAGCCACCAGCGCAGCGACATGCGCTGGGCGGAACAGCGCGTCGGCACGGACCGTATCCGCGGGGCGTATGCGTGGAGGCGGCTGCTCCGGACCGGCGTCGTGATACCCAACGGCAGCGACGCACCGGTCGAATCGGTCAATCCTCTCATCTCCTTTTACGCCGCCGTGACGCGCCAGGATGAGAGCGGCTTCCCGCCCGGCGGCTGGCGTCCCGAAGAGCGCATGACCCGCATGGAAGCGCTCAAGGCGATGACGATCTGGCCCGCGTACGCGGCGTTCCAGGACTCCGTGCTTGGATCCATCAAGCCGGGAAAGCTGGCAGACTTCACGGTGCTCGACCGCGACATCATGACTGTTCCGGCGAATCAGATTCTGGCGGCTGGCGTCGTGGCCACGTTCGTGGGGGGGCGTCAGGTTTACAGCCGCGCAGCCGCGGCCATCCTGCGGGAGCCGCCGGGGCCGCGGATTCATTCTGATCCACTCCCTCCGCGAATCGCGCCGTTGTTCGCGGTCGATTCCGCCGCTGTTGCCGCCGCGGTGAGCCAGTTCCACGCGGCGCTGGCGGCGGGGGACAGCGTGGCCGCTCTGGCGCAGCTGGATGAGGACCTCGTAGTGCTGGAGTCGGGCGGGGTCGAGACGCGCGAGCAGTACCGCTCGCATCACCTCTCATCCGACATCGCGTTCGCCCGCGCCGTACCGTCCACTCGGGCACCGGCTCGCGTGCGAATCGAGGGCGACGTCGCGTGGGTCTCGTCCACCAGCGTGACGCAAGGCGAGTTCAACGGCCGCGCAATCAACTCAGCCGGAGCAGAGCTGATGGTGTTGCGACGCACGCCGGCCGGCTGGAAGATCAGCGCCATTCACTGGTCTTTGCGCACGCGCAGACCGTAGCCACGAGAGAGACATGCCCAATCCACGGTTTCCGGTCGGCGAGTTCAAGCGGCCTGCGACTTTAACGGATGCCGAGCGCGCCGCGGCCATCTCGAAGATCGAGGCCGCGCCCGCGACGCTGCGCGCGGCAGTGAGCGGCCTTTCCGACGCGCGGCTCGACAGCACCTATCGCGAGGGCGGGTGGACGCTTCGCCAGGTCGTGCATCACCTGGCCGACAGCCACGTCAATTCGTACACCCGCTTCCGCCTGGCGCTGACGGAGGATCATCCCACCATCAAGCCGTATAACGAAGCGAAGTGGGCCGAGCTGGAAGACGCCCGCACGCTGCCCGTGGAAGTCTCGCTGAAGCTGCTGGAGGCGCTGCACGAGCGCTGGGTGAAGCTGCTCCGCTCACTGAGCCCTGCGGACTTCGACCGCACGATCGATCATCCGGAGAACGGGACAATGACCATTGATCAGCTGCTCGCGATGTACGCCTGGCACTGCGACCATCACATCGCCCACATCAATCTCGCCCGGCGGGAAAAGTCGGAATCGTAGGCGGCTGAATGGCCGGCAGCGTTCAGCTGGCAGCCGTCAGCTATTCCGTTCTCAGTTGCTTTTGCCGTACGCGGCGCGGAGCATCTCCCGCGCCCGCTCGCCCAGCTCCGCGTGGCGCCGCGCCATCATCCTCGCCGCCACGTCGAGAAACTTCTCGATCTCGAACCGTCCTCCGTCGCCCCACGCGAACGGCGGTACGGACTTAGCTGCGAGCCCCGACTCGAACACGTTCGCTCCGGCGCCGATGATCGTGCCGGTCGTCAGCATCGTGCCGATCCCGGTCTTGGAGTAGTCGCCGAAGAACGTCCCGAGAAACTGCTCGCCGGTATCCCGCGTCCCACCGCTCGTCTTGATCTGCACCTTGCCGTAGGTGTTCTTCAGGTTGCTCGTGGTCGTGCCGGCGCCGAGGTTGACCCAGCGCCCGAGGTAAGAGTGGCCCACGAACCCCGTGTGGCCCTTGTTGCTCTGCCCAAGCACGATTGTGTTGCTCATCTCCCCGCGAATCTTGCTGACGTCGCCGATCGAGCTCGAGGCGATCCGGTCTCCGACGAGGACGCAATTCTCGCCGATGTAGCAGGGTCCGGTGATTCTCGTGAACGCTGGGATCTCGGTGCCGCTGCGGACCAGGACCGGGCCGGCGGACAGGTCGAACACCACGTGCGGCTCGATCTTCGCCCCGGCTTCGCAGAACAGGGGATGGTTGCCGATCACCAGCGCGTCCTGCGGGGGTATCGTCTCCAGCTCCATCCCCAGCGTCGGGATGTCTTCCTGCAGCTGTGGCACCAGCGTCCCGATCAGGTCCCACGCGTTTTCGAGCCAGCGCCCGGAGATCTCTACCGCCTTGGCGCGCTCCTGGGCGAGTTCCTCCAGAGAGAGCTGCCCTTCGCCGAATCGGGAGGCGTGATGGCTCGAGTTCACTCGCACCGCCACGACTTTCCCGCCGTTCTTCCACACCTTGGTCTTGGGATCCGCCACGCCTCGCTCCAGCGCCGGAGCGAATCGCGAGTTCGCCACGATCGTCCCCGGAACCACGTCACTGTCCGAACAGACCGCCGGCGGCGCGCCGGGCTCGTCGAACGACGCGAGGTGGGGGGCGCCGATGAAACCGCTCGACGCAACCCCGAATGCGCGCTCCCATCGCCGGCGAATCAGCTCCGCGCCGGCGCGCAGCTCGCTCACCGGCCGCGTGAGGGCGAACGGCTCGAAGGCGCGCGCCGCGGCATCGTCGTACAAAAAGAACTCGCTCACTTGTCCTTGATCTCGGGCGGCAGGGAATCCACGAGCGTCTTCAGCTCCTCCGATTTCTCGACCGTCGTGACCAGCGTCAGCCCGGGCCGGCTCACCACCACGAGGTTCTCGACGCCATACAGCACGACCGCGTCACCCTCGGCGTGCACGACGTTGTTTCGCGACTCCTTCAGGTGGGTGCGGCCGCTGACGACGTTTCCGTCGGCGTCCGGAGAGCGGGCGCGCCGGAGAGCGGCCCAGGTTCCTACGTCGTCCCAGCCGAACGCGCCGCGGACGACGAGCACATTCTCGCTTCGCTCCAGCAGCCCGACGTCCACCGACACCGGCCGCACGAACGCAAAGAACTCTTCCTTCGATCTCGAGGCGCGCGCCATCGCGTGCTGATCCAGCGCGGTCGCGACCTCCGGCGTGTGCTTGCGGAGCTCGCTCAGGAAGTCGCGCGCGCGCCAGCAGAAGATCCCCGAGTTCCACAAAGCTCCTGACGACACCAGCAGCTTCGCTCCTTCCCGATCGGGCTTTTCGATGAAGCGCTTCACCCTGAACCCGCCTTCCACCTGCTCGCCGAGCTCGATGTAGCCGAAGCCCGTGTCCGGCCGGGAGGGCACAATTCCCACCGTCACCAGCTCGCCCGTGGACTCGGCGAGCGCGGCGGCGTCGCGCAGAGTGCTCGCGAACATCGCTTCATCCGAGATCGCCCAGTCCGCGTGGATGCAGACCATCACCCCCTCGGGATCGCGCGTCACGACCTCCGACGCCGCCCAGGCGAGCGCCGCCGCGGTCCCGCTGGGACGCGGCTCGGCGATGATGTTCTCCTGCGGCAGTTGCGGCAGCACGCCCGCCACCGCGTCCCGCAGCTCGGCATTGGTGAGTACCAGCGTGTTCGCGGGCGCGGCGATCGCCGCCATTCTCCGCACCGCGTTGGCGAGCAGCGGCTCGCTGTCCACGAGGGGGAGCAGCTGCTTCGGGCGCGCCGGCGTGCTGAGCGGCCAGAAGCGGGAGCCCACGCCGCCCGCCAGAATCACCGCCCACCTCGTCATGCGTCGGGCCTCTCGGGTGAGCGCATCAGCCTTTGTCCTGGGTAGAGTGCTCGCCGGTTGCCGACGGCGGCACGGGCACGCCGAGAAGCTGCGCGACCATCGTGTACAGCTTCTTCGGGCTGAATGGCTTGGTGAGAAACTCCGTCGCGCCGAGGCGCATCGCATTCCGTTGCTGATCCTCCTCGCCGGCCGCCGTGAGAATGATCGTGGGCAGCGTCCGCGTGGCGTCGCTCGCGCGCACCCGCGCGAGCACGTCGAGCCCGCTCAGCTTCGGCATCATCAGATCGAGCACGACGAGCGCGATGTCCGGGTGGCGCCCGATTGCTTCGAGCGCGGCTTCGCCGTCCTCGGCAAGGAGCACTTCGAACGGGCCCTGCTCCAGCTTCATTTGGACTATGCGGCCGATGTGCGGCTCGTCGTCGGCCACCAGAATTCGCCGCTTGCCGGTGCTATCAGCCGCCATTTGTGCTAGACCACCACCGGGAGCGAGGGCATCGGTGTCATATGTAAGAGGTAGGTGGCCGGGTTCCTTGGCCTGATTGCCGCCAACAGCCCAAAGCTAACAGCAGGCGGGCACCTGCGGACTTACCTCCTGTCTGAATTGCAATCGCTTGAAGTGCCGTGACTTAGGCAATACAATACAACTCTCAACCGGAGCCATACCTGTCAACAGTTTCTGATCAGCACACGCGCGGGTTTGCGCGCATCGTCCGCGCCCGCATTGCCGCGCCCGTTTTCGCTCTCGCCCTATCGCTCGGCGCCGGGCTCACCGCGGCCTGTGGCGACGTCGCGGGGCTCAAGGCGACCTCCCCGACCTTGTTCGACACGCTCACCGTGTATCCTATTACGGGTTCCACGGCAGTGACGCCGTCGGCGCTCAACACGCCGTTCGGCTCGGTCACCCCGATCGGCCCGAGCGGGACCTTCGATGTCGCTTTCGACCTCGACGCGCAACGGCGCGTCGTCATCTACCCGGTGAAGCTGATCGTGCAGCCGTTGACCGGAGTGAATGAGGTCGGACTGCTGAAGGTCGCGGGGACGTTCGAGAGCGTCGAGCGGGCGCCGAGCGTGCCGTACGGGAGGGACGAGGCCGTCACGGTCGGTCCCGGCGAAGTTGTCGTCATCGAGGCGCGGCGCAATCGTTCCGGCGACGTCTGCACTTTCGCCATCTCGCCCAACGTCTATTCGAAGATCGTGGTCGACAGCGTGTCGGCCGGCACCAACGCGATCTGGTTCCGCCTGGTGGCGAACCCGAACTGCGGCTTCCGCTCCTTCGTCGCGGGCCTTCCGAAGAACTGAATGCACGACCTTCGCGCACTGCGCGAGCAGGCCGTCGAGCTGCGCGCGGCGCTGCGCCGCCGCGGCCAGGAGCAGGCGCTCGCTCCGATCATCGATCGGGCGGTGCAGCTGGACGGCGACCGCCGCTCCACGATCCAGGCTGTAGAGGAGCGCAAGGCGGCCCGCAACACTCTCAGTCAGGAAGTGGCGCGGAAAAAGAAAGCGGGACAGAGCGCCGACGAGGAGCAGGCGGGCTCACGGGCGCTCGGCGAGGAGATCGCCACGCTGGAGAGCGAGCTGGCCGCCGCCCAAGGCGAGCTCGATTCGCTCCTGCTTCAGCTCCCCAACGCGGTTCTGGCCGACGTCCCGGCGGGTGGTGAAGAGAGCAACACGGTCGTCCGCAGCTGGGGAGAGCCCCGCGCGGCGAGCGGCGTGGCGCCGCACTGGGAGGTGGGAGAGAAGCTCGGGCTGATCGACCTGCCGCGAGGCGCGAAGATCGCCGGCTCCGGGTTCATCGTCTTCCGCGGCGCCGGCGCGGGACTCGTGCGCGGTCTGCTCAACCTCATGCTCGACCTGCATACGCGCGAGCACGGGTACGAGGAGACCTGGGTTCCTGTCCTCGCGAACCGGGCCGCGATGACGGGCACTTCGCAGCTGCCGAAGTTCGAGGAGGACATGTACGCGCTTAGCACGGACGAGCTCTTCCTGATCCCCACGGCGGAAGTGCCGCTGACCAATCTCTACCGCGAGGAGATCCTGCCCGAGGCGGAGCTGCCGAAGAGCTTCGCCGCGTATTCGCCGTGCTTCAGGCGTGAGGCCGGCTCGCACGGCAAGGACACGCGCGGACTGCTCCGCGTGCACGAGTTCGACAAGGTCGAGCTGGTGCGCTATGCGCTGCCGGACCGCTCGGCCGCGGAGCTGGAGCTGCTGACCGGACACGCCGAGCGCGTGCTGCAGCTGCTGGAGCTGCCTTATCGCGTGGTTCTGCTCGCCGCGGGCGACACGGGATTCGCCAGCGCCAAGACGTACGACCTCGAGGTATTCGCGCCCGGCGTCGGTAAGTGGCTCGAAGTTTCCTCGTGCAGCAACTTCACCGACTTCCAGGCCCGCCGCGCCGACATCCGCTACCGGCCGGCCGACGGCGGCAAGCCGCGCTTCGTGCACACCCTGAACGGATCCGGGCTCGCGCTGCCGCGGATCATCGCCGCGCTGCTCGAGCACGGACAGCAGCCCGACGGCAGCGTGCTGCTTCCCGAAGCGCTCCGCTCGTATACCCGGACCGACCGGCTGACCTAAGCCATGCGGCGCAGCGCTCCGGCAATGCTCGCCATCGTTGGAGTAATCGCGCTGCTCACGTGGTACGTCGTCTACACGCAGACGGTCGTGCGCGACCTGAGCCGTGAGGCGTCGCGCGTGGGCCAGATGTACGCGCGCGTGTACGACGCCCTGAACGACACGAATCCCGACGCGGCGAATTCGGCGCTGCTGGATCTGTCCACGCACATCCGCGAGGCGGGCGTGCCGCTGGTGCTGACGGACACCGCCGGCAACCCGACGCACGCTGTGAACCTGCCGTTCGACGAGCCGTACGATCCGGCGCGCGTGCGGGAATACGTTCGCCAGCTGGACGGCGAGAACACGCCGGTCACGGCGCCGGGTGTCGGAACCGTGCACTATGGCAACACGCCGCTCGTGCGGGGGCTGAAGGTCGTGCCGTATCTGCTGTCCGGCGTTCTGCTCACGCTGCTGATCGCGGGAGCGTATGCGCTGCGGACGCGCACGCGCGCCGACCGCGAGCAGGTCTGGGCGGGGATGGCGCGCGAATCCGCGCACCAGCTCGGCACTCCGCTTTCGAGCCTCAGCGGATGGATCGAGCTGCTCGGCGATCAGGACACCGATCCGGTCACCACCAACGCCGTCGCGCACATGGCCGGCGATCTCGAGCGATTGGGCCGGATATCACACCGGTTCGAGCGAATCGGGCGGCCCCCCAAAAAAGAGCGCGTGGACGTGGCCGAGATCGCGGAGCGCGTCGCGCAGTACTTCCGCCGCCGCGTGCCGACGCTGGCGCAGCGCGTGACGATAGACTCCTCCAGCGACGGCACCGCTATAGTCGAAGGCGATCCGGTGCTGCTCGAGTGGGCGATCGAGGCCGTCACCAAGAACGCGATAGACGCGCTCGGCGGCCGCGGGGGCCGCGTGTCCATCTCCAGCGCTACGCTGCCCGAGGGCGGAGTCCGCATCCGCATCGCCGACGACGGGCCCGGCGTTCCGCGCGAGATCCGCAAGGAGATCTTCGAGGCGGGGTTCTCAACCAAGGAGAAAGGTTGGGGAATCGGGCTGTCGCTCGCGCGACGCATCGTGCGGGATAATCACGGCGGGAAACTGCTTCTGGTACCGACCGAAAAAGGCGCGACGTTCGACATCATTCTGGGATAGCTGCCGGGGAATCCAA
>CALMKE010000025.1 GCA_937867645.1 uncultured Gemmatimonadota bacterium | reverse complement strand
GGGATACGTGGGAGCTAGGGCTGCACTCGTACCTGACGTATCTGCGCGACCGGTTGCTGGTCGCGCGGGATCTGCTGACGCCGTCAGGCAGCGTGTTCGTGCAGATCTCTGACGAGAACCTCCATCACGTGCGGGAGGTGATGGATGAAGTGTTCGGAGGCGAGAATTTTGTGTCCGTCGTCACGTTCCAGAAGGCATCTGGCGCGGGCAGTCCTGCGGGCGGCACTGACGTACTCGCCTCTGTCGCAGATTATCTGCTTTGGTATGCGCGCGACAGGGATCAGGTGAAGTATCGTCCGATCTTCAAACCGAAGGCATCGACGGAAACGGATCTTGGGGCTTACACCTGGATCCAAACGACCGATGGTTCGCGAAGGCGCATGACGGCCGAAGAACGGCAAGACCTCGCACGCTTGCCCGATGGCAGCAGGATTTTTCGTGCTGACAACCTTACTTCCCAAAGTGGCGTCGAGAAAACGAAATACCCTGTCGAGTTCGAAGGGCGCACATTTCGACCTAATAAGGGTGTTTGGAAGACTAGTGACGCTGGCATGGCGAATCTGAAACGCCACCGCCGTCTAATTCTCCTCGGAGACACTCTTTCATACGTTCGTTACATCGATGACTTCCCCGTTCAGTACGTCACGAACCTATGGAACGACACGATCATCGCCGGATACGCTGATCCAAAGTCTTACGTTGTGCAAACCGCGACAAAAGTTGTCCTACGGTGCCTTCTCATGGCCACAGATCCGGGCGACCTGGTTCTCGACCCCACCTGCGGCTCCGGCACCACCGCCTACGTCGCCGAGCAGTGGGGACGTCGTTGGATCACCATCGATACGTCCCGCGTGCCCCTCGCGCTCACCCGCCAGCGCATCCTCACCGCTACCTTCCCCTGGTACGAGCTCCGCGACAAGGATCGCGGGCCCGCAGGCGGCTTTGTCTACGAGCGCAAGCAGAATGCGCGCGGCGAGGAAGTCGGCGGCATCGTCCCGCACGTCACGCTCAAGTCCATCGCCAACGAGGAGCCGCCGAAAGAAGAAGTCCTCGTAGATCGCCCCAACATCGATAAGTCCATCACCCGCGTCAGCGGTCCCTTTGTCGTCGAAGCCACGATCCCCACGCCGATGGACTTCGAGGGCGACGGGATCGAGGACAGCGGCGCGCCACTCGTCGCCGCCGAGCACGGGTCGTTCGTCGAGCGCATGATCTACGTGCTCCAGAAAAGCCCGGTGCTCCAGGTCGGCGGAGGCAGAACCGTCACACTGCGCAACGTCCGCCCGCCGGCGCGTACGCTCTCCCTTTCCGCGGAGGCAACCGTTCACGCGAGCGCTGCCGGCCAGGAGCCAACTCTCTCCGACGTCATCGACGAGGCGGAGGAGCGGCGGGGCGACCGCCTGGCGCTGAGCGGCAAGCCGGTGGCAATCGTATTCGGCCCCGAGAGCGGCGCGGTCACGGAGAAGCTCGTCTTCAACGCTGGCAAGGAAGCCAGCGCCAAGAGCTATACCCACCTGTATGTCATCGGCTTCGCGATTCAGCCCACCGCGCGCGAAACGATCGAAAAGGCTAACGACATCTTCGGTGTCCCCGCCACGTACGTCCAGGCCACGCCGGATCTTATGATGGGCGATCTCCTCAAGAACATGCGCTCGAGCCAGATCTTCAGCGTCTGCGGGCTCCCCGAGATCGAGATCGTGCGACTGAAGCCGGCCGCGCGCCGCGAGCCGGACCGCTACCAGGTGCGCCTGCTCGGCCTCGACACCTTCGAGCCCGTCACGATGGAGGCGGAGTCGCTCGACGCCGCGGAAGTGCCGGCGTGGTTCCTCGACACCAGCTACGACGACCTCTGCTTCCGCGTGGCGCAGGCGTTCTTCCCCCGCACCGAGGCGTGGAAGAGCCTCAAGCGCGCGCTCGCGCCGGACTACGAGGATTCGGTGTGGGACCATCTGCACGGCACCGAGAGCGCGCCGTTCGAGGCGCCCGCCGACGGAAAGATCGCGGTGAAGGTGATAGATGTCCGCGGCAACGAATTGATGGTGGTGAAACCGCTCAGCGAGGCGATCAAAGCGGGATGATCCAGCGCGCCACCACTGCCGATCCGGTGCTCGACCAGATCACCCGGCCGATAGTCGAGCGATTCCACCCGAGCAGAATAATTCTGTTCGGCAGCCGCGCGCGCGGCGACGCACGCGCGGATAGCGATTACGACGTGATGGTGGAGCTCGAGACCGAGCTCCCCTATTACGAGTGCCGCGCCAAGCTGTACGGCGCTGTAAAGGCCCGCGATTTCTCCCTGAACATCTTCCTCCGCGCCCCCGGACGCCTGGAGGAGCGGAGGGACGACCCCGGCACGCTGGACTGGCACATCGCCCGGGAGGGGATTCTCCTCTATTCTGCCAACAGCGATCTACTCGGCCCGTTGCCGAGCTGGCCGGGGCGCGTGCGCGAAGGGAGATCGCTGCCGCCGCCGTCGGTGGCGGAGTGGCTGAAGAAGGCTGCCGTGGATCTCGACATCATCCGGCGGATAATTGCCGACGACAGCCAACAGACCGATGTCCCCTGGGGTGGCGTTGCGTTTCACGCGCAACAGGCGGCGGAGAAGTATCTCAAGGCCTTGTTCATCATGCACGTGCGGAAGCCGCCGCCGCGGACTCACGAGCTGGTTGAGCTCGCGAAGAAGCTGCGCGCGGAAGGGTGTCCATTGCCGGATCTCGAGGACGCCTGCCGGACTCTCGATCCGTACGCCGTGGACGTGCGCTATCCGGACGACATCCCGACGCTGGCACCGGCACCGATACCTGACGAAGCGGCCGGCCGCGCGGCTGTGGATGCCGCGTATCGAATCATCGAAGCAGCGAAACTGATTCTTCCGTGACGCCCCGCCGCGCGGTCCCCGCGACGATCGACCCCCCTGCCCTCCCGCGCACCGCATCCATCGGTGTCGAGCAGCCCATCCTCAACTCGCCGTACGACGAGCCCGCGCAACACTGGTACATCCAGCGCGGCGCCGACCCTGAGCTGCGCGAAGGACGAAGGCAGTCATTCGTCTTCAAGCCGCTCAATCAGCGCGAGAGTTGGGACCTCGCCGACGGGACGCTCGCCCGGCTCCCGGAATACGAGAACGCGTTCGAGCTGGTGCTCGTCAACGCCCTGCGCGAAAAAGTTAAGCGGTGGCGCGAGAGCGGATATCCCGGCGTGACACGCACGACGCTGGAGCTGCTGCGCTGGTGGCGGCGCGACGGCCGGCAGCAACGCCTCTTCTTCGCGCAGCTCGAAGCGGCCGAGACGATCATCTTCCTGCGCGAGGCGCGCGCGGACTTGCTGCAGGGGACCGCGGTACCGGCAGACGACCCTGGCTCGACCGCCGCCGCCGAAGGCTACACCGCATTTCTCCGCTACGCGTGCAAGATGGCCACGGGCTCGGGCAAGACGATGGTCATGGGTATGCTGTCGGCGTGGAGCATCCTGAACAAGGTCGTCAACCGGAGCGACGGACGCTTTTCCGACACGGTCGTCGTCGTCTGCCCGAACATCACCATTCGCGACCGGCTGCGCGAGCTGCACCCGGCCACCGGCGACGCGAGCATCTACCGCGCCCGCGACCTCGTGCCCCCCGAGCTGATGCCGCTGCTCGCGCGCGGGCGGATGATCGTCACCAACTGGCACGTGTTCGAGCCGCAGGAAACGGGGCGTGTGGGAGACACCAGCGCGCGCGTGGTGAAGTCGGGCGTCGCCCGGGACGAAACCGAGATCATCTACATCGGCGAGAGGAACACTACGACCCACGGCCGCCGCTACCTCACGCTCGCGGAATACGAGCGGCAGGTGGGCGCGGGAATCTTCTTCGTGGAAGGCGAGACGCGTGACGAGCGGGGCCAACTGAAGAGCGCCAAGGTGTACTACCGCCGTTACGTCGAGAGCGATACAGCGCTGCTCGCGCGCGTGCTCGGCCGGGAGATCGGCGGCAAGCAGAATGTGCTCGTCCTGAACGACGAGGCGCACCACGCCTACCGCATCCGGCAGGACCGCGACGCCGAGACGGATGAGGAAGCACTCACGGGTACGGCGGAAGACGACGACGTGATCGCGCAGGAGGCGACGGTGTGGATCGAAGGGCTCGACAAGATTCACAAGCACCGCGGCATCAACTTCTGTGTGGACCTCTCCGCGACTCCGTACTTTCTGGCGCGCGCCGCGCGGGACACGTCGCGCCCGTTTCCCTGGACGGTCAGCGACTTCGGGTTGATCGACGCGATCGAGAGCGGGCTCGTGAAGATCCCGCAGCTCGCGGCGGCGGACACCACGGGAGCAGAGCGCGCGCAGTACTACAACGTGTGGGAGTGGATCCTGGGCAAGCTCACCGCCGCGGAGCGTGGGGGCGTCCGTGCCGGGCCGCGCCCCGAGGCGGTGCTCAAGTACGCGGCGCAGCCGCTGGCGCTGCTGGCCGGCGATTGGCGGGAAGAATTCGATCGGTGGCGCGAACGGGAGGATCCCAGGCCGCCGGTAATGATCGTCGTCTGCAAGGACATCAAGCTCGCGAAGGCCGTACACGAGTGGATCGCGGAGAATCGGTGTCCCACCGGGATTCCGGAGTTCGCCGTCCCGGAGCTGCGAAACGGCGGCGACGTGCTCAACACGATTCGGGTGGACACGCGGGTGGTCGCCGAGAGCGACGCCGAGGGTGCCAGGAGCGACGAAGTTCGTTGGATGCGGTTCACGCTGGATACCGTCGGTAAGCTCGATTGGCCCCGGGATTCGCAGGGACGGGCGGTTTATCCGCAAGGATTCGAAGAGCTGGCGACGAAGCTCGAGCGTCCGATCACGCCACCCGGCCGTGACGTGCGCTGCATCGTCAGCGTCGGAATGCTTACGGAAGGATGGGACGCGAGCACGGTCACCCATATCATCGGCCTGCGGCCGTTCATGTCCCAGCTTCTCTGCGAGCAGGTGGTCGGGCGCGGGCTGCGCCGGGCGAGCTACGACGTGGGGGAGGACGGGCTGTTCAGCGAGGAGACAGCCCAGGTGCTTGGTGTGCCGTTCGAGATCGTTCCTTTCAAGGTTGGCGGCGGCCAGGTGGTCGAGCGGCCCAAGCGCTTTCGCGTTCAATCGCTGCCCTCGCGGGATCATCTCGAGATTCGCTTCCCGCGCGTGGAGGGATACACGCAGCAAGTAAAGAATCGGGTGCGAGTCGACTGGACCAGGGTTCCGACCCTGGTGCTCAAGCCCGGCGAATTCCCCACTACGGTTGAAACGCGCGGGTTGGCGGTGGATGCGGCTGGTGCTCCCGCTCCTGTCGGACCGGGCCGGGTGCACGAGCTGTCGTTCGGCGGATACCGCGCGGGCCAGCGGCTCCAACGCGGCGCGTTCCAGATGGCTGCCGCGCTGACACGCGAGTATCGCGCCGGCAGAGAGGACGCGGTGCCCGCTCACGTGCTGTTCCCGCAGCTCGTGCAGATCGTGGAGCGGTTTGTCAAAGAGCGGGTGCGCGCCGAGCCTACGACCGACGTGCTCGACGTCTTCACCTCACCGTATTACGGCTGGGCAACGGAGCTGTTGGTGGGACACATCGAGCCGGATACGGAAGCTGGCGAGGCTCCCGAGCTGCCGCGGCTGGAGGTGCTCAACCCGGAAGGCTCGACGGCCAACGTCGATTTCTGGACGAGCCGCGAGGTACGCAATACCAACCGGAGCCACGTCAATTACGTCGTTGCCGACACGGCGAAGTGGGAGCAGCAAGCGGCGTTCTACATCGACCGCCACAAATCAGTGGAGGCATTCGTCAAAAACGCCGGGCTTGGGTTCGCCATTCCGTATCTGCACAACGGACAGATGCACGACTTCGTCCCGGATTTCGTGATTCGCCTAACGGGGAACGGGGCGGATCACCTGATTCTCGAGACGAAGGGCTATGACGAGCTCGCGGAGGTCAAGGAGGCGGCCGCCAAGCGCTGGGTTGCCGCCGTCAACACGGACGGGCGTTGGGGAACGTGGCGTTTCAGGATGGCTCGGTCGGTTGGTGACGTGAGCTACATTCTGGACGAAGAGGCGCCGGCTCCCGCACGCGCTGGCTAGCTCCCGTGGCAGGAAGACAGATTACTCAAAGTGCTGAGTATTTTTCCCCACGATCCTGAGTAAATAACCGAGGCCGGGTGTCGGCTTACCGGCCGCCAGCGAGCTCAACATGCGGATGCATGGACGATTGAGGTTTTCGGCACTGCGAGCCATCGGGCTCCTTGGAATGCTGGCCTGTGCTTCAGAGGATGACAGAGTGGCGGATGCAAGCGACGACCGCCGGCTGCCGCGGGACGTTCACTCGTACGCGCAGCCCGACAGCGCCCGGGTCACGCACGTATCGCTCGACCTCACGCCCGACTTCACGGCAAAGCGCATTCGGGGCACGGCCCGCCTCGCCGTCGCTCGCACCGGCGACGCCGACAGCGTGATCCTCGACATCCGCGACCTCACGATCAAGCGCGTGACGAGCGCGGCGGGCGACTCGCTCGGCTTCAGCGTCGGCGCGCCCAGAGAATTCCTCGGCGCGCCGCTCGCCGTTGCGCTGCCCGCGCGCGATTCAGCGGCGCAGGCGCAGGCCGATACAATCGTCATCGAATATGAGACGGCGCCGACCGCGGCGGCCGTCCAATGGCTCTCGCCCGCGCAGACCGCGGGCAAGAAGCTTCCCTTCCTCTTCACGCAGGGCCAGGCGATCCTCACCCGCACGTGGATCCCGACGCAGGACAG
>CALMKE010000024.1 GCA_937867645.1 uncultured Gemmatimonadota bacterium | reverse complement strand
CGCATAACGCCGGCGGGGGCCGTACGCGACGCGGCCTGGCTCGCGCCGGGAAGCGGCGGCTTCGGGCAGGACAATTCATGGGATGCGGTGTGGGAATCGAAGGCGACGATCGATTCCGCGGGTTGGACCGCGGAGCTCAGGATTCCATTCTCGCAGCTCCGCTACAATGTGGGTCCCGCGGACAGCACGTGGGGAATCCAGGTCCGCCGCGACATCGCGCGCAAAGGCGAGATCGCTATGCTCGCGTTCACGCCGAAGAGACTTCCCGGCGGCCCGCAAGCGTGGGCTGATCTCACGGGACTCAAGTCGCTGCCCAAAACGCGGAGTCTGGAGCTCATGCCGTATGCCACCGCGCGCGCCGAGTACCTGCACCACGTGCCGGGCGACCCGTTCCGTGGATCGAGCGAGTACAGGACCAAAGTCGGCGGGGACCTCAAGTACGCGCTGACCAGCAGCTTGCGACTGACGGCGACGGTAAATCCCGACTTCGGCCAGGTGGAAGTGGACCCCGCGCGGGTGAATCTCTCCGCCAACGAGCTCTTCTTTCCTGAGAAGCGGCCCTTCTTCATCGAAGGGTCGGACATTTTTCAGTTCGGCCGCATCCGAACCCACAACTCCTTCGATTTCCCGAGCTTCTTTCACTCGCGGCGCATCGGCCGCGCTCCCCAGCGCGGACTCGGCGGCTACGATTACGTGGACACCCCCGAGGAAGCGACCATAGCCGGGGCAGTCAAGGTCACCGGCAAGACGTCGGGTGGCATGTCCACGGGCTTGCTCGACGCAGTTACGACCCGGGAAACGGCCCGGTTCGCGACCGCAGCGGGCGCGCGGGGACGCGAGCCCGTCGAGCCGCTGACGAACTACCTGGTCGGCCGCGTGCAGCAGAACTTCCGCGAGGGAAACACCACGGCCGGCACCCTGCTGACCGCCGTGAATCGCGACCTGGAAGACGCCCCGCTCGCTCAGCTTCTCCGCCGCGACGCGTATTTCGCCGGACTGGACTTCACCCACAGCTGGAAGCAGCGTGAGTGGACGCTTGACGGCGCGATCGCGCGCAGCTCCGTGTTCGGCTCGCCAGCGGCGATAGCCCGCACGCAGCTCTCGCCCGTCCACTACTTCCAGCGTCCGGACCTCGAGTCCGAGCGGTTCGATCCGAACCGTACAGCGCTGCACGGTGTGGCGATGCAAGTCGCCGGCTCCAAGGATGCGGGAAAGCACTGGCTGGGCAGCGTGACGTACCAGGGCGTCAGCCCCGGGTTCGAAGTGAACGACGTGGGCTTCCACTCGCTCACGGCGTACCGCGCCTACTCCGGGTTGATCGCATACAAGGAAGACACGCCCGGAAAGCTCTTCCGCAATTACGTGGTCGCACCGTTCAGCGGATATACGACGAACTGGGACGGCGACAAGACGCAGCACTATCTCGCGTTCCTGACGGAAGGCCGCTTCCGCAACTTCTGGGATTTCAACGCCAGAGTATTTCGCGCGTTCCAGGCGTATGACGACAGGCTGACCAGGGGCGGCCCCCTCATGACGAACCCAGGCGTTTGGTCTTACGAGGCGGGCATCGTCACTGACCAGCGGCGCGTGTACTCGATCAAGGCGGAATACCAGCATGAACGAAACGACGACGGTGGCAACGGGTCGGAAGTTGGACTCGAATTCTCCATCCGGCCGACGTCGGCGCTCAGGCTGAGCTTCTCGCCGAACTACGAGCGGAAGTTCATCTCAACCCAATACATCACGCAGACGGAGGATGCCGCCGCGACGGCTACGTTCGGACGCAGGTACGTCTTCGGCTCGCTGCAATACCACGAGCTGTCGCTGGAGACGCGCGTGGACTGGACGTTCTCGCCGCACCTTTCCCTGCAGATGTTCCTGCAGCCGCTCGTGGCAACCGGCGCGTACAGCGATTTCCGCAGTCTCAGCCGCCCCCGCACGCGCGATTTCGATCGCTTCTCCGAATCGGACGGCACCCTCTCGCGCACTGCCGACGGCGGCTACACGGCGTTCCCCGCGCAGGGCAGCACAGTCACCTTCGGCGACCCCGACTTCCACGAGCGGGCGTTGCTCGGGAACGCCGTCGTGCGCTGGGAGTACCGTCCGGGCTCCGCGCTCTTCTTTGTGTGGCAGCAGCGCAGATCGGGCGAAGGTCCGGCCGGCGACTTCGAGCTGGGCAGAGACGTGTCCGGCCTGTTCCGCGTGGCTCCGGAGAATGTCTTCGCGATCAAGGGGACGTACTGGATCGGGCGGTAGCGACCGTGACTGGTGACTAGTGACCACTAACTCATACTAACGAGCCGGTCGCGACTGCTCCGCTGTAACGTCGGCATCGAACGCGCCGGTCACCACTCGCCCGCCGCGCTTGACCTGCACCCAGATGCGATACTTCCCCGCACTCGGGAAGGCATAGGGGAACGACACGACGTTACCCAGCGCCCTCGCCGCATGCTCCACGGTGATCGCCGAGTCCATCGCGGTCACGCGTGGCGACAGCGTGCCGGCCACGGAGTCAGCCGCCG
>CALMKE010000023.1 GCA_937867645.1 uncultured Gemmatimonadota bacterium | reverse complement strand
CACGGCAACAACGAACGGATCTCGCTGGAAAACATCGGCTTTGGCGTGAAGTACCTGTACGACATTCTCCGGTACGCGCAGTAACGCTCTGAGCCAAGCGCCAGGCGAATCGCCGTGACCCACGGGAGTAGTCTAGAACCGCTCGACTGAACCGCGCATCCGGCAGCCGGTTTGAAATCGATCCATCTTGCGCGTTATCGCGTACGCCAATCCGCACGCATGGCCTATGTTCGGCCGGCGGTAAGTCGCGAAGGAGGCGTGGCGAGCGCGCGCCGGAGTCCCGTTGCCCCCCAGAGCGTTTAGTGCCCGGGTGGTGAAATGGTAGACACGATTGCTTGCCAAGCTCTTGGCTCGAAAGGGCCGTGCGGGTTCGAATCCCGTCCCGGGCACGCTTACCGTCCAATCGTTGACAGCGCGGGCGATTAGCACGATATTATTGTTGCTTGGCAAGCAATCGTGGCGTCTATCAGCCACCGTTTACGGGGCTCCCGAATGCATCGGGAGCCTTTTGTTTCTGGCAGCGTGCGGTAGCTCTCAAGCACGCAGCACGGTGCCTAGCTCAGCAACATGGTTCCTTCGCTTACGATCACCGCGTTCCCGCCCACGCGAACGGTGTAGACGACCCGGTCGCGCACGTCGCTCTCGAGCTCGAGGAGGCTCGGCCGGCCCATCTCGAAGCCCTGCTCGATCCGCCAGTTGTGGCGCCCGTCCGAGAGTCGTTCGCGCGCGGCGAGATAACCGGCGAACGCTGCCACCGCGCTTCCGGTGGCGGGGTCCTCGGGGACGCCCAGTAGCGGCGCGAACATCCGCGCGCGGAAATCGGAGCCGGGACGCTCGACGTCGCGTGTAAAAAGGAACAGATCGGGAGCCCAGTAATCGCCGAGCGATTCGCGCCATGTATCGAGATCGGGAGCGGCCGCCGCGAGCGCGTCGCGGTTTCGTACCGGAACGAACAAGTAGGGAACGCCACAGGAGAAGGCCGCGGGCCGCAGATCCGGGTCCAAGTCCGCTGGCTCAAGTGAAATCGCTTCGGCCAGTTCCAAGTCGTCCGGCGGGAGCGGACCGCCCTCCGGCAGCCGCGCAACCGTGAGCTGCGCCCAGGTCGGCACGGCGCCTGAGAATCGCACTTCCACCGGAACCGCGCCGACTCCCTCCTCGAGCACCACGCGTGCCTTTCCGCCGCGGCGCGGCACACGACCGAGAGCGGCAAGCAGGATCGCCGTTCCGATCGTAGGGTGACCGGCGAACGGCAGCTCGGTAGCGGGCGTGAAGATGCGAACGCGTGCCGTGTTCCCCGGATCGACCGGCGGATATACGAACACCGTTTCCGAAAGATTGAACTCGCGCGCGATCGCCTGCAGCCGGTCTGCCGGTATCTGCCCGGCGTCGGTAAAGACCGCGAGCTGATTCCCGGCCAGGGGCGTATCGGTGAACACGTCGAGCGTGTAAAAGCGGTGCTTCAAAGGCGATTGCTCGTGGGAACCCCGCCGACCCCCTCGAGCGGCGACGGCTCCTCCGGCGTGAAATCCTCGCCCGGATTGATGAACCGATCGCGCTCGATACCGTATTGCTTGTCGTACAGCTGCCGGTAGCGTCCATCGCGCTCGATCAGTTCGGCGTGCGTCCCTCGCTCCACCAGCTCGCCCCCATCCAGCACCAGAATCTGATCGGCGCTCTCGATCGTGGACAGGCGGTGCGCGATGACGAAAGTCGTGCGACCGTGCCGCAATGACCTGAGCCCGTCGCGGATCAGCGCCTCGCTCTCGCTGTCCAGGCTGGAAGTGGCCTCATCCAGGATGAGGATTCGCGGGTCGGCCACGATCGCCCGCGCGATCGCCACGCGCTGCCGCTGCCCACCGGACAGCTTGACGCCCCGCTCGCCCACGATCGTGTCGTACTTGAGCTCGAACTGCTCCACGAACTCGTCGCAGTGCGCGATCCGGCCCGCGGCCCCGATCTCCTCGTCGGTGGCGTCGGGCTTGGAGAAAGCGATGTTCTCCCGGATCGTGCCGTCGAAGAGGAAGTTGTCCTGCAACACGACGCCGAGCTGCGCCCGGTAATCCAACAGCCTCACGGAAGCGAGGTCGTGACCATCCACCAGCACCCGGCCCGCATCGGGCCGATTGAACGCCATGACCAGGTTGATGAGCGTGCTCTTGCCTGACCCGCTCGGCCCCACCAGCGCCGTCGTGAATCCCGCCGGCGCGACGAACGAGATGTTCTTCAGCACGGGCCTGTCGGGCACATATGCGAAGGACACGTTCTCGAAGGCGACTTCACCGCGCAGCTCCGGCAGGTGCGCGCGGCTCTCGTCCTCCGACTGCTCGCTCGCCATCTGCCGCAGCTCGCGAATCCGGTCGAGCCCGGCGAACGCCTCCGTGATCTGGGTTCCTATGGACGCTATCTGAATCAGCGGAGCGGCGACGAGCCCCACGAAAAAGATGTACATGACGAAATCGCCGAGCGTCATCGTGCCCGCCAGGATCGCCCGACCGCCTACGACGATCATCAGCACCCCGATCGCGCCGACGATCACCGTTGCGCCTGCACCCACCGCGGACGTGCCGGTGATCGTGCGGGCGATGTTCCTGAACAGCTTCTCGACCGCCGCCGAGAAGATCCGCTCCTCCCGCTCCTCCGCGACGTACACCTTCACTATCCGGATGCCGCCAAGTGATTCGGCGAGGCGTCCGGTCGCGTCCGCGGTCAGCTCGCC
>CALMKE010000022.1 GCA_937867645.1 uncultured Gemmatimonadota bacterium | reverse complement strand
TGCCGACTTTGGACGGAGGATTGAGGCCGCACGGGCCTCTCAGTCCGGCAGCCAGCACTTGACACATCAACAAAATTTGATATATCATTGGTCCATGGCTACCGCGATCGCTGGGAACACCGACAGGGCAGCGCGATGGTTCCACGCGCTCTCGGATCCCACCAGGCTCGGAATAGTGATCCGTCTGACCAATGGCGAGCGGTGCGTGTGCGAGCTCACCGACGCGCTGGACGCGGCGCAGTCGCGGCTCTCGTTCCACCTCAAGGTGTTGAAGGACGCGGGACTGATCACCGACCGTCGCGAGGGCCGCTGGGTCCACTACTCTCTCAACCGCGAAGCGATCGATGAAGCCGGCCAGTTCCTGGCTTCGCTCAAGCCGAGGCGGCGACTGAAAGTCGAATGCTGTGGCTAACTGCAGTTTCTAGTCACTAGTCACTAGTCACATATTTCTTTTCGGAGAATCGAGATGGACGCCACCATACCTGCTGACATAAAGCAGGAAGTAAAGGAGAAATACGGCCGCGTCGCGCAGGCCGTCGCGGATGGGACCACCAGCGACGACGCCGGCTGCTGCTCGAGCGCGTGCTGCGGCTCCAGCACCGAGTCGTACGATCCCATCACCTCGAACCTGTACGACGAGGGTGAGAAGGCGGGCGTGCCCGCCGAGGCGCTGCTCGCCTCGCTCGGTTGCGGTAACCCGACCGCGCTCGCCCAGCTCCACGAAGGCGAGACCGTGCTCGACCTCGGCTCGGGCGGCGGAATAGATGTTCTGCTGTCCGCCAAGCGCGTGGGGCTGACGGGGAAGGTGTATGGCCTCGACATGACTAAGGAAATGCTGGCGCTCGCCAACGAGAACAAGCGGCGCGCCGGAGCGACCAACGTCGAGTTCCTCAAGGGCGAGATCGAGAACATCCCGCTGCCGGACGCGTCGGTGGACGTGATCATCTCGAACTGCGTGATCAACCTCTCGGCCGACAAGGGCCGCGTGCTGCGCGAAGCGTTCCGCGTGCTCAAGCCGGGCGGACGGTTCGCCGTGTCCGACGTCGTCGTGCGCGGTCCGGTGCCCGCGGCAGTGAAGCGGAGCATGGAGCTGTGGATCGGCTGCGTCGCGGGCGCGCTCGAAGAGAGCGAGTACCGCTCGCTCCTAGCTGCCGCGGGATTTGAGCAGATCGATATCGAGCCGACGCGCATCTACAAGGCCGAAGACGCGGCCGCGTTCCTCGCGAATGCGGTGAACGACGTCGCCGTGGTGGCGCGTGAGATAGATGGAAAATTCCTCAGCGCGTTCGTGCGGGCGACGAAGCCGCTGAAGAGCTGAGACGACTCGCGCGGACCGACCGACGCCACGCTACGCGCTGATCTCCGACATCCACGCCAATCTCCCGGCGCTGGAGGCCGTGCTCCGCCACGTGGACGGAGCAGGGCCGTTTGACGCGATTTACCATCTGGGCGATCTGGTCGGCTACGCGTCGTGGCCGAACGAGACGGTCGCGTTGCTGCGCGAGCGCGGGATCCACGGCGTCGCCGGCAACTACGATTCGACGGTCGCCACGGATTACAAGCACTGCGGCTGCAAGTACGAGGACGACGAGCAGGAGCGGCTGTCGCGCGTGTCGTTCGAATGGACGAAAGCCAACACGTCAGCGGAGACGAAGCGCGCGCTGGCGGAGCTGCCCTTCAGGCTCGACGTGCGGGCGGGGGGCGGACACGCGGGCGGGCCGACCCTGACGCTCGTGCACGGCACCCCCGTGCTGAACACCGTGTACTGGACCGAAGACCGACCCGACGATTTCTGCCGCAAGATGGCGGCGGTCGCCGGCCTGAAGAGCGGGGACGTCATCGCGTTCGGGCACACGCACAAGCCGTGGCACCGCGTCGTGGACGGCGTCCATTTCGTGAACGCGGGGAGCGTGGGCCGGCCGAAGGACGGGGACTCGCGCGCGTGCTACGTGGCGGTGGACCTCGCGGGCGAATCGCCCGCGGTGGATTTTGTCCGGGTGGAGTACGAGATTGAGCGCGCGGCGGCGGCGATCACCGAGGCCGGGTTGCCAGCGGCCTTCGCCGCTAAGCTGAGGAGCGGCTGACCCCGCGTAACTCCCGAGGGCGTACTGTCACCAGCTGAAGCGCAGGTAGCGCGCGGCATCCGCTCGGCCCAGGTCGGCGTGCTGATCAACGCCATGCTCGCCGTGACCAAGCTGGTCGCGGGCGTGGTGGGGAACAGCTACGCGCTGATCGCCGACGCCGTCGAATCGACGGCGGACATCTTCTCGTCGCTGATAGTCTGGGGCGGACTGCGCGTGGCCGGCCGAGCGCCCGACGAGGAATACCCGTTCGGCTACGGGAAAGCCGAAGCCCTCTCCGCCGCCGTGGTCGCGCTCATGCTGCTCGGGGCCGCAGTGGGAATCGCCTACCAGGCCGTGCTCGAGATTCACACGCCGCACAGCACGCCCGCGCCGTGGACGCTGATCGTGCTCGCCGCGGTCATGGCGACCAAGTGGATCCTCGCGCGCAGGGTGCGGGCCGTCGGCGCCGACATCGGCAGTCGAGCGGTGGAAGCCGACGCGTGGCATCACTTGAGCGACACGATCACGTCGACCGCCGCGTTTGTCGGTATCTCGATCGCGCTGTGGGGTGGGCCCGGGTGGGAGTCGGCCGACGACTGGGCCGCGCTGCTGGCGACCGTCATCATCGCCTACAACGGAACGAGCATGCTGCGCGCCTCGCTGCGGGATCTGATGGACCGCATGCCCGGAGCGGAGATCGTTGATCCGGTGCGGCGCGCAGCTGAGGCGGTTCCCGGCGTGCTCGCGACCGAGAAGCTCGCGGTCCGAAGAACGGGCATGACGTATCGCGTGACTCTGCACGTGCAGACCGATCCGGCGCTGCCCATCCGCGATGCGCACGTCGTTGGAGGCATGGTGAAGAGCGCGATCCGGGAGGCCGTTCCCCGCGTAGACTCGGTGCTCGTTCACCTGGAGCCGTACGAATGACAGGTAGCAGGTATCAGGTATCAGGTATCAGGTATCAGGTATCAGGTATCAGGTATCAGGGGCGGCGATGGCGCGCGGCGCGCGCTTCCAGAGTCTTGTGGAGTTTCGCGAGCATTTTTTTGACCTCCACGATGTCACGGCATAGCGACTGGTAGGACTCTTCTTCGAGAAGGCCCAGGTCACGAGACAACAGTAGCTGATATTCTGACTCGCTCGCGGAGGCAAAAGCTATTTCGACGAACGCCGCGAACGAGCCTGCGGTGCTCCGCCCGCAACCTTCAGCGAGATTCGTCGCAATCGACGACGCGGATCTACGGAGTTGAACCTGAAGGCCGTACCGTTCGCTTGTTGGGAATGAGCGCGTGGCTGTATATACGCCGAGAACAACCGCATGCGCCTTGTTCCACACCACTAGGTCGTGAAAGCTCTGCACCGTGCCTCCTCACCAACAAACCTGACAGTCCGGCCGGGTTCGGTGCGCGCCGTTTACCTGCTGCCGAAATCGATTTACCGCATCGCCCTACCTGATACCTGATACCTGATACCTGATACCTGATACCTGATACCTGTCACCTGCATCTCCCCTCGCCCCAATCCCTGAACGTCTGCCCCGCCACGGGCACGAACTCCCACTGATACACGCCGTCGCCAAGCGACAGCTTGAACACGCCCGTCGCCGTTCGCCGCCGTTCGCTTTGCGGCTGCCGCTCGCGCGGCGCGTACGGCTTGAAGCCGCCGGTACCGACGATGAACTGCCGCACGCCGCGCGCCTCGTCCAAGGCTCCCGCCGCGTTCATCGGCGCGAAGCGTTCGTAGAAGTGGTCGTGGCTGGCGAGCATCATCTCCACTCCACCATTCTGCAGGATCTGCCAGAGCGAAGCCATGCGCCGGTCGGAGCCGTGCGGTCCGGAGCTGAACCGTGGATGATGGCCGATCGCGATTTCGCATTTACCGGCGCGGCCGGCGAGCACTCCGCGCAGCCACGCTGCCTGTTCCGATCCGTCCGCGATAGCGATGTTGGTATTCAGCATCACGATCAGCCAGTCCCCCAGCGTGAACGTGTAGTAGCCTTGTCCGCGCGGGCCCGCGCGCGCGCCGAAATAGTCGTAGTATGCCGCGCCGCGGTTGACCCTGTAGTCGTGGTTGCCGGCCGCGGGATACGTGCGCGCCCTGTGTCGCCCCCACGAGGGCCCGTAACAGCGGCGGTACCGGTCGAGCGTTCCGTTCGGGTACACGTTGTCACCGGCGGTGAATACCGTTCCCGGTATGCGGTCGAGAAGAGCCGCCGTGGCTTCGTCGCCTTTGGAGGCGCACGAGGCGATGTCGCCCGCGCCCACCAGGATCTCGGCGCCCATCAGCGGAGTCAGCGGCGGGGTCGGAGTGTCCCCCTCCACGACCGCGCGCCTGGGGCGCTCACCGCACGCGCCAAGGAGCACCAGCGCGACGGAGCAGATGATCGCCCTGCCAGTCCAAACGGTCGTGGAAACGACTAATTTTGACATCGGTAAACCTCAACCCATCGAGCCATGATGATCAGCAAGGAAACAGCGGACGCGCTGAATGCACAGGTGGGACACGAGTTCGGCGCTTCTTTGCAGTACGTAGCCATCTCCAGCTACTTCAGCCAGGAAGGGCTGCCCGAGCTGGCGCATCATTTCCAGATCCAGGCCGACGAGGAGCGCGCGCACGCGATGAAAATAGTCCAGTACATCGTGGACGCGGACGCGCCGCTCAAGATTCCGTCGATTCCCGCGCCGCGCGCCGGCTTCAAGTCGGCGGAGGAGGCGGTGCAGCTCTCACTGGACTGGGAGCTCAAGGTGACGAAGCAGATCAACGACCTGATGGATCTCGCGATCAAGCAGAACGAGCACCTGACGCGAAACTTTCTCGAGTGGTTCGTGAACGAGCAGCTCGAGGAAGTTTCCAGCATGGATACGCTGCTGCGGATGATCCGGCGAGCGGGCGAGCAGGGACTCATGTTCGTCGAGAGCTATCTCGCGCGAAAGCTGCACGGCGGGGTTGTCGAAGCGGGAGCCTGATCCGGAACGCGCGCGGTATCCGGCCCCGCGGGTGACACTGCTCGCGGCCGTCCTGGCCGTCGTGGTTGGCATCTCGTTGGGACTGCTTGGCGCCGGAGGGTCGGTGCTGACGGTCCCGATTTTCGTGTACGTCATGGGAATCGGCGCGAAGCCGGCGATCGCCATGAGCCTCGGCGTCGTCGGAGCGACCGCGCTGATCGCCGCGCTGTCGCACCTGCGCGGACGCAACGTCTCTTTCCGCGTGGCGGCGATCTTCGGTCCGGCCGCTATGCTGGGCGCGTACTTCGGCGCCGGCCTCGCGTCGTATTTCTCCGGGCGCGCCCAGCTCATCGGGTTCGCCGTGGTGGTGCTGACGTCCGCGACGCTCTTGATCCGAAACGCGCGGACCTCGCCGCCGGAGAGCGCGACACCCGCGATGCCGCACACCGACGCGCGGGCGGCGGTCCTGCTCGTGCTGCAGGGGCTGGCGGTGGGAGTGCTCACGGCAATCATCGGGGTCGGCGGAGGGTTCATCATCGTGCCGGCGTTGGTGCTGATCGCCGGATTGCCGATGCGGCTCGCGGTGGGGACGTCGCTCGTGATCATCTCGCTGAACGCGCTGAGCGGGTTCGCGGGCTACCTCGGACGGACGGAGATCGACTGGCGACTCGTCGGCAGCTTCACGGCGCTGGCGGCGCTCGGAACCGTGGGAGGCTCGTTCTGGGCCAGGCGCGTGCCGCAGGCACGGCTCAAGCAGATGTTCGCGTATGTGCTGATCGTCGTTGCGCTATTCGTGTTGTATCGGACGCTGCTCGTGGATCCGGTGACCTAGGACTAGCCGACATGGAGAACCTTCAGCTCCTGCAGGTCACGTTGCAGGCGCTCTCGTCCCTCGCGATTGCCGGCGGTCTCATCTATGCCGCGGTGCAGTTCCGCAGCACGCGCAAGGCGCAGCTCGTGGCGAACTTCTCCAAGCTCGTCGAGCTGCAATACCGGCTGCGGGAGATGCGCGTGCTGCATCCCGCGCTCGCGTCGGTGCACGCCCACGACGTCGAGCATCTGCACTCCGAGCGGGAGATCCAGGAATATTTTCTGAACCTGATGCAGCTCTCGCTGTTCGAGATCGCGTGGTACGCGCACGATCACAGGCAGCTGTCGGACGAGTACTTCAACTCGTGGGTGCGGCGCATGCGGCAGCTCGCCCGGGAGGAGTCGTTCCAGAAGATGATCCGTAACCCGTCGTCCAAGATCATGCACGACGATTTTGAGACCTACATAACGAAGCTGGTCAATTCGGCGGCCGAGCCGGCGGGTTGAGAGTGCGATGGCGTTGGTGTAACTTTAAAGACTGTCCGTGCAAGCGGCGGACGGGACGTGGCGCAGCCCGGTAGCGCACCTGAATGGGGTTCAGGGGGCCGCGGGTTCAAATCCCGCCGTCCCGATTCAGTAAGACTAAGCACTGTCGGCTTTTAGCTGATGGTGCTTTTTCTTTCTTTTGGCTACCAGGCTGTCGAGTTTCTACAGCGTTGCTGCCGCCACAGCCCTTACGCTAGCGACGTTCGCGGAGCTTCACGATCACACTCGTCGCTTCTAGAACGGTTCCTCATCCGACTGCTGATAGACATTCCAGCAGCGTGCTCACGACTGGCGTAGGCACCGAATTCTTGACAGCCTTTAAGAGTCGGGCCGCTCTGCTACACGCCACCGCCGACTGACGCTAAGCACACAAAGCTGACTCATGGCGTGGCGGCTGTGGATTCTTCCCACGGCTCGCATGGAACCCAAGGCCTTTCTTCGGCCTGTGTTTGGGTCAATATTGTGTACGCCTATCCACCTTACTCTGCGCTGACGAATGCCGCCACGCTCTCGACCGACGCTGTTTCCCGAGTTAGCGAGAAGTGACGACATCGCTGACGAAAGAACACTGGTCGCGTATGTGAGAGCACTGGGAGCGTCAGCAGTCCCGGCAATATCGTCCGAAGAACGAGAGCTACTCCGTACTTCGACAGCGGAAGCAAAGCCGGCCGTTCTCCGGGCGCTCAAAGCATCGATTCGATTGGGCGAGGACCCGCTAGGTGACGCGTTCGCTCGGCTCCGATCACCCGAGCAGCGAAGGCCGCTCGGCGCGACGTACACGCCACTCCCTATCGTCGAGGCAATGATGGGGTGGGCGGCGAGCCACGGAGCGCCGGAGCGTGTCGTGGATCCGGGGGTTGGCTCGGCGCGATTTCTCATCGCGGCGGCTTATCAATTCACGAAGGCGGCGCTTGTCGGTTTCGAAATCGATCCGCTCGCCGCGCTCGTCGCTCGCGCAAACCTGGCAGTCGGCGGATTTGGTGAACGTGCGTGGATCGGCTTGGAGGATTATCGACGCGCCAAGCTGCAGCCGATCGACGGCCGGACCCTGTTTATCGGCAACCCGCCGTATGTGCGCCATCACTTGATTGATGCTCAGTGGAAAGATTGGCTTGTTCGCGAAGCGAAGGCACGCGGTCACTCTGCGAGCCAGCTCGCCGGTATGCACGTGTATTTCTATCTCGCCACTTTGAACCATGCCGCAGAGGGTGACTTCGGAGCACTGCTCACCGCTGCCGAATGGCTCGACGTGAACTACGGTAAGCTCGTTCGAGACTTGTTCCTGAATGGGCTTGGTGGTGAGGGCATCGTCGTTGTCGAGCCGAGCGCGCGCCCGTTTCCTGACGCGGCGACAACGGCCGCGATCGCGACTTTTGAGATCGGCCATCGACCAAAGTCGATTCGGATCGGTCGCGTTGAGGACGTGGAGGACTTACCCGAGAGGTTGTCGAAGGGGGCGCTCGTTCGCTGCGAGCGTCTTGCCGCTGAACGACGCTGGACTCCACTACTCAAGAACGCACGGCGAATTCCTGACGGCTACGTCGAGCTGGGAGAGTTGTGTCGCGTGCATCGCGGAGCGGTTACCGGTTCTAATCGTGTCTGGATCGCCGGGGTGGAGGGCGCGCGGCTTCCTGATCGCGTGTTATACCCGAGCGTCACCAGGGCCCGCGAACTGTTCAACGCTGGCACCGTCCTCGACGACACTGCAAAGCTGAAGCGGGTCATCGATTTGCCGAGGGACCTCGACGAATTGGATACGGCGGAACGTCGAGCTGTTGATGACTTCCTCGCGTGGGCAAGGGGAATGGGTGCCGATTGCGGATACGTCGCGACGCACCGCAAAGCGTGGTGGTCGGTTGGGCTTCGTCCGCCGCCGCCCATTATGGCAACGTACATGGCGCGTCGTCCACCCGCATTCGTGGAGAATCACGCGCAAGCTCGATACATCAACATCGCGCACGGCATCTATCCACGCGACCCGCTTACACCCCACCAGATTCAGCGCCTTGCGTCTTTCCTCATGCAGGCCGGTCGCACGGCGAGCAGCCGGACATACGCTGGTGGCCTGATGAAATTCGAGCCCCGCGAGATGGAGCGGATCGCCGTGCCGCGCCCCGAGATGCTTCTGGCTGAGTGAACGTTCCGAAGATTTTCACTTCGCAGGAGCTTGCGGAGTTGCGGCTAGAAGCAATTAAGAACTTCCGCGCAGAGCGCCTTGAGGAACCGTTGGAGGAGTACCTCGACGCGTTCGACGACTACCTCGAAGCAACGGAGGAGTTTCTGGAGGCGAGCGTTGACCTTACGCAGTTGGAGGAACGGGCGGCCGACATCGTGACGAACAAGTCACGCCTCAAAACGCTCCGCTACATCGCTGCACCGCCAATCTCCGATGATGACCTAAAAACGCTCGCGGAGGTCTCGTCGCTTGCGCCGGGAGCCCTCAAGAAGAATCCCGCAGCGCTTCGTGACATCGTGCAGACAGTCATGGTGGCCATCGATCGGAAGCGGTTCACGTGGGATTTTACGAAGGGCGCCGAGCCCAGCGAGCAGGAGCGAAGCGCGGCGGTGCTCGCGACGGCTGCTTTGCTCGCCAGCGCACACGTAGCGACTAAACGCCGGCACGCCCAACAGCACGGCCAAGAGGACCAGGTGCGGCAGGCTCTGCTCGGCATCGGCTACAAAGAGGTGAAGCGCCGGAAGATTGAAGCGATTACGGACGCGCCTGCTATTGGAGAGTTTTGCCCCGAATCCGAAGTGGCAGGTCGAAAGGGCGACTTCGTGATTCGGTTGTTCGATGGAAGGGTCCTCGTCCTCGAGTGCAAGTCATCAAACAGCGAACTGAATTCGCTGAAGCGGCTGGACAACGACACGGTGGCCAAGGCGCGACAATGGCGAGAACGGCTAGGTAGGTCGCACATCGTTGCCGCCGCGATCATTGCAGGCGTTTATAAGCTGGAACGGCTCGTCGCCGTTCAGAGCGACGACCTATACCTGTTTTGGTCGCACCAGATGGACGGCTTCATCGACTTCGTTCAGTCTACGAAGTCATAGCCCCGAGGGGCGGTAGGTTCCTTCACCACTAGCTGGTCCAGCGTTCCTTCCCAAGCGCAAATCGCACAGGCGTAAGGATGAGGATCGTCGGCGACGTTCCAGTTCACGGACACATCGGTCTCATAGGCCGCGGGCTGTGGGGCCTCGCTTCCGTTGTCCCACTCCCAGTCGAGAATGCCGATTTCGGTGTACGCCGTGTTCTTCTCGCGGAGGTTCCGACCGTTGCACTCCGGGCAATGAACCGTCATCAAGTCCCCCACCACATGTGCATGCGCCGACGATAACATGCCGCTTCGTCGCGGTATCATCGTTTTGTCGCGGGGGGTGCTCCAACACCGCCGTGGCCCCGCACATCCTTTTGCGGCTCCACGGAAGATCTCGCCGGACCGTTCTTCCTCTCCGGCATTGCTAATTTCTCCTGGTAACTCCGCAGGAATGACATGTACTCTCGGCAGATTTTGTAGAAGGGTCTTCTACCCGCCAGCGGAGTTACGTCGAAATCAGACAAGAATGGACATGTACCTAACGTACCGCACCAGGTGCGTTCTAAGGCAACCGGCGTTGTGCCTCGGCGCTCCATTGCTCGAGCGGGACACCCGGGTCGCGCGGTCCCTCCTCGCTGAATCGCTTCAGTCCCGCCGCTTCCATCTTTAGATACCGGTTGTTGAGTTCCGCCATCTTCTTTCCCATGACGCCGCCGAGCAGCCCGTCAAACCGTGGCACCAGTTCCGCGCGGGCACCTGTTGGCGTGGGCTTTACGGTGTGCTTCGCGTGCATGTACACGAGGCCCGCCGGGTAGCCGGTCGCCCACGTAAAGCTCCTGCCGGGCTCGACTGCCGTGATCTTGAACTTCGCGGGCGGAAGCTCGGGCTGCCGAACGACGGCGCGGCCACCGACCGCGATCGGCTTGTCCAACAGCTCGACGCTCGTGATCGAAGAAGTCCACTCGCGCCAACGGTCGGCGTCAGCCATCACCTCCCACACGCGTTCGGGTGACGCATTGACGTCAACCGAGATGCTGAAGTCCCTCATACGGCACCAGGGGTTTCAGGTTAGTCAGTGTTTTGCGGCGATGATCTCCATTACGCCGGGCGTGATCATCAGTGAGCCCGGCGTCACCTCCGAGGACGACACCGCCTTGCGAGCCGCATCAGCTTGCTCCGGAGTGAGGGCGCCGAGCTCCGGCCTGCCACACGCTCGGGACTGGAGCGCAGAGGTCGATGTTGACCGCGGCGCGGGCGGTCACCTCGAAATGTTTGCCTCGCATTCCGGGCACATCCCATGGCTCGTTTGCGTCCCGTATCTCTGCATGTAGGCCTCGAAACTCATCCATTCGTCTTCAGCACGCACCCGGCGGCACCAGCTGCACATCACGAGAAACGCTTCCAGGTACGCGATCCGGCGCGCGGCCCGCAACGTCGAGGTGGTGACGACGACCGCGAGGACGATGACGATGGCGGATTCGAGCAGACCTTCCCATGCGGCGCGAGCGATTCCCCCGTGCTCAAGGTCGGCGAGCTCATCGATCCAGATAAAAATAAGTATCAGAAAGAAGCCGGCACTTTCGTATAGCACCAGACGCCGGAGGAATTGCGTCCGGATCGAGCC
>CALMKE010000021.1 GCA_937867645.1 uncultured Gemmatimonadota bacterium | reverse complement strand
TTTCTGGAAGCTGGCCAACGCGCGCTTCATTCTCACGAACGTGGACACACTGCTGATACCGGGCCTGACGCGGGTCGTGGGACCGGCCCGCTCGGCGGCGGGGACTACCGTGTACCTGTACGACCTGCCTGGCGAGCAACCATTTGCCTGGGTCGCGCCTCTCATCCTGAAAGCGCCCGACGAGAACGTTCTCGCCACGGTGCTCGATCCGCGATTCCGCGTGCGGACCATCGCGCTGTTCGAGCCGGATGCGCCCGTGCAGGCGGCGCCCGTCCCCGACGCGCAGTCATTGCCGGAGGAGCTTCCGATCAGCGTGACGACACAGAGCTACGCGCCCGGCGACATTTCGCTCCTGTTGAGCGCGCCCGCGCCTGCCGGATCCGCCCTCGTCGTGTCCGAGAACTACTATCCCGTCTGGAAGGCCGATGTGGACGGCGAACGCGCCAACGTCGGGAGGGTGAATTACACCCTTATCGGCGTCGAGCTTCCCGCCGGGGCGCGCTCCGTCCGGCTTCGCTTCGTCAGCCCCGCGTACGAGACAGGCAAGAAGATCACGCTGGTCGCGCTCGCGCTGTCAATCGTCGTGCTCGGCGCGGGAGTGGTACTGGACCGGAGAAATGTTGCCTGAGAAGTCGCTCGTAGTCGTCCCGACGTACAACGAGCGTGACAACATCTCCCGGATGATCGACGCGGTGCTCGGGAAAGACGCGTCCCTCGACATACTGGTCGTGGACGACGGCTCGCCCGACGGGACGGGCGGGCTCGTCGCGGCCATCGCGTCCGCCAACGACCGGGTGCATCTCCTGCGGCGCAGCGGCAAGCTCGGCCTCGGTACGGCGTACATCGCGGGCTTCAAGTGGGCGCTCGAACGGGATTACGCGTACGTGTTCCAGATGGACGCCGATTTCTCGCACGATCCTGCATACATCCCCGAGCTGTTCAAGGCGGTGAGGTCGAGCGACGTCGTGGTGGGCTCCCGCTATCGCGACGGACGCGCGAACGTTGTGAACTGGCCCGTATCGCGGCTGCTGCTGAGCTACTTCGCCAACGTGTACGCCCGAAAAGTCACCGGCCTCCCGGTGTGGGACTCGACCGCGGGCTTCAAGTGCTGGCGGCGGAAAGTGCTCGAGACGATCCGGCTCGACGACGTCCGCTCCAACGGATATGCCTTCCAGATCGAGATGATCTTCCGCGCGTGGAAGCACGGCTTCGCCATCGCCGAGATTCCGATCGTGTTCGTGGACCGGCTCGAGGGCGAATCGAAGATGTCCAAGAAGATCGTGCGCGAAGGCATCTGGATGGTGTGGCGCCTGAGATGGTGGGCCATGCTCAACAGAATCCCGCGCGTCGCCCCCGTGGAGGCACGCAGGGCAACGGACTCCCACAAGGCCGCGTGATGTCTTCCGGAACCGGCGATCGCCGCGGCCGCCAGTTCTACAAAATGAGCGGATCCGGCAACGACTTCGTCTTCTTTGATTGCCGGCGCGACCCTCCCGGTGAGCTCGAGACCACGAGCCGGATCGTGGAGCTCTGTGCCCGCGGGCCCGGGGTCGGCGCGGACGGTGTGGTCTTCCTGCTCCCGTCAGACCGCAAGGCGTACCGGATGCGGTACTACAACGCGGACGGGTCCTTGGGCGAGCTGTGTGGCAACGCCAGCCTGTGCAGCGTTCGGCTGGCCGTGGAGCTGGACCTCGCCCCGGCCGCCGGCTTCGAGTTCGACACCGACGCCGGGACCCTTTCCGCGCGGCTCCGCGACGGACTGCCCGAGATCGATCTCGAGGCGGTCAGCGACGTGCAGCCAAAATTCGGACAGATCCCGAAGGGCAGGGGAGAATCCGACCTCGGCTTTGCCATGGCTGGCGTCCCGCATGTCGTGGTCACCTGCCCTGACGTTGAATCAGCGGACGTCCTCGGGCGCGGCGCGGAGCTGCGGTCCCACCGTTCGCTCGCCTATGGCGCCAATGTGGACTTTTTGTCCGAAAGTCCCTCGGGATGGTCCATGAGGACCTACGAGCGCGGCGTCGAGGGCGAGACATTGGCCTGCGGGACGGGCGCCGTCGCCTCGGCGATCCTCCTTAAGGAATGGGGCAAGATTGGCGATCGGGTGAGCCTCCGGACCCGGTCAGGCCGAGTCCTGGACGTCAGCCTAAAGCAGCGGGACGGCGTCTGGTATCCATCGCTCAGGGGCGAAGGACGCATCGTTTTCGAGGGACGTTTGCGGGAGGTCTGACCCGTGGAGGGATGGAGGGTGTCGCCCTGGCGGCGCAATCGTGCCGGATGGCGGATGTTGAAGTCCCAGCGTTAAATGACATCCGCTAAGTCGGCTGTGGGGAACCACTTACAAATTGACGTCCGGGCTGTGGAGTCGTTCTCCACATTATTGCACACTGTCTAGTTTACATAATATATCTTATACGCATATCATCCAGGATAGCAGAGGGCCTGACGACTGAGCGGAACCCTTCCCAGGATCGCCGGGTAAGCGGCCACCATGAGTACCTGGAGTCGGCTCCGGCCATTGGCTCCGTTAGCCGTGGCATTCGGGTTGGCGTGCGCGGTTCCGACGGGCGATCTGGATAGCTCGGGTCTGACCGAGACCCATCAGGCAATCGTGGACGGGGTCGTCCGAGGCGAGCTCGGCCAGCCCCTCGAGAACGTGGACGTCGTCCTTCGCTTTGCCGAGAGCTCGCTTCCCGCCCCCAGCACCCGGACCGATGGCGCGGGCGAGTTCGTGCTGGCCCTGGCCATCTACAATGGCTCAGCGGGCGCCGATTCAGCGGCTGCGACTGTGTACGCGTTCGCGCGGCCGGAGGTCCACGGCACGTCGGCCGCCAACCACGCGGAAATCCTCGTTCGTTTCGCTCCGAAAGGCCAGGCAGCCCCTCACACGCGTGTCAGCCTGAAGCTTCCGGTCTTCTGACGCCGGGCTAGGCGCTTGCCGGGGCCCACCTCAAGCGGCTTCTGAGCTCCCACCGCAGCAGCAGCATGCTGAGCCCGAGCTGGATGTACACCGACGCCCCGGTTGGCCGTTATTGCGCGGTCGTCGGCGTCACCGGAGCCGCAGTTAGCTCGCCCAGCCTGACCCTCGCCTCCGACACCATCAGACCCTGCGGCTCGGCCGCAAGCTCGGTCCAGATCGCCCGCGCGGAATCCGGCTTGGCGCCAGTGGTATATGCCCGCGCAGCGGATGCCTTGAACGACGACGCGTCATTCGGGAACCGCGTAACTTCCGCTGCCGCAAGGTATTCCGCCGCGGCTCTGTCAAACTGCTTGAGGCCTTCGAAACCCACCGCGCGCAGGACGTGGATAGCGGGAGCGAGCTCCTCCGGGCGCGACCGCGCGGCCTTGTCGAGCTCGACGATCCCTTCCCGGTACTTTCCTTCGTCGTACAGGATCTGCGCCGCGGTCAGCGCTGCCTGCGCTGCCCCCGCCGTCCCCTCGTAGCGCGTCATCACGTTCCGCAGCTCGGTCAGCGCCAGCGGCGCATTCCCCGACGCCATGGCCTGCCGTGCCTGGAAATACGCCGTCTCGGCGCGAAGCGCCTTCTTCTGGCTGCTGCTTCTGTAGAACCAGGCGCCAAGAAACAGGAGAACTATCGCCGCGACGCCGATCAGCACCCGCTGCTTGTGCAATAGGATCCACTCGGCGGCCGTCTCTGATTTATCGGGCTGAAATGCTGGATTCGCTGGACGTGTAGACATGAAGAATGATGTGGGTAAGTGAGGCAGGGGGAAAAATAGCGACTCGCCGCTCGTGGCGAATGAAACGCGGCGCCGGCAAAATCGTATTTCCTTCGATCGGCACGCAGGCGTAGCGTGCTCCCACTCTCCCCGCTATCATCGCCCGATGCCGGCAACACTGACAAATCTCGATCGCGTACGGGAGCGGACCCGCCCTGCCCTGCTCCGGCTGCTCCCCACATTGGCCGCTCTCTCGCTTCTGGCCGCGTGCGGCGAGTCCGGGGCCACCGATCCATACGACGATGCCGCTGGCGTCTTCCTCCTCGAGTCCATCGCCGGCCAGGAGCTGCCCGCGTTGATCACGTCGTCGCCGACTGAAGGAGACGTGCGAGTCACGACTGGAAGTCTCTTTCTCTCGGCCGACCGGAGATTCCAGGAAACGCTCACCGTGACGCTGCTGCCACCGGGCAGTGCGACCTCTCAAAACGGGACGGCCGTCGCGACAGGCACCTACACCGTGGTCGGCGACTCGGTGGAATTCTCGATCGACGCGCGCGGCTCCACGCCGGCGAGCAAGATGCAGGCAACGCTTCGGGGAGACACGCTCTCCTACAGCGTCCTCGGGCGCGTCGTGCTGTATCTGAAGCTGTAGCGCTTCAGGTCGTTCCCGCCCTCGGCAAAAAAAGAGTAAACACCGAACCTTCTCCTTCCCGGCTTTCGGCCGTCAGATCGCCGTGCATCGCCCGCGCGAGATCGCGGCTGATTGCCAGACCCAGCCCGGTCCCTTCCATCGGACTGGCGAACGTTCTCCCTACCTGGGTGAACGGAGCGAAGATGGACTCCAGCTGATTCGCGGGAATGCCGATACCGGTATCGCGAACGCTCAGCCAGACGCGGTCGGCGTTCGTGCCGCAGGTTATCGAGATTCCGCCCCCCTCGTCCGTGAACTTCACCGCGTTCGAGAGAAGATTGAGCAATATCTGCTCGACCTTCGACCGGTCGGCGGTGGCCATCAGGGCCGGCGAGCAGCGTGTCACACTGAGCCTGAGACGTTTCTTGTCCGCCTGCGGCTGAATCATCGGGATGACGCCGTCAATGAGCTCCTGCAGGACGATCGGGCCGATCGCGTACGTGACTTTCCCCGCCTCGATCCGGCTGAAATTGAGGATGTCGTTGATGATGCCGAGGAGGTGGCGCTGGCTTCGCTGGATCCTGTCGAGCTGGTCGCGCTGCGCCTCGGTGAGCGGTCCGCTCACTCCAGCCTGCATCAGCTCGGCGTACCCGGCGATTGCGTTGAGCGGGGTGCGCAGCTCGTGCGACATGGCTGCCAGGAAATCGCTCTTGGAGCGATTACCGGCTTCGGCCTCGATCGTTCGGCGCTCGAGCTCGATGGTTTGCGCGCGGAGTTGCTCGGTGAGCGAGCGCAGCTCCTGCGCGCGCTGCTCCGCCGCCGTCCGCGCGCCTTCCTCGGCGGCGATCCGCTGCGCGTCCATCAGCGCCCGCTCGTCGGCGGCGCGCCGCTGCGTCAGATCGCGCGTGACTTTCGCGAATCCGGCGATCTGTCCGTCAGCCCGGTGAATGGGCGTGAGCACGACGTTCGCCCAGAAGCGCGATCCGTCCTTCCGGACGCGCCACCCTTCCTCCTCGTAATGCCCGGTCTCGGTGGCGGTGACGAGCTCGTTGGCGGGCTTGCCGGCGGCCAGATCCTCGGCGGTGTAAAAAACCGAAAAGTGCTGCCCTATGATCTCCTCGGCGGAATATCCTTTTATCCGCTCCGCGCCAGGATTCCAGGTAGTGATTATGCCCGCGGGGTCGAGCATGTAGATGGCATAGTCTTCCACGCTCTGTACGAGCAGCCGGAAGCGCTCCTCGCTCTGGCGCAGCCGCTCATCCGCCGCGCGCCTGTCGGTGAGATCCCGCGTGACCTTGGCGAATCCGATGAGCTCGCCGTCGTCATCGCGCAGCGCCGTGATCAGCACGTTCGCCCAGAAACGGGCACCGTCGCTGCGCACGCGCCATCCCTCGTCCTCGACCCGCCCTGTCTCCTTCGCAACCTTCAGGAGACGCGCCGGCTTGCCGGCTTCGACGTCTTCGGGCGTGTAGAACAGCGAGAAATGCCGCCCGATGATCTCGTCGGGCGAGTACCCCTTGAGCCGCTCGGCTCCGCTGTTCCAGGTGAGGATATTTCCGTGCGGGTCGAGCGCGAAGATCGCGTAATCCTGCACGCGATCGACGAGTAGCCGCAGGAGCTCATTGGGCACCTCGGGCTGCGCGAGCTGATTTGGCGCCGGCGCGGACGTGGCCTTCATCCTGTGCTCTCGGGACGGAGCCGGCTCATCCCAGATGCCTTCTCATGGACGAAAGATGCCCGAGGGCACGGACAGGCTCAACCATCCGCTTCACCGGGATTGCCGCGCGTTCGACGTTTCCCCGTGGCGCGGGGGCTTGCCCGCGAGCGCTTCGCGGCTTCCATTGACGCCGTGACGAACTTCGAGCCGTTCTCGCCGCTGCACGGGCTGCTCATACTGCTCTTCCTGAGCGCGACCGCGTTGCTAGTGTCGGTCGGCGCGCGGCTAAATCCGGCGGCGCGGCTCCGCCTCGATCGCAATCTGGGGATGGCGGTAATCGCGGTGTGGATCTACAGCAATGGCTGGTGGCTGCTGCCCGCGCGCTTCGACGCCGCGCGCTCCCTGCCGCTGCACGTGTGCGACGTCACCTCGTTGCTCGCCGGGATCGTCCTGCTCGCACCGCGACGCGCTCTCCGGGCGATCCTCTACTTCTGGGGGATCGGCATGAGTCTCCAGGCCATTCTCACCCCGGAGATCGCGTTCGAGCCCGACACCATCTGGTTCTGGATCTTCTGGACCAGCCACTCCGCGATCATCGCGATCGCCGTGTACGACATTGCCGTGCGCGGGTTCCGCCCCGACTGGCGCGATTTCAGGATCGCGGTTGCCGCAGGGGTAGTGTATCTGGCTGTGGTCTTCACCATCGACCTCGTCTTCGGCTACAACTACGGCTACGTCGGCAACGCCCGGCCCGGCGAAGCCTCTGTCATCGATTTTCTGGGACCCTGGCCGTACCGGGTAGTGTTGATGGCCGTTCTGGTGATTGGGGTGATGGCCCTGCTGATGCTGCCCTGGCATTTTCGCCGGAAGTATCGCGAAATGAAGTGACGATCTGCGGCCACCCGATTCCGCGTTACTCGACCACCACGGTAGGAGCGGGCGTCTCCTCCGGCACTCCCGGCACGTCGGCTTTCGTTCCGCTCTCGCCCTCGTCGGCCTGCTCCTCCTCGAGCACCGAGGGCACCGACTCCCGCGTAATCCAGCCGTGGTCGGCAGCATGCACGGCGGCGGCGTATGAATCATCGGCGAGCACCAGCGTCGAGCCGGTGGCAAGCACTTCGTCGGCGAGCGCCTTGAGAGATGCAGAGCGCTCGGGGTGGTTGTCCACGTTGCGGATATAGATGGCGAGTATGCGGCCCGGATAGCGATCGAGGATCGAGCGGTATATCTCCGGGTCCTGCTGGCTGTTGTCACCGATGAGCACGAAGGGGAGAGACGGATACAGATCGAGTATCTCCCGGATCAGCGGCTCCTTGTGCGTGCGCAGCCGGTTGGACGACAACGCGGACAGGTTGATGTCCCAGTCGCGCAGCAGAATCGGCCCCAGTGGAATCAGTTGCACTTCCATGAAGTCCGCGATGACGTCGTAGATGTTCCACGGGCTGCTGGAAACGTAGAAGATGGGATTGTGCCGCTTCCCGTCCCCGCCGCGCTGGAGCGCTTCGTACAGCGCGGCGACGCCGGGAAACGGCAGACGCGTGCGCGAATTCCCCAGCATGACTGTCCGAACCGCCTGCAGGAAGTTCGCGATCCGCGACTGGATGACGGTGTCGTCTATGTCGCTGATCACCCCGAATGTCGCCGATTCCTCCGGCACTCGCAGCCGCGCTGTCGCGCGCACGTCGGGCTGACCGGGGCGCAGCGGCGCGATCAGCCGGAGCTCCACCTCCCGCCAGGGCAACCCTGAAGGCGGCATCGGCGGCAGGTCCATCCACTCGCGGAAGAATCCTTCGTTGTCGGCGACGACCTCGCGCTCATGGCCGCCGGCGGCGACGAGCACGCGCGCGCCGGGGACGGGATCACTCTCCACGCGCTTGAGCGTGTTTACGAGGTTGCGCCAGAGGCTGTCCCCCGCCGTCGCCGGCCCGATGTTCGGCGACTCCAGCACGCGCCCGTGAACCAGCGCCCGCCGGTCGTTGGCGAAGCCACGGTACGCGACGATCTCGTACGGGTCTCCGCCCGAACGCATGTAGTTCACCGCGTCGCCGAGCACATCGGCAAGCCACCGCTGCATTCTGCTCAGCTCAGCACTTGGACTGGTTCTTGCCGCGACCTTCGCACCATCGATCCTTCCCTCACTCCGAGAGCCATAATGTTGCCGGACGAACCGCAGCTATTGAGCCAGCTCAGCACGCGTCGTTCCTTCATGGCGAAGGCCGGGATGCTCTCCCTGGCGATTCCGGGTGTGGGTGGCGCCCTGATCGGGTGCGCGGACAAGCCGGAATCCGACGCCGCGGGGCGGACGGAACGAGGCGAGCAGGAACGCGGCGATGACGAAGGCATGCACCAGAGCAACGCCAGCAGCAGGCTCGACACCGCGCTTCCCCGGGGCGCTCGTCCCAGCAGCGGCACGCCGCCCGTCGCATTTCACCGCTTCAGCCCGGAGCTTCCACCGCTTCCGACCGACGGACGCGTGCGCCTGAACTGGCATGCGAGAGAAACGCAAATCCGGATCTCCGAGACCACTACCGTCGCGGCCTGGACATTCGAGGGCGAACTGCCGGGACCTGCCGTACATTGCCGCGTCGGTGACACCGTCGAGTTCACGCTTACCAACGACGTGGACGTCCCCCACTCGATGGACTTTCACGCGGCTCAAATCGATCCGAAGACGGCGTTTCGGTCCGTGATGAAAGGCCAGTCCGTGTCATACACCTTTCGGCCGCGGTTCGCCGGCGCGTTCATGTACCACTGCGGGAGCGCCCCGGTCCTGATGCACATCGGTGCTGGAATGCACGGGGCGATAATCGTTCAGCCCCGGGAAGGTCTGCCACCCGCGAGAGAGTTCGTCCTCGTCCAGCAGGAGTTTTACCTGAAGGAAGAGCGCGCCGGCGTGCGCGAGTTCGATTTCCAGAAGATGCTGAACGGCCTTCCGGATTTCGTCACGTTCAACGGCCGGCCGAACCAGTACGTGGCCGCGCCGATCAAAGTGAAGGTCGGTGAGCGGGTGCGCTTCTGGGTTGTGAACGCGGGGCCGTCGCACCCGTGCAACTTCCACGTAGTCGGCGAGCAGTTCGACACCATGTACCTTGGTGCGCCTCCGGGCTCGCCGATCCGCGGCGTCCAGACTTGGGCGGTGGCGCCGGGCGGCGGGATGGTCTTCGATCTGCTGTGCGACGTCCCGGGCGAATTTCCCTTCGTGAACCACGGCTTCGGACACGGCCAGAAGGGCGGAATAGGCTTCCTCGTGGTGGAGCCCTAGCTCAGTCGGACGTCGGCAGATTCCGCGATGCCGCCAGCCGGGCATTGGCGCGTCGCCGGCGCTCCGCCGCGTCGAACGTGCGCCACATGTTGTACACGAAGCCGTACGCGCCAAGCGCCCAGAGAATTCCACCGCTCGACGTAACCGGGACCGCGTCGGCGCCGAGGTGCGGCGACAGGATGAACCCGGTGACCAGCAGCGCCAGGCCGACGTTCGCCAGCCATATGTGAGCGACCGCCAGCTTGCGGCTGTGGATCGGATGCCCGAAGAATCTCGGCAGCATCTGGTAGCCCACGCCGAAGATCATCATCACGACGAAGCCCACGAGGTTCATATGGGCGTGAGCTGGGCGGTAAATCACCCAGGCGGGATGCATCGCCATCGCGAGACCGAGCGTGATGCCGGCTATGAACCAGAGCAGACTCGCGCGGATGAACACCTTGGCGAACCAATCCATTCTACGTCGCTCCGGAGAGAACCGGCTGTGAAGCGCCCCCGGGGTGACTCGAACACCCGGCCAACAGTTTAGGAAACTGCTGCTCTATCCAACTGAGCTACGGGGGCAGACTACAAAGGTATTAGGTATGAGGTATCAGACACTACCCTGGCTACTACCGTATATCGAAGCCGTCGGGAATTTCATCGTCCGCGATCGCAGGCAGCTCCGTCACGGATTTGACTATCGCGCCAGACGGCCCCTGGGCAAGCGCGGCCTCCAGCTGCTTCAGCGCATCCGGCTCGCCTCGCGCCGCGACTTCCACCGTTCCGCGGGGCGTGTTCACTGCCCAGCCGTGAACGCCGAGCCTGCGCGCCTGCTGCCGCGCGAACCAGCGAAACCCGACGCCCTGAACGCGCCCGGCTATCTCAAGGTGTAAAGTGGTCACGAAAGTTTTTGGGAGAACAGGACAATTCCGAATTGCCTGATACCTGGTACCTGATACCTGATCGCCGCCCTTGGCCTACCGCCGCACTCCCAGCAAAGCGGCCAGCACGGCCGTCAACGCGGCCTCGTCCGTCATGCCCGCCGAGCCGCTCACCCGCAGGTCGCCCGCGCGAATGCGCCGGGCGATCCCTTCGAGTATCGACGCGACGATCTCGGGCGGCCGCTGGCGGCTCTCGCTTTCGCCGGCGCCCGCGTCCCAATCGAGATCACCCCATGCCTGCTGCGCGGCGGCGACGTTCGGATCGGCCGTCAGCGCCGCGGCTTTCTTCCAGTCGTATTGTTCCCATTCCTCGAGAATCCACGCGCCGGACTGCTCCCGCTCCCTCGCATCGGGCGTGACCTCCGTGGCGGCGAATGGCGACTTCCATTCGATGGACTCGAGCACCGGCTCGCCCGTCGCACCGCCGAACGTGAGCGGCTGATAAGCCGGCTCCGGCTGCTCCGTCTTGAAATCGTACAGATAGCGCGTGATCGGCGGGAGCTCTTCGCGCCAGACGTCGCCCGGGCGTCGCACGTACGGCGGCGCCGGTCGCTGGGCTCTGGCTTGGTCGCGCTCCGATTCGTCCGTCATCGCGTACAACCTACCCCCGTCGCTCCACCCATGCCAGCATTAGAGCCACGGTGCGTTGGGGAAACTCGACGACTGCGGACGGAGGACCCATGCGGCCTCAGGACCAACTACAACCGAGGATCGGCGATTGAGTGAGGACCGAGGAGACACTGATCCCGTTTCCCGTTGTTCCGCTCATCCTCAGTCCTCACTCAATCGCAGTTCCTCAGTGGCTCCTGGTCCTGAGGCCGCATGGGTCCTGAGTCCTGCGTCCTCAGTCATTC
>CALMKE010000020.1 GCA_937867645.1 uncultured Gemmatimonadota bacterium | reverse complement strand
ATCGCCTTGTGCTCGGTCAGCGAGGCCTTGAGATCGGGATGGCTCGCGGCATTGATCATCTTCGGAAGCGCCTCGAGGATCTGCTTCTCGGCGCTGTACAGGTCTTTCAGCTCGTGCTCGTATAAGGTCTGGAGTGATTCGCGGGGCATTGGGATCTCCTGTTCGTCATTCGTCATGGGCGCCTTGGCCCGGGATTCGATCGATTCGAGTACCAGATACATTTGCACGCCCCGTACCACCGAGTTCGCGACAGGTCCGGTGTTCGACAGCTAACTTTTTCGACGTGCCGACCGCCGACACCACCACGCCTCGCGGCATGCCTGCGCGCGGAACGAGGCCAGTTCTCGCAAGGGAACTGGCTACCGGCGCAATTCTGGGCGCGCTGATCTGGCTGGCCGTGCGGTCGTTGGGACTCCACTCGGCCTTGCATCTGTCACCGGCGAACGGAATCGTGCCGGCGGCGCTCCTGGGAGCTCTGGTCGGCGCAACCCGGTATCGTGTGCTGCTCTGGCTCACGGGCACAGCGCTCGTCGCACTGTTCGCCGTGGTTGCGTTTACCCCGATAATTGTCCGGCCAGTTCAGGCGCTGATTCGCTCCGACCCAATGCCGTCGCCACCGTTGACCATCGACGCGATCGTGGTTCTCGGAGGCGGAGTCACCACCGATGGCCTGCTCCCGCCCGACGCGACCGATCGGATGCTATCGGGCTTGCGCCTTGCCCGGGCGACGGGGACGACGACTTTTGTCATCACGCGCGCACGAAACTCGCGGGATCCGCGCATTACGTCGGACGCCGACCAGAAGAGTCTCATCCAGCTGACTTCAACGGGGTTGCGCGTATTCAGCGTATCCGACGTGCTCAGCACGCGCGACGAAGCCATTGGCGTGCGCGACCTAGCGGCCAAAGAAGGCTGGGCGCGGATAGCCGTTGTGACGTCCCCGGCGCATACACGACGAGCGTGCGGAACTTTCGAAAAAGTCGGACTGCGCGTAACGTGCGTGCCGGCGGAATCACGCAGAGTGCCCGTGCGTTCGCTGACTACCCCCGGCGACCGGGTCGCGGCGTTCGAGCTCTGGATCTACGAGATTGCCGGAACCATCAAGCATCGGGTCAGAGGCTGGCTGCCGTAGGTCGTTAGCCAACACCCAATAGCCAATAGCCAATAGCTCTCTTAGCTTTCAAATCACGCGGGCGTAATTCAGTTGGTAGAATGCCAGCTTCC
>CALMKE010000019.1 GCA_937867645.1 uncultured Gemmatimonadota bacterium | reverse complement strand
CAAGGCCGCGGTTTGACGACAGTTCATCCATGAATTCCTGGAGCGACTCACGACACAGGTGGCCAATCATCGTCAGCGCAGCTTCCGACTCCGCGGACCATACCAAGGCTTCCGCCCGGGCCCACTTCTGGTAGGCGAGCGGATACCGCGCTTTGAACGCAGCAGCGTCGATATATGACCGATGGGTGGATTCGACGCGCGTGGTCGGAGCCCCTTTCTCATGTTGGAGATGCTCGTAGTACTTGTACCCAAGCGGCGTAATGTCATAAAGCGGCGTTCCCTGTCTGCTGAACGTTGCTGCCAACAATCCTGCGTCGACCAACGCGTCCAGGTCACCCTCGAAAACGCCTTGATGATCCTGGGGCCAGCCGTCGTGAATGAGATCGGTCGCCGGTCTCCCCATGGTTCTGGTAGCAATGAACTTTTCGCGCGCATTGCGCGCTACTCGCCGCGCAGCCTCGACCATTTCCTCAAGGGTAATCTTCTGCTCCGGCTCCAAGAGAACATCATCAAAAGTCGGGTCGCGATAGAACGCCATGTTGATTTGCGGCAGCGGTGGATTTGAGTTCACACTGTTTATCTCGCGGCCTTGTCTATGCGGCGATGACAATACGATGCGAGAGAAAACAGGTCCAGCGCGTCATCATCCCGCATGTCCCACGCGACCCGCGGCACATGGGCCGTTGGATTCCGGAACACTCCGAAAAGACCCTTTAGAAGGTTGGTAAACCCTCGCTGTTCGCTCTTTTCTGAGTCCGTTGTAAAGGCATTAATTCGGAGGCGAGGTGGATCTCCGCCGAGTGCTTCGTCGACGAGTTGCGCCCCGTCGCTGTGCAGTCCGCACCGAAAGCGTAACTTTTCCGCTACACTTTTGCTCGCCTCAAGAACCGCATGAAAAACATTGTATTGAACCAACTCTGCACGACAGGCCGCGAGCACGTCTGGGTGCACTCCTCGGGCTGAAAGCGAAGCGCGCAATCGATGGGCACGGACTTCTGCTTCCGACAGAGTGGTTGCCCTACCGACCGCGCTGAACTTTCCGTCAGCGCGAAACTCAAACCCGCAGAGAGCGAGCACGGCGTTTACCGCAGTGCGCCGATCTTCAAAGACGCTGTGCAGGCCCACGTAGCGGGCTGGGTCTAGCGCAATCCGTATGAAGGCGAAGACGCGGTCCGCAGAACGGTCCCGGTTCTGCCGCGCTGAGAGTGCGTTGTAGAGACGCTTCCACTTCGTCATCTCCGGATCTGTATCACTAACCCTTACCTGCGCCAGCAAGCGCTCGATCTCCGATCCCGTGAGCCCATGACTGGTTTCCGCCAGAATCTTGCATAATGATTCCAGCTGTCCGGCAGACAATGGTGGGGGCTTCAGTGCCATTGAGATTGTTCCCTATCGCGGTTCCTAAGCGAATTACTGGGTATTGATCGCCCGATCTCCCACCTCTCGCTCGAAGACACTATGCGCCAACGACTTTGCAAGCCTCTCGGCCTCACGGTACGCCCTCTTCATACTTCGCCTGGCGGTTGCCTGCTGCGCTACGAAAGCCGCGAAACGGCGTTGAAGCGGCAGCGGTGGCAGGACAACTGTGAAATTCTTCAAGATCGACAAATTGATGTGTGGCACACCTGTGGCGACCGTGCGGTGCGCAAGCTCAGACTGTGCCCTGGGTGACAGGAAATAGTGAACGAGGTACGTGGGATCGATAACGTCAGTATCGGGCGTGACCTTCATCTGGCTCTGCGAGATGATGTAGCGATCGTATTTGGCGGAGAACGGAATTTGCGCAACTTGACCAAGCGTGCCCCGTTGCGTGAATATCACGTCCCCCGGCAACGCGATGTTCCGTCTCAATTCGTCCGCCTTCGCCGGCGAGACGAATACGAAGCCCTCGTCGCGGAACTCACCGCGGCCTGCGATAAGATTGTTGCCTCGTATGACGGGCACTCCGGCCGCTGCATAATCGCTCCTGCCCAACGACGACCCGAACGGCCCACCGGCACAGGAATTGGCCGCTCCAGCCGCGATCGATTCGAGGCAGGCGACCCGCCAGCCCAGCGGAAGGTCCCGCGCGCGCGCTTCCTTCACTGCATTACCGAACATCTCGAAAAAAACGGAGCGGGCAAGTGTGTCCACCAACGCCAAACTGCATTCGCGGTTGCGCCGAATCGCATCCGCCTTCTCCAGCGTCACTGCAATCCGGCGCTGCTCCGGGATAGGGGGCAGAAGTAAGGTCAGTTCGAGAAACCGCTCAACTGATAAGTTTGCGATACTCGTCGTTTGTCGTGCGCACTGGCGAACGCGGTGCTGAACGCCCGAACTATTAAGCCAAAGGTAGAGATATCGTGGATCGACTCTGTCTGTCTGCGGCCGAAGTATTGATATGAATCCCCCCGCTGTGGCGTCATACGGCAGATCAGGAACAGCGACGCATTTTCCCACGAGGTTCCAGCTATTGGCGCTGGACACCAGGAGATCGCCGGTGCGCAGCCGCTGCTCCGATCGCTTGATCACTTTTCTCGGAACGGAGATCAGGTCGGATTGATCCAACTCAGCCTGGATGTTTGCGGTCCTAAAGCAAACCGCTGAGCGAGGGCTCCCAACCGGCACAAGTTCTTGCGGTTTGAACGTCACGCCGCGGATTAATTTGGCGATATCGCCCAGCTGCGTGTACACCGTGGGAGTCATCGAAGCATCTCCGCAAGCTCATCGAGATCTGAGGCAATTTCAGCCTCGATCGTCTTCAGACTCCTCAATAATTCAGCCGGCCGCGGAAGCGAGATCGATACATACGGGACTTCTTTGTAACGCGTAATCGATAATTCGTATTCGTTTTTTCGAATGTCATTCACGGACACAAGAAAGGCCTTCGCGGTCCGGTCAATATCTTTCGTCGGATCCCGCAGACGCCACCGCTCGATCACATCCGGGATGTCGTTCGCTTTGACCTTTTCCCGCTTGTCGTCGAGCGAATAGCCATCCGCCTGCATGTCGTAGTACCAAACGTGCTCTGCACGCCCTCCCTTCGAAAAGATCAACACGGCCGTGCTCACGCCCGCGTAGGGCCTGAATACTCCGGCAGGCATCTTCACGATCCCCTGAAGCTCGCACTCCTCAACGAGCATTTTCCGCAAGTCTCGGTGCGCGTTGCTGGAACCGAACAGCACACCGTCCGGCACAATCACACCCGCACGACCGCCGACCTTCAGGAGGTTCATGATGCGGTTCACGAACAGCAGCTCGGTCTTCGTCGTCTTGAGCCGCAGATCCTCGTTGATGTCGCCCTTGTCGATGCTCCCCTTGAACGGCGGATTCGCGAGCACGACGTCGTACCGGTCGGTCTCCGTGAACCGCTTCGATAGCGTGTCCATGTAGCCGAGCTTCGGACTGGACACGCCATGCAACAGAAGGTTCATGAGACCTATCCGAACCATCGTGGTATCAAAGTCGTACCCGTAAAGCATTCGCCCTCGCAGCACTTCCCACTGCCGAGCGTCGGTTAGCTGATCACCCACTAGCCCGCGTTCGATGCCGTCTTCGCCGACAAAGCAGTGCTCAGCGCTGGTGTGCTGCGTCAATACATGCTGATATGCACCAAGCAGAAATCCGCCCGTGCCGCACGCCGGGTCGCAGACAAGCTCGCCAAGCTTCGGGTCGACGAGTGACACAATCATCTGGATGAGGTGCCGAGGAGTCCGGAACTGGCCGTTCTTCCCCGCCGACGAGATCTCCGAAAGCAGATACTCGTACAGGTCGCCCTGAACGTCCTGGAAGCTCTGCCCCGACTGCTGCCGTTCCCGCTCCAGCTCGACGTAGACCTCGTCAATGATTCCTACCGCTTCGACCAGGAGCGACGCCTTCGGAATGATGAAGACGGCGTCCTGCATGTAGTGGCTGAACAGATCGCCGCTGTCCTTGAGGTTCTTGATCGAGGGGAAGACGTTGTCCCGGACGTGATCCAGCATCTCTTCGGGGGGAAGCTGCTTCCACCAGCTCCAGCGAAGCTCCTCCCGTGGGCGCTTCTTCCTCGTGCGAGTCTCGTACTTCCCGGCGAACGCCGAGCGGAACTTCTGCTTCAGAAACTCGGCGTCACCACGCTGCTTCTCATCCAGCGCGTCCAGCCGGCGCATGAAAAGCAGATAGCTGATCTGCTCGATTGCGGTCAGCGGGTTCGCTATCCCACCGGACCAGAACCTGTCCCAGAGTTGGTCGACCTTCGAGCGAAGTGCCGCGGTCAGCATGAGTTGCCCATCATTTGGGAATCCGGGCCCACTTGGCCGCTCGCCCCCGTCCACGAATTTCGATCTCACCGCGCGTGCGCATCTGCCGCAGGACATGGCGAACCATGTCGCGGCTCACGTCCGGGCACTCCGCCTCGATGTCCGCGATTCCGAACGGCTTGAACCGACGGCGGACAGCCTGCTCTATGAGGGCCGTCTTCGCTCCGGGCGCGCTCTGAACTCCTTCTACCCGCTCCTCGAATTCCTTGTAGGCAGCGATGAGCACGCCCCAGAAATAGCTCATCCACGGATGGGGATCGTGTTGCCCTTCGTGCCAGCCCTGCGAACTGGCCTCGAGTGCTTCGTAGTAGGTGTCCTTGGATTGTTCGATCACTCGCTCGAGACTGATGTAGCGCCCGACTTCGAAGTCGAAGTGATAGAGCAGCAGCAGGGCCAACAACCGCGCCATGCGTCCGTTGCCGTCCGAGAACGGGTGGATGCAGAGAAAGTCGAGCACCGCGAGCGGAAGCACGACGAGTTGTTCGCGCTGCCCGGCAACCGCACGCGCATAGCCCGTGACAAGGTCTTCCATGGCTTGCGGCGTGGCCACAGGCGATACCGGCGTGAAACGGATTCGGTGCACCGAGCCATCGGCGTTCCGCTCGACGATCTCGTTCGCCGTCATCTTCCACCGCCCACCGCCGCCGGGAAGAAAGCGGTACAACACCGTATGCACCTGCAGTACGACGTTGACGGAAAACTCCATGTCGCGGGCGGCTTCGTGAATCAGATTCAGAGCATCCCGATAACCGGCAATCTCCTGCTCCGATCTGTTTGCCGGAGCCGTGGGACGCATCACCAGCGCTTCGATCCTGTCGTGGGGCGCCGTGACCCCCTCAAGCCGATTGGACGACTCGGCGGATTCGATTACCGCGACCCCCTTCAGCAATTCCAGGGCTTCGGGCGATCGCTGGCGGAAAAGCTCCTGACGCCCGCGAAACTCGCCCAATCTCTTGAGAGTCGAGAGATCCGCCCCTGAAAACGAGATTTCGTCGAGATACTTCGGTGCCAGGGACTTGGCTAACATGGACAGAATGAGGTAATGACCATGGCTTAATGAGGTAATCGAATCTATGTCATTACCTCTATTCTTGTCAATTACCTCCTTTCAATCACGCTACGAGTCCCTCCGCGAACCCAACGACTTCGTCGATGTCTCGGGCTGGGAAAACGCCCCGGATTCCCTGGGGGTGGAGCTGCGTGAACGGCGAATCCACCAGGTCCCGGCGTTCCACCCGGCCCCGCTGGAGAATGAACGTCCTCAAAGTCTGCAGGAAGCGGATCTGAAGGGCTGAGTAGGTCGTATGGCCCGCGATGAAGTCCTCGAACTCGCGGGTGACGAAGGTGGACCACTTTTCGAGCGTTTCCACGCCAAGCACGTGCCTGATCAGCCGGGCGAAGCTGGCCTGGCGAACATCGTAAACCCGTTTGAGCTTGCCTTCATCTATGCCGGGGTCCTGCCGTGCCAGTAGATCGGCGAGCTCACGAAGCTCACTCTCCGAGACGTCTTCGCCCCTCTGGAGCCGTTGCAGCACGGGATTCTCGTCGAGGAGCCGCCGCACCGTTTCCTCCACGCGGGCTCGATAGGCCGAGATCGGCATGTCGCGCCCGTCCTGGCCCACGACCACGCGCTCGTGCAGCGCGGTTATATCGGAGAGATTGAGCGACACCATCGCGCCACTGCGCTCCTGGCGAAAGCGCATCAACGGACCGAGCCGCGCTCCGAGATCGCGAATCCCGGCCTGGTCCGCAGATGCCCACCATTCCGGCCGTGAGGCCGCAGCTATGAGCTCGCGCTCGCGCGCCACGAGGTTCACGCCGAGTGGCAGCCCCATGATCTGCTCGATCGCGGTGTCGCGCAACGCCGCGGCGGCATCTCGATTCTCCGCCAGCACCGCTGTCGCAAGCTCGACGAGATCGATCTCGAAGCGGAGCGCCTTGAAGTCACCGGCAGACTGGACGCGCATGATCGGAGCGATCGTCTGCCTGAGAAAGCCAAGCTTATCCGGACCGAGCCGAAGCCAAAACGCGTCGCTCCGCGTGACGGCCAGATCGGCCTGGCGTTCCAGCACCACGACGTTGTTCGCGGGAAGTGCTTCGATGGCGCTTCGCAGGTCTGCCTTTACGGCTTCCGCGACATCGGTCGCGTTTCGCGCGATCGCAACTTCGAGGTGCGCGACCCGGGCCCGAAACAGCCGCACGGGCATCGGAATCTGCTGGCCCGGCTCCCGTCCCCGCGGATGCATCTGGAAGTAATCGAAGTTTCCCCAACAGTCGATCACGAGAAACCGGTCTTTCTCGCGGCACCACGCCTTGCGTTGCGCGGAATCGTCGTCGAGTACCCGCGTCCCGCGACCGATCATCTGCCAGAACTTCACGTAGGAATAGACCGGCTTCGCGAAAACGAGATTGACGACTTCACGGATGTCCACGCCGGTGTCCAGCATGTCCACGGAAATCGCGACCCGGGGCATGTCCTGCGTCTTGAACTGGTCCAGCAAGCCGCCTTTGCCATACACGCGCGAGTCGTCGGACACGAGCACGCGAGCCAGGCGGCCACGATGCTCCGGATAGAGCTGATCGAAGATGTCTTGGAGCCTGCGGGCGTGTTTGACCGAAACGGCGAAGAAAATCGATTTCCCCGGAAGGGCGCCGGCCGAATCCTTGATGGACTCTTCCATGAACTCGCGCACGATAAGCGCGTTGGTCCCGCTGTTGGTGACTTTCTGCTCGAGGTCGGTTCCCTCGAAGTCGATCGCCTCCGGGTCGAGCCCTTCGAGCTGGAGCTGCTCGCGCTCCCCTTCGCCGAGCTGGGGTCCGCGGATCCCCTGGACCTGAAACTTCGTGCGGACCTTCAGTACTTCAAAGTCGCACAGATACGGCGGGTCATGCCGCACCGCTTCATCGAAGCTGTAGGCGAACGTCGGGTCGTGGGTGTCGCAATCGAACAGCGCGAACGTGTCGTGATCAACGTGGTCGCGGGGCGTCGCTGTGAGGCCGAGCGTCAGCCCGTGGAAGTAGCGAATCACCTGTTGATAGGTGTTGTAGATGCTGCGATGGCTTTCATCGGCGACGATGAGATCGAAGAAGAAAGGCGAGATCCAGCTCTCCGGCGTGGTACCGGCGTGGATCAGATTCAGCATCGTCGGATATGTCGTGACGTAGATGCGGCGGTTCCGGGCGAATACCGTCTCATCCCCGTCCGGCCAGCGCGGAGATGCCGGCAGGTGCTCCTTGAATGCAGCGAGCGCCTGTTCCTGGAGCGCGATCCGATCGACCAGAAAGAGAACGCGCTTGATCCAGTGGGCGCGCTGCAACACGTCGACCAGTGCGACAGCCGTGCGGGTCTTGCCGGTCCCCGTGGCCATCACCAGCAGGAACTTCCGCCGCCTCGCCTCCATTGCGTCCAGCAGGGTGCGGACAGCCTCGATCTGGTAATCCCGCCCGGCGATCCCGCGATCGATCAGCTCGACCGAAAGCGGTCCTCGCGTTTCCTGCTGGGTAGCCAGCCATTCGAGGTCGTCCCGGGACGGAAATCCGGCGACCTTCGCCGGCGGATAACGATCGGAGTCCCAGAAGAAAGTGTCGTAGCCGTTCGTGTACAGAACCAGCGGCACCGCACCTTTGTGCATGCGCTGGAGCTGCTCCGCGTATTGCTTCGCCTGCTCCTGCCCGAGTTGGGCGTCCCGGCTCGTCTTCTTGGCTTCGACGACCGCAGCGGGCCTTCCGCGGAGGAGAAGCGCGTAATCGGCGAATCGATGATCTCCCCGCACCCGCGGCTTCTCGCGAGTGGCGCCGGGGTCACCCTCGCCTACATAGATCTCCAGCTCCTGGATGACATGCGAGCTGTCGTCCACGTCCCAGCCCGCAAGGCGGAGCCGGTCGTCGATGATCTGCTGGCGCGCGTCGGCTTCGGAGTAAGGTCCGGTCATCTAATCAAGGAGTGTCGGAACAGCCGAAGGCCTCTTGGTATTTCGCCAAGTACTTCGCCCGCTGGTTTCGCCTATATACCATGATCCAACTCGGGTGCTCAAGAGCGGAGATCGTTCCGAAGAAGCCGTGAGCCTCGTTGAGCTTCCGCAGGAATTTCAGGTTCTCGCCCACTCCCAGGACGATTGCGCGATCTGTCCGACCGCCGAGCGCGATTTGCCGTTCAATCGAGCTGACAATGAACGGAGTCAGGCGGCGGGCCAGGACAGGGTCATCGTAGTAGTTCAGGTTAATCCCTTCTCGCGTAAATCCGAGCGGAGAGACCGCCGTGAGAAAATGGCCGTGATAGACTTTTTGGGGTCCGCCGCATTCTTCGATGAACTTGTATATGAAATGCGAGGAGAGTTCCGATACCTGCGGTAGATCGTTTGCGATGCCACACCGTTCAAAGAGCGCAACCGGATCCGTGAACGTGACACCCGTGAGGCCGGCACCGAACCTGCCCGGATTGATACCGAAGACCAGGGTCCGTGGGAGGTTGTCGCTGAAGTACTTGTTGAGAAATGCGCGCACGTACCCACGCACGCACCCATCCCTATACGGGTTCATCACCACTACGCCGCGTGGAACGCGCGGTGTAGTAAGGCCGGTATAAAACCGTAACGCGCGCGATGCGAAGGTCGATGTCGGCATGGTTACGGGTTAACGCGATGTCCGATAGTGCCCTATATCGGGACGAGTCTACTGGCTGTCCTCGCTTTCCGCGTGCTGCCTGCAGCGGGTGAAGCCGCCAATCTCCGTACGCGTATCCGTTTCCGGGACTGCTCCGCGTGCCAGAGATCGTATTGCAGCTGCTGCCGGAGCCAGCTTTCCGCCGTCGTGTCGAAGGCTATGGATATGCGGACCGCCATCTCGGGACTTATGCCCGCGCGACCGTTGAGGATGGCAGAGAGAGTCTTGCGGCTCACTCCAAGCCCCCTGGCCGCGGCGGTGACGCTCAGGTGGAGCGGAGCGAGGCACAGCTCGCGAAGAATCTCTCCGGGGTGGGGAGGCTTGTGCATGCGTCGGACCTCTAGTGGTAGTCCTCATAATTGACATCCGTAACGTCCGAACCCTGAAATCGAAACGTCACTCGCCAGTTGCCGCTGACTTCGACGGCCCAGGTACCGCGCCGATCGCCGTGCAATGGGTGAAGCCTACTACCAGGCAGGTTCATATCCCTCGGTTCCAGCGCGACGTTCAGACGGCCAAGAATGAGCCGTAGACGCTTCACGTGCCGGTGCTGGACGCCCGCCGTCAATCCGCGCTCAAAGAACCGCTCGAGGCCCTTGTGTCTGAATCGAAGGATCGCCATTAGTGTAACCTGTAACGTGTCGGGTGTCAATTCAGGCTCTGACCATCTCCAGTATTGGGAGGGTCGGGAGGCGGGCAACATCGGCTCGTTGCGCCTTGGCGCTTTTTCGCGTGCCGGCCTCGGGACACCGGCATCCCGAGCCGCCTGGACACCGCATGGTATCTTCAGCGCGGAGATGTCCTCCGACGCTTCCTGACAGGCCAACACCATTGCCCGAGCTCCCCGAAGTCGAGACCATGGCGCGCGACCTCCACAAGCGCGTCCGCGGGCGCACCGTGGTGGACGTTACCGTGCACAAGCCCGACGTCCTCCGGGGCGCCACGCCGCGCAAGCTCAAGCGCGTTCTCGCGGGTCGACAGATCGAGCGCGTGTGGCGGCGGGCGAAGCTGGCGGTGATCGACTTCGATTCCGGCGCGCGCGTGGCGGTGCAGCCCCGCTTCACCGGCAGCTTCGTAGTCGAGCGGTCGGGGCGCGGCGCGGACCAGTACTGCACGCTGCATCTCACTCTCGACGACGGCCGCCGCCTGCATTACCGTGACGTGCGTCGGCTGGGGACCTTCCAGCTTTTCACTCCGAAGGAATTCGAGGCGTATGTATCGAAGTTGGGCCCGGAGCCGCTCGAGCCGGAGTTCACCGGCGAATGGCTGTACGAGCTGCTGCAGAAGTCGATCAGGCCGGTGAAGCCGCTCATCATGGACCAGCACCGCCTCGCCGGCGTAGGCAACATCTACGCAAGCGAAGCGCTCTGGCGCGCGAAGATAGATCCGTCGCGCCCGGCGCGGACAGTCACCCGCAAGGAAGCGCAGCTGCTGCGCGACGGAATCGTCTCTGTGCTCGGCGAGTCCATCCGGATGCGCGGCACCACCATCCGCGACTACGCCGAGGGCGCGTTCGCGGAGAAGCTCGACGCGTACGACCGCGCGGGCGAGCCCTGTCATCGGTGCGGCACGAGGATCGTCCTCACGCACACGATCGACGGACGGGCGACGTACTTCTGTCCCCGGTGCCAGCGCTGAGATGAGCCGCAAGACCACCCGGGCGGCGTACGTGACGGCCGCCGAGCTGGACGCGATGCGCCAGCACGTCCGCAAGAGCGCGCTCGACAAGCCCGGCGTGTACCGGATGATCTCGCCCGGCGGCGAGGTGCTGTACGTGGGCAAGTCCAAGCGGATCCGCTCGCGCCTGATGAGCTATTTCCGGTGCGACTTTCCCGCGGACAAGGGCGCGCGCATGCTGCGCGAGGCGAACGCCATCGACTGGGAGTACACGCCGAGCGAGTTCGCGGCGCTGCTGCAGGAGCTGCGGCTCATCAAGAAGTTCAGGCCGCGGTTCAATGTGATGATGAAATCGGACGGCCGGCACTACGCCTTCATCAAGCTGGCAGACTCAGCGGCGCCCAAGCTGCTGGTCGTGCGGGCGCCGACGCTCGACGACAATTCGGTGTACTACGGCCCTTTCCACGGCGCGCAGCGGCTCGGCGAGGCGGTGCGCGAGCTGAGCGACGCGCTCGGGCTCCGCGACTGCGCTCTGGACACCAGGATGGTGTTCTCCGACCAGCCCGAGCTGTTCGAGACGCCCCCGATAACGCCTGGGTGCATTCGCTACGAGATCGGCAAGTGCGTTGGCCCGTGCTGCGGCGCAAGCTCGGTGGCGCGATACGCGAGCCGCGTATCAGACGCGCGCGCGTTTCTCGAGGGGCGGCACGACGGGCCCATCGAATCGCTGCGCGAGCAGATGATCGTCGCGAGCGAGCTGATGAACTTCGAGCGCGCGGCATCGCTGCGCGACAAGCTGCAGCGGCTGGAAGATCTCCGGGAAGAGTTTACCCGGCTGCGGTTCGCGGTCGAGACGCTCTCATTCACTTACACCGTGAAGGGCTTCGAGGGTGACGACCGGGTGTACGTGATCCGGCGTGGGCTGGTGCGCGCCGAGCAGCAGAAGCCGAAGTCCCGAAAGGACCGCACCGCGTTGCACGAGCTGGTGCGATCAATGTTCGCGAACGAGCAGCCGCAGGCGGCTCCGGGCGTTGTGCCGACCCACGCGATCGACGAGCTGATGCTGGTTTCGTCCTGGTTCCGCCGGCATCCGAAGGAGCTCAAGCGGACGAAGCCGCTCGTGGCGTAGACGCGGCAGTGACGCCGGGCGGTGAGCGGCTGCGGCAGGATTCCTTTTCCCGCGGTCGTTACCGCAGCGAATGAATGCCGAACATGTTTCCCTCGGTGTCGAAGCCCAGCGCGATGAAGCCGTACTCGCCGATGGACGTCTTCCCCCGGTGCAGCCGCCCGCCCGCCGCTTCGACGCGGGCCTCTTCCGTGGAGCAGTCCTCGCTCGAGAAATACACAATCACGCTGTTTCCGCCGGACTTGACCTGGGGGATCCTCACGAGCGCTCCGGAGCTACCCTTACCGTCGGCGTCCGTCGGGAAGGACCACATCTCGAGATCGCCGGCGTTGAGCCGCCGGAGCTTGACCTGAAATACCGACTCGTAAAAACGCCGGGCCCTCTCCATGTCCTGCACGTAGATCTCGAACCAGCCTACCGGGTTGCGGGTCATCGTCAGCTCCTTGCTTGTGCCATTTCGATCACGTGGCGGGGCCGAGTCTCCGCTCGCGGAAATACAGAAATAGCGGAAGCGTTCCGCCCAGACCGAACAGCAGGGTGAGCGCCCAAAATGCCCACACGTTCGGGACGCGGACGCGCCGAGCCTCGCGCGTGATCCAGATGAGGGCGACGAGCACGACGATCATCAGGTCGAGCGTGAACGCCGTGCTGGTGAGACTGCCGAACAGGCCGTCGATCGTCAGCTGTGGCTTGGTCCAGAACAGGATGTTACCGGACCGCGCGGACTCGATGATCATCGGTATGCCAGTAGCCAGATACCCGACAAAAGCGAGCGCGAGGTAGACGCGCTGCATGCTACTGCTACTCAGCAGCTTCATGACATGTTGGCTTGCGCAACGCCAGGTCGTCCACCAGATGACGATCGCCAGTGCGGATCACGTACCGCCCCAACGCCGTCCGAGCGAATGCGGAATAGCGAGCTGATCGAGCACTCGCGCCACTACGAAATCCACGAGATCGCTTACGGCTTGCGGGCGGTGGTAAAAGCCCGGCGCTGCAGGTAACACGACCGCGCCCGCCCGCGCTACGCGCAGCATGTTGCCGAGGTGAATCGTGCTGAGCGGCGTCTCGCGCGTGACCAGCACCAGCTTGCGCCGCTCCTTCAGCGTCACGTCGGCGGCGCGCTCGATCAGCGAGCGCGACGACCCCATCGCTACGGCCGAGAGTGTG
>CALMKE010000018.1 GCA_937867645.1 uncultured Gemmatimonadota bacterium | reverse complement strand
TCCGGCGGCACGAGCGCGATGTCGAGCACCTGGCTCAGCGTCTCCACGGGGTGGAAGGTCAGCAGCTCGCGAACTTCCTCCGGCACGTCCTCGATGTCAGCCTCGTTCGCCTTGGGGATGATCACGGTCGTGATCCCCGCGCGGTGCGCGCCCAGCACCTTCTCCTTGAGGCCGCCGATCGGGAGCACGCGTCCCCGCAGCGTGATCTCGCCAGTCATGGCGACATCCCGCCGCACCGGTCGCGCCGACATCTCCGACACGAGCGCCGTCGCGATCGCGATGCCTGCGGACGGACCGTCCTTCGGAATCGCGCCGGCCGGCACGTGGATGTGCGCTTCGATCGCTCCCAGCCGGTCGCGCGGAATGCCCAGCTCCGACGCGTTGTTCGTGGCGTAGGTGAACGCGGCGCGCGCGGATTCCTTCATTACGTCACCGAGCTGGCCGGTGAGAATGAGCGACACGGCGCCGCCCGGGCCAACCTGCTCGCTGTCGTTCGCGCGGTTGCCGTAGAACCGCCGGATGGACGCCTCGACGAACATGATGTCGCCGCCCATCGGCGTGTAGTACATCCCGGTCGCGATTCCAATCTCGTTCTCTTCCTTCGCGTGCTCCGGATGCACCTTCGGCCTGCCTAGCAGCTCGCGCACTTCCTCGGCCTCGATCTTCTCCGGAACTGTTTCGCCGCCGGCGATCTTGCGCGCGACTTTCCGCGCGACCGCTCCGATCTGACGCTCGAGCTGCCGCACTCCGCTCTCGCGCGTGTGGCCAGAGATAATGGTGGTGATCGCTTCGTCGCTGATGTCGATCTTCTTGTCGGCCAGCCCCGATTCCTCGAGCTGGCGCGGCAGCAGGTATTTCTTGGCGATCTCCAGTTTCTCGCGCTCGGTGTAGCCGGCGAACTCGACGACTTCCATGCGGTCGAGCAGCGGGCCCGGAATCGTCTGCGCCAGGTTCGCGGTCGCGATGAAGATCACCTCGCTCAGGTCGAACGGCACACCGAGGTAGTGATCGGTGAAGGTGTCGTTCTGCGCGGGGTCGAGCACCTCGAGCAGCGCGCTCGCGGGATCGCCCTGGAAGGAGACCCCGAGCTTGTCCACCTCGTCGAGCAGGAACACCGGGTTCTTGGTGCCGGCCTGCTTCATCCCCTGGATGATGCGGCCGGGCATCGCGCCGACGTACGTGCGCCGGTGCCCGCGAATGTCGGCCTCGTCCCGCGCTCCGCCGAGCGCGACGCGCACGTACTCGCGGCCGAGCGCGCGCGCGACGGATTTCGCGATGGAAGTCTTGCCGACACCGGGCGGTCCGACGAACAGCAGGATCGGTCCCTTCGCCATGGCGCGCGACTTGGCTTCCTTGGTGTCGGTGATGGTCCGGTCCTCGAGCTCGCCTATCTTGAGCGCCGGCGTCGCCTCGTCCCTTTCCGGCGTGAGCTTGGAGGCGGGAAGCTCGCCGGCTTCCTCCACTTCGTGCGCCATCTGCTGGGCGCGAAGCTGTCTGACCGCGAGAAATTCGAGGACGCGGTCTTTCACATCCTTCAGGCCGTAGTGGTCCTCCTCGAGCACCTCCGCCGCGTTCTTCAGGTCCAGCTGGTCGTCGGAGCGCTCGTTCCATGGCAGCTCCGCGATCCACTCGAGGTACGTGCGGATCACCTGCGCTTCCATTGACTCGCGGCCCGCGCGCTCCAGGCGGCCCAGCTCGCGCTCGACCTCGGCGCGCGCTTCCTTGGGAAGCTCGAGCTTGGTCAGCTTCTCGCGCAGCTCGACGATCTCCTTCGCCTGGTCGTCGTCGCCGAGCTCTTTCTGAATCGCCTTGAGCTGCTCGCGCAGGTACATCTCGCGCTGCCGCTCGCCCAGCTCTTCCTGCACCTGCGACTTGATCTCTTCCTGCGCCTCGAGCAGGCCGACGTGCCGCTGGATGTGCACCAGCACCCGGCGCAGCCGCTCTTCGACGCTCAGCGTTTCGAGCAGTCCCTGCTTCTCGGGGACCGGCAGGTCGATGTAGCCCGCCACGAGGTCGGCGAAGCGGCCCGGGTCCGTTACGGATTCGAGCACCTGGTGCACGACTTCCTCGGGCAGTCCGCGGCGCTCGCCGAGGTCGGCCGCGCGCTCGCGGGTCTCTTTCTCGAGAGCGACGAAGGCGGGATCGTTCTCGTCGAGCGGCACCATCTCTTCCGCGGGCATCACCACCGCCGCGAGGAATCCCTCGGTCGTGGTGTACTGGAGCGCGGTGGCGCGCTGCTCACCCTGGAGCAGCAGCTGGACGCCGCCGAGCCCGCGCTGAATCTGCCCGATCTTGGCGATGACACCCATCGAATAGAGGATGTCCGCGGTCGGCTCGTCGCTGTTGTCGCGCTGGGCCACGGCGAAAACGAGCCGGTCCTTTTTCAGGGCGGACTCGATGGCGCGCAGAGTTCCGGGGCGGCCCGCCGCGATCGGGGCCGTGAGTCCGGGAAAGATCACCGTCCCGCGCAGCGGCAGGACGGGCATTGTCTGACGTTCAGTCATGGGACCAGTGACTAGTGACTAGTGACGGGTGACTAGTAAGCCCGCTAGCCACGCGTTGGAGCGAACATGAACCAAAAACGGGTTTCATCCGTACTTCCCTTTGCATGATTCGCACTAGATGACATACGCCAATCAGGCGGTGGCGGCAAGCAAACAGGAGCCGGAATGGCGCGTCCGCTGCCGTAAAGGCTCCGTCCTGTTCAGCCTGTGTCCGAGGTGCTACGTTAGGCCAGTTAGTCCCACCTTAACGTTCCCGGCAAGAAATAGTGGCTGATCGCGGTCTAACTACGTCCGATTTCGAGCTCCGAGCGCAGGTCGACCGGGCCCTCTCTGCAAACTACGAGCTAGCGGAGGAGATCGGCCGCGGGGGGATGGGGATCGTGTATCGCGCGCGCGATAAACGATTGAAGCGCGCCGTCGCGGTGAAGCTGCTTCCCCCGGAACTGGCGTTTCGCTCCGACATCCGCACGCGCTTCCTGCGCGAGGCCGAGACGTCCGCGCAGCTCAGCCATCCGAACATCGTCCCGATCTACACCGTAGGCGAGGAAGGAAACCTCGTCTACTTCATCATGGCGTACATCGGCGGGGACAACCTCGCCAAGCTGATTCACGACCGGGGTCCGCTGGATCCGAACGAAGTGCGCAGGATCCTGCGCGAGGTCGCCGACGCGCTCCAGTACGCGCATAACCGCAAAGTCGTGCACCGCGACATCAAGCCGGACAACATCCTGCTCGACTCCGACACGGGGCGCGCGATGGTCACCGACTTCGGCATCGCGCGCGCGGTGATCGAGGGATCGGGATCCAAGCTCACCGCGACCGGCATGGCGCTCGGCACGCCCGCGTACATGTCGCCCGAGCAGGCCGCGGGCGACAGCAACATAGACGGCCGGACCGACATCTACTCGCTCGGAGTCGTCGCGTACCAGATGCTGAGCGGCGAGCTGCCGTTCGACGCGCCGAACACTCCGGCGATGCTCGTCAAGCACCTGTCGGAGATGCCGCGCCCGATCTCGGACCGGTGCCGCGGCGTGCCGCCGGATCTGGCGCGGGCAGTCATGCTGATGCTGGAGAAGAGTCCGGACGCGCGCTTTCCGAGCGCGGGCGCGCTCGCCGTCGCGCTCGAGAGCGGGAACGTGCCGGAGCCGCAGCACACGAGCTGGTCGCCCACGGTGCCGTCGTTGGCGCACACCGAGCGGTATCGCGCGCAGCCGGTGGCTTCTTCGTTCCCGGAGACGAGCGAGGAGATGGAGCGGTGGGAGGCCGGCCCGGTCCGCCGGTTCCGCCGGAAGCTGGCACCGTACATCGCCGTGAACGCGGTGATCGTGTTCGCGTCCATCGTGAGCGGCTTGGATCTGTTCGTCGTGACGGTCTTCTGGTCCATTGCGATGGCGATTCAGTACTCCAAGCTCTGGTCGGCGGGCTACGACTGGCGCGACGTATTCCGCCAGCCGCGGGACCGGCTGTTCGTGGACGTCGCCGGCGAGACGCTGGACGATGCGCGCGCGATCTTCGATCCGCGCAAGCGCGAGGAAGTGCGGGCCAAGATGCGCGCGCGGCGCGCGACGCCGCAGCGCAGCTTCCCGCGCGCGAGCACGGAGACCGCGAGCGCACCGCGCGAATCGCGGCGCGAGCGGAAGGCGCGCGAGGGGAGGGAGGGGAACCGCAACATCTCCGACACGCCACGCGGGCCGGAGCCGTCCATCGTCGCGCGCGCCCGGTCGGACCGCGACGAGATCAGGCGGCTGGTGCGCTCGCTTCCGGAGGAAGACAGCCAGCTCATACCGGATGTCGTGCCCTCGGCGGATCAGCTATTCGACAAGATCAAGGCGCTCTCCAACAGCCTCGCGGCGGTGGACACCGCGGGCGTGGACGCGTCGGCCGCGGACGTGGAGCGCGAGATTGAGCTGCTGGAATCCCAGGCGAACCCGCTCGAGCCGGCGAGCGAGCAGCGCGTGCGCCGGCTCGCGGGTCTCAAGCGCCGCCGGCGCGCGCTCATGGACGTGCGGAAGCGGCGCGACGAGGCGACCGCTAAGATCGAGAGCTGCGGGATCGCGCTCGAGAACATGCGGCTCGACGTCCTCCGGCTCCGCACCGGCGGCCAGACCCACTACAACGTCACGCTGCTCGCCGAGCAGGCGATGCGGCTCGCGCGCGACGTGGACGTGCTCGCGTACGCCGCGGACGAGACCGGGCGCGTAAGCGCCACGCGCTGAGATGTCGGACAAGGAGCTGGTGGAAGAGCTGCCGCTGGAGCGGCGGATCCGGAATTTCAAGCGCTCCTTCTGGCAGGCCGCGGGCACGCTCGCGTTTCTCATCGGCGTGAACGTCGTGTTCACGCCGAACGTGCCGTGGGTCCTGATCGTCGCGCTCGTGTTCCTCATCGGCATCATCCGGCAGGGCGCCGCGCTGTGGGCCGACGGAGTCAGCCTGCGCGAGCTGTTCTCGCGCGGCCCGCTGCCGTACGAGTCCCCGGTTATCAGGAACGATTCGCCGCCGGCGCTGCCCGATCGTTCGTATCGCTCGGCGCGCGGTGAAGGCCGGCAGCGCGCGCTCGAGGCCGTCTCGGTTTCGCCGAACGCCGGCCCGACCGAGCGCGCGATGGCGCGGGCGCGCGATCACCATCGCGGAATAGTGGAGACCATGCGGCAACTGTCGCCGGTGGACCGCGAGCTCGTCCCCAACGTGCAGCCGACGATCGACGCGCTGCTGGAGCAGGTGCTGGTGCTGGGCGACGCGCTCCGCCGGCTCGAAGAGAACGTGGGATCCACGTCCACGGACGAGGTGAGCCTGCGGATCGCGGCCCTCGAGCGCGAGACCGAGCGCACTAACGAATGGGAGAGAAAGCGCGAGCTGCTCGAGCGGCAGCGCACTTCGATCCAGGAGCTGCAGCAACGGCAGGCGGATCTGCGGGAGCGGTTCGACCGCGCGACGCTGCTGCTGGAGAATCTGCGGCTGGACGTGCTCAAGCTGCGGTCGTCGGGGGTCGCGTCTGCGAGCGAGGATGTCGTCGGCGCGACGCAGCAGGCGCGGGCGTTGTCGTCTGACATCCGGCGAGCGTTGGAAGCCGCGGATGAGGTCAAGTCCATCCGGTAAGAGCGGCGGCTCCGAGCGAGTTGCAGGGGAATCCAAGAAGTGAGACGCCAGAAGCCAGAATTGAGATGGCCAGACTTCCATCTGGCTTCTCCTATCTGTCTTCTGGCTTCTCATTTCTTGGATTCCCCCTGCGCCGCTCCTGGAGCCTGAGCGCCTTTCCCGGGTAGATTCAATGATGTTCCGCATTCCCCTCCTCGCCCTTCCCCTCGCCGCCGTCCTCGCCGCCTCCGCCTGTGACCAGCGCGCCGCCGCGGCCGACCCGCGCGTCGCCGGTCCGCCGGTTCCCGAGGGCGCCGATCTCGTAGTCGAGGACACGACTCCTCGCATCACGCACATGCCCATGCCGCCGATCGTGCGCGGGCTGTACGTGAATCGCTGGGCCGCGCTCGGCGCGAAGATGAACCAGATGATCGAGCTGGCGAAGACGACCGAGGTCAACGCGCTCGTCATAGACGTCAAGGACGACCGCGGCTTCGTGCTGTACCGCTCGAAGGTCCCGCTGGCGCGGCAGATCGGCGCCGACACCAACTCGCCGATGAGCGCGGCGCGCGTGCGCGCGATGCTGGACACGCTGCGCGCGCACGACATCTACGCGATCGCCCGCATCGTCGTGGCGAAAGATCCGCTGCTCGCCGACAAGCGGCGGGATCTCGCGATCAAGCGCAGAAGCGACATGCAGCCATGGCTCGACAAGAACGGCAAGCCGTGGCTCGACGCGCACCAGCGCGCGGTTTGGCAGTACGCGGCCGATCTCGGCAAGGAGGCCTGGGACCTCGGCTTCAGCGAAGTGCAGTTCGACTACGTGCGGTTTCCCGACGAGAAGCGGCTCATCCGCGAGTCAGTGTTTCCCCTCGCGCAGGGACGCTCGCGCGCGCAGGTCATTCGCGACCAGCTCGGCTTCACGCGGCAGCAGCTGCGCGCCAATGGAATACCGATGACGATCGACGTGTTCGGGCTCACGGCGACCGACAGCACCGACATGGGGATCGGCCAGAAGTGGGAGATGTTCGTGGACATGGCCGACGCGGTTCTGCCGATGAACTATCCGTCGCACTTCGCCCCCGGCACGTACAAGATCCCCAATCCCAACGCGCGGCCGTACGCGACGATCGACAACGCCATGAAGGACGTGCGCCGGCGCACCGCTCCAGTGAAAGGCGCGGGGCGGATCATTCCGTGGTACCAGGACTTCACGCTCGGTCCGCCGCGGTACGGCGTGGCGGAAGTGCGCGCGCAGATGCAGGCCGGCTACGACAACGGCTACTTCGACTGGGTCCTGTGGAATCCGGGGTCGCGCTACACGGTCGCCGCGCTGCGGCCGAAGTCGGCGCTCGAGGAAGGGCTACGCGATCTCCGCGCGGATTCAGTCCGGCGCGCGGCCGCGGCGCGGCGGGCGGATTCGGTCCGGCGGGTGGACTCTACGCGGCGCGCCGATTCGCTACGCGCGTCACCGCGCCAGTAGCGGCCGCAGCACCTCGCTGAGCTGGGTCGGCGCCTCTTCCGGCGAGAAGTGGCCGATTCCGTCGATCTCCTCGAACGTCACACCCCACTGCGAACGCGCGAATCGTCGCGCGAAGCGCGGCGGCGAGAGAGTGTCCAGCGATCCACAGATTATCGAGGTGGGAATCGCGTCGGACTTCGCGGCCGCGGAATCGGCCGCGCCGCCTTCCAGAAAGTCGTCGATGCGGAGCGCTCGCGCGTGCCGCGCCAGCACGACTCCGCCCGGACCATCCGCGAACGGCTTGAGGTAGCGGGCGCACGACCGCGCGCCGGCTTCGCGATTCACGTAGCCCGAGATCATGCGCGCGCGAATCCTGCCACGCGCGAAGGCGGACAGCGGTCCGCCGAACATCGCCGCGGCTCCGGGTGACACGGAGGCCGAGCTCGCCCAGTGCCGGCCGACAGGCGGATCCAGCATGCACAAGCGCGACACGAGCGCCGGCCAGGTGCGGGAGAACCGGTGCGCCACCGCCGCGCCGAGATCGTGCCCGATGAAGCACGCGCGATCGATCCGCAGCTCGGCGAGCAGTCCGCGCAGGCGGTCGGCGTGCGCGCCGACGGTGAGCGCCGAGTTGTACGGCCGGTCGCTGCGGCCCCAGCCCAGGAGATCGGCGGCGACGATGCGGCGGCCCGGCGGGAGAAGCGGGATGAGCCCGCGCCAGAGCACGCTCGACGTCCCGAATCCGTGCAACAGCACGATCGGATCGCCGCCGCCGCGCGTGCCGGCTGCGTAGTAGTACAGCCGAACGCCTCCAACGTCGATGAATTCACCGCGCATTTGGCCTCGTACCGTGTCTGGCGCCCGCGAGGAAACGTGCTATTGTTACGCGCCGACCCGACCGAACTGCTGGACGGGCGGAAATTCCGATCCTGGCCTGCCCCGTTCAAACGGACAATTTGACCGTTAATCCTCCCGCCGACGCACGCGCAATTCCCCTAAGTCCAAGCCCTACAGGACTTTCGGCTGCGCCGGAAGGCCCCGCTCAATCATCGCAAGCTACTACTCCGGCCGACCAGCCGGAGGCGGTGACCTTTCCGCTGTCGTGGATGATGGAGCACGGGTCGCCGTCCCTGCAATACAGGTCGATGCTGGAGGTCGCGCGCCTGCCCGTGCCGGAGGGACAACTCGACTGGATGCCGTACACGTCCCGGTCGGCGATCCGCCTCGCGGTTACGCAGGGGATCGATGGCGTCTGGAACGACCGGATGATGGCGATCCCGTCGAGCCGCGGCGGCGAATTCGAGGGAGTCGGGACGATACCCGCGTTGCAGCGGCTGCTGGAGTGCGGCTGGTCGCCCGACTCGCCCCCCATCGCGCTGTCGCGCCGGATCCTGTTCCGCCTGCTCGCGGAAGACGACGATCCTTCGTTTCTATACGAGCTCGCGACCAGGACTCAGACGGAAGACCAGATCCGGCGCGGGCGCGGAATCCTGCGCGAAGCCGCCGCGGCAACGCTGGCGCGCGCGGGTTTCGAGAACGATCCGCGGCTGCGCGGAGCTGTCCGCAGGATCGTCGAGCGCATGGAAGCGTTCCTCGCGTCGCCGCTCGGCGAGAAGCCGTGGACGCGCGTCGGTAACACGCACGTGCTCGCGGCCGAAGCCGCTCCGCCGTCCATCTTCGTCCTCCGCATTCTCGCGCACATGCCGCTGCTGCGGTACGAGCACCACTCCGCGCTGGAGCGGCTGTACGAGCACCTGTCGCAGCCGCTGCCGCGGCAGGAGCCGGTGCAGCTCGTGGGCCGCCACCAGATGGCGCAGCCGCACCTCGTGCTCGGCGACAAGCTGCCGCACCGCAACGCGGTCGAGGCCGACATTCCGTTCGCGCTGATGTGGCTGGAGCTGATGGCGCGACTCGGGTTCCTCAGGCGCAACGAAGGCTGGCTCAAGATGTTCGACAGATTCCTCGAGGACACCAACCGCGAAGGCGTGTGGCATCCGCACAAGGGAGCCGAGACGCCGAAGACGAAGAGCCCGTACGCCTGGGCGACGTTCCCGCTGGAGGAATCGATGAGCGCCGAGGGCAGATGGGCTGACGTCACCTTCCGCGTCGGCCTCATCGCGCGGCTCGCCGGCCGAGAGATCAAGGTCGTCTAGCAGGCGGCGGTTGGGGGGCAGGATCCCCCCGGTGTCGATGTTCCCCGCGGAAGATCCGCGCTTCCGCGTGCGGATGCTGCGGCTGCCATCGGGCGTGTCGGTCAGAGCGGTCGAGTGCGGCGACGAAGGTTCGCGCGCCATTCTGCTGTATCCCGGCTGGGCCTGCTCCGTGTACACGTTCAGGTTCGTTCTGCCCGCGCTCGCGGAGATGGGCTATCGCGCGATAGCCGTGGATCCCAAGGGACACGGACTGTCGGACAAGCCGCTGGGGCGGAGTGAATACACGGCCGAGGCGATCGCGGCGGACGCTATCGATATCTTCGACGCGCTCGCGCTCGACAACCCGGTCATCGGCGGGCATTCGCTCGGGGCCGTCCTCGCGATGCGCGTCGCCGCCGAGCGTCGCGACGCGATCCGCGCGCTGTTGTTGTATTCGCCGGTCGGCTACAGGGGCGTTCCGGCGCTGACGTTGTACCGTCTGCTCTCGCCGGGATTTCTGCGGTGGCTCTTTCCATACGTCGCGTGGCGCTGGATCGCGGACGTCACGCTTCGCATCGGATACGGCGACGTCGGGAAGCCGCTCGCCCGCGACGTGGACGAGTACTGGGCGCCGACCCAGTTTCCGGAGTTCACGCTGGCAATCCGCGATCTGCTGCACCAGTACGATTTCGGCGCGCGCCGGCCTTTCCGGCTCGACACGATCTCGCATCCCTCCCTGGTGCTGTACGGCACGCGTGACCGGCTGCTCGACCCGCTGGTCACCGCGAAGGACGCGGCCGGGATCGAGGGCGCGGTCGTGCGCGAGATCCCTGGCGCCGGCCACGTCATCTGCGAGGAAACGCCGGACTTGGTGCTCGAAGCGACGGGGAGATTCCTGTCGCTGCTAGTCTAGCCGCACTCTGCCCAACCGCGAGACGAACACGCTGTCGGCGCGCGCGTGGCGCCGGATCACGAGGGTCATGTTCCCCGCGCCGTAGCCGATGCCGATGGGCGAGAAGGTAAAAGATTGCCGGTTGGCGGCGAGGGTGACGCCGTGCGTATCGAGGAACGAGCGCGCGCGGATGGTGTCGTCGCCCGCGACGAGCGCGATCGAGGAGCGGGCGGTGTCGATCTCAACGGTGATTCTCTCGGAGCGGGTTATGGCGTGATGCCGGGCGGAGCTGAACAGCGAGTGGATCTCGGTCGCGGTGCCGCGGACGTGGACGGCGTCGAGCAGACCGGAGATGCGGGGATAAGCAATGGCCGAGAGGATGGCGATGAGCGCGAGCGCTATTACCAGCTCGAGGATCGTTGCGGCTCTGCGCATGGGCGCTCCGGCGGGGTTGACTACAACAGCGAACTGAATAGCTGACTGCTGCCAGCCGTTTGGCTGCCCGCTGATCGGCTGACTACATCGCTGACCTTTCACGTGATACACAAGCACCCGCGCCGTTGCGATTGCGCTTGCTTCGATAGGTCAGCTTTGCTTTTAGCCGATTAGCTGGCAGCCAAACGGCGGGCAGCGGTCAGCTATTCAGTTCGCAGTGTCTTTGCCCCGAGGTTACGCGCGTTCCTTCGTCTGCCCCGCATCGAACTCCCCCCGTCGACATCATTATCTTCCGCACAACCACGCACGGGTCGAGCATGCGCATCACGATCGAATACTGCACCGTTTGAAGCTACGAGCCCCGGGCGGCCGGTCTGGCCGCCGAGCTCCGGAAGAAGTATCCCGACGCCGACGTGGAGCTGATCCCATCCGGCGGCGGACGCTTCGAAGTCACTGTTGACGGGAAGCTGATTTTCTCGAAAGCGGCGTTGAAGCGGCACGCGGAGAAGGGAGAGATCCTCAAACAGCTATTGGCTCTTGGCTATTAGCTGTTGGCGTGAGGCGGAACCGAAGAAGGGGTGGGGGTCGCTAGCTACCAGCCAATAGCCAATAGCCAACAGCCAATAGCTTTGTCCTCATGAAGATCGCGCTATCCACCGGCGGCGGCGACGCGCCGGGGCTCAACGCCGTGATTCGCGCGGCCGTGCTGTCAGCGACCGGCCGCGGCTGGGAAGTGTGCGGCATCAAGCGCGGCTTCGCCGGCCTGCTCGGCGAAGACGAAGTCATTCCGCTCACCGAGCATTCAGTCCGCGGCATCGCGCACCTGGGCGGCACGATTCTCCGCACGACGAATCGCGGCAACCCGTTCGCCTACCCGCGCAAGCGCGAAGACGGGACGATCGAAGAAGTGGATCGCTCCGACGAGCTCATCGCCAATGCCCGGGCGCTGGGCATCGACGCGATCATCTCCATAGGCGGCGACGGATCGCTCGGCATTGCGAAGAAGCTGTGCGACAAGGGCCTCAGGATCGTGTGCGTGCCGAAAACGATCGACAACGACATCAGCGGAACGATCACGACCTTCGGCTTCGACACCGCGGTGAACACCGCGCTCGAAGCGATCGACAAGCTGCACACCACGGCGGAGTCGCACGACCGCGTGATGGTGATGGAGGTCATGGGCCGCAACGCCGGCTTCATCGCGCTGCACGCCGGGCTCGCGGGCACCGCCGACGTGATCCTGATCCCGGAGATTCCGTACGACGTGGATCGCGTGTGCGAGAAGATCATGGCCCGCGACGAGGTCGGAAAGAAATTCTCGATCGTGGTGATCGCCGAGGGCGCGTATCCCAAAGGCGGACGCGAGTCGGTTCGCGGCGCGTCCCTTCCGGGCGAAGCGAAACGGCTGGGCGGAGTGTGCGAAGAGCTCGCGCAGCTCATCCAGCGAAAGACGGGCAAGGAGAGCCGCTCGCTCACGCTCGGCCATCTGCAGCGCGGCGGGCAGCCGACGGGCTACGACCGGCTCCTGGCGACGCGCTTCGGCGGCGCCGCGATCAAGGCGGTGGCAGACGAGCAGTGGGGCACGATGCTAGCGCTGCAATCGCCGCACATCGTGACGCTCCCGCTGGACGAGGTGCTGCGCGAGCGAAAGCGGGTGGATCCCACGCACGACATCGTTCAGACGGCCCGGGCCACTGGAGTCTCGTTCGGGGACTAACTGTCCCCTGAGGATGACAATCCCGCTGCTCCGCTTTGCCTTTCCTGTAGTGTAAACCCTTGGCCCGCAACCATTTACCAATAACCCCCATTTCGGTCCCACTCCTGCTTTACTCTGGCATGCCGGCATGAGGCCGGCGTATCGTTGGAGTCGTCCATGAACAAGCTCTATCTCATAACTCTGATCGCGTCGATCGCCGCCGTGACGCCGGGGCAAGCCGCAGCACAGGGCAAGCCTTCGGTGCCGCGGCGTGAAAGAGATGAGCAGCCACGGATCCCGAGCCGGTACATCCCCCCAGCGGGAATGTGCCGCATCTGGCTCGAGGACGTACCCGCCGGGCGTCAGCCCGCGCCGACCGATTGCATCTCGGCGCTGCGCAACAAGCCGGCGAACGGCCGCGTGATCTTTGGCGATCCGCTCCCTTCGAGGAAAAAGGGCAGGAGCGGCAATCCGTTCGGGATCGGCTCCTTCGAGGAATAGCACCCAGCTAAACCGGAGGGACCGATGAAAAAGATCGCACTTACACTGATCGCCGCCGGCGCGGTGTTCGCGACGGAAGCGAGCGCGCAGGTGATGGTTCGCGCCAGCAGCGTGCCGCCCGGACAGCGTCCGCCCGCGGGCATGTGTCGCGTCTGGATCGA
>CALMKE010000017.1 GCA_937867645.1 uncultured Gemmatimonadota bacterium | reverse complement strand
TCCCGCCGAATACGAAGAGAGGAAATTCAGGAACGCAGCTTAACTACGTGTCCACGAAACCGGGTGAACTCCACTGCTTGGCTCCTGATTGCAGCCGGCGCAGCAACGATGACATCAGGCATTCTTGCTTGCGGTGATCGGCTTAACCCTACGGCGCCGGCTGCGACGTTTAGTACTACTGTAGCAGGGTATGCCGTAGGTCCACGCACGCCCGGCTTAGTCTCGCGGGGCGAGCGAGCGGCAGGAGAAACGCTGGCTCGCGCTTTGGCTCTTGCGATGGCAGACCCGGTCGTTCGCCTAGAAATCAAGCACGCCCTCGCGTCCTCTGGCGTTAAAGAAAGGAAGCTGCACTTCGCTTCGTTCATGTATGCCAGAGGTGCGAAAACGCGAGCGGCCATGCAAGCTCGCGGGGGCGTGTCGCCCGATTCACTAGCGCGCTTGATTAGGCAGACCAGGGACATAGAACTGTACATGCCGGTACTGGACCATCGACACGCTTGGCGGGGAAGCGACCGAGTGTTCGTTGCCGTGGCGCTAGACGATTTGAGCAGACCCGTCGCATTTACCACCGACGGCGCACGCGTTGTGCTTCGCAATGACATGCCGCCGACGACGCCGGTCCTGGTGCTCGCACCCGTAGAAACCGACTTCGCGCTGCAAATCGCCGACAACTTAGGCGGAGAAGGCGCGACTCGTTGCGCCGAAATACCGGACGCTTCCCTTGAAGAATTGGCAACGCGATGTACCGGGCCCTCCGATAGAGTTAGCACTCAGCCGACATTCGATCAGCTGCAAAGCGCGGGAGGGCCCGACGAAGGCGTTTTTGCTACGTTTTTCCGCATACTCCCGGGCTGCGGGGGCGAGTGCTGGGCTTGGGGCGACCCGGAGTATGAAGTGCACGTGTTGGGAAAGAAACTAAGTAGCGATACGGCATATTCGGATCTTCAATGCGCCGGCGAACATCCGCTTTCTGAGTACCAGCCTGGGATACAGTCTGATGCCTACGCTTACAATCAGAACGGGAAGTTCTGGTCCGGCAAAGTCAAACTACTCAACAGATCTCAAGTCGACGCGCGGATCGCTGTCGATTCCGGTTACGTGATGTTCCAACTGTGGGAGGACGATTATCGACCTTGCAAGATTGAGGACGACAAGAGCCGTTTAGCGTGGGCGGCCAAGTTCACGAGAGATGCGCTCGGTGCTGTCGGGCTAGTTGTAGGTATAGCAGCACTGGGCGATCCAACTAATTTTCAATCGCAAGTCGCCATCGTCGCTGCGTATCTCATTCCAATCTTCAGTCTAATCGAAAACATGCCGAACATATTCGTCGGTGACGACGATTACGTCGGCATGCTCGTGAAGAAGTCCATTACGCCTTACGCAAACGACTATCCGGACAACACTCACATTATTTACAACAAAGATAAATTCGTTGGTCGAGCCACGCTCAAAGGGTATCTCAACGCGAACTCTGAGGCTCAACCCGTGGGCGCGGTCGCCTCGGTTCAAATCTCTCCCGCTGGAGCTACTGTAGATGTCGGATACTCAATGCCATTCCATGCATTCGGTTTCGACTCGTATGGACAACCCGTGTCCGGAGCCGCGACTTGGCAGTCAAGCAACACCTCGATCCTCAGCGTTACCTCTACAGGCATGGTTTCAGCGCACAGTATAGGAGATGCCACGATCACGGCGACCATAAATGGTATAAATGCATCCAGCCTAATTCGTGCGGCCATAGCCGTGGTTAGCGTTTCGATAAACGGTCCAACTGATGTCACTCCCGGCGGGGAATGCTCATATCACGCTGTCGCGACCGGCGCCTCCGGGTCTGAAACTTATGAATGGCGGGTTAACGACGCGGTGCTGGGTTATGGTCCTCAAGTTCTGTGGACTCCGACTGACGGCAATCACATCCTGCAGGTTGTCCTGGAAGACGGAAGTCAAGTAGCCAGTTCGGACGTGCTCGTACGCGTGACCTCGAACGGCAGTCAGACGTGCACTTGGTGAATACATTCTGTTTCATGAGTGGCGTGTTCGCCATAGTAATATCCGTGGGGACAGTGACTCCACTCCGTACCCTGCCGGCGCAGGATGCCGATCGCGCAATTACTGCTGCTATTGGTTTTGGCGCGTTCGACATGCGCGGCACTTCCACGGCTCCTGTGTTCCGCATAGGAGTCGAGCGGGAGCTCTTGAAGCAACGTGCGGTCGTCGAAGTGTCGGTCGGGTACGCAGGAATTTCCGAACAGTTCGCGAAAACAAAGACGCACCTGGCATTTTATGAGGCGCAGATTCAGGCACAGGCGGCCTTATCCAGGTTCCGGCCATATGTCGGTGTTGGAGCGGGAGGCGCAAGCATCTTTTCAAACGCCGAAGGACGACAGCGAGTGACGGGTGCGGTATCGGCAGCGGTTGGTATTCGCACGCTCTTGTCCGCAACGCGACGACTCAAGACGGAACTCAGATTGCGCCGTTGGGATTTCACATCGGGGTCGAATGCGTGGGATGAAGGCGCGGCCGAAGTCACCCTCGGGTTGATTTTCTGACTGTCCGAGTGCCAAGCCCGGACCCGGCCGTATGAGTGCCGCCTGACTGACAGCCCGTAGAGCGCCGGGAAGGTGGCTTTCCGCCGCACGGCCCGATAAATTTCACATTCGCAACGGCCGACATAGGCCGAAAACTCACCCTTCCCCCGCTCCGGCAAGCAGCGGGGGACGGATCCACGACCGAAGGGAGGTTTGCCGACATGCCCCGCGCATACGAGGCGGTGTACATCTTCGATTCCACTCTCGAAGACGCCGCCATCAATGAGAAGCTCGAGCGCTTCCATTCACTGCTCAAAATCGAAGGCGACATCAACGTCGACCACTGGGGCCGCCGCCAGCTCGCGTACAACATCGGCCAGAAGGAGAACGGCTACTACGCGATCGCCCGCTTCGAAGCCGATCCCACCATGCTGCCCGAGTACGAGCGCGCGCTCAAGCTCGACGACGGACTCGTCCGGCACCTGATCAGCCTGCACGAGCACGAAGTCGGCGCGCCCGCGCTGACGCAGGAAGAGCTGGCCGCCGCCGCGCTCCGCCGCGACGATGACGACGACGACGAGGATTGATCAATGAGACGACCACAGAAAGCCTGCCCCTTCTGCGAGACGCGCGTCCGCTTCATCGACTACAAGGACGACCGCACGCTCGGCCGCTTCATCACCGACCACGGCAAGATCCTGCCGAGCCGGCTGAGCGGAACGTGCGCCCGTCACCAGCGCCAGCTCGCGACGGCCGTCAAGCGCGCGCGCTTCCTCGCGCTCATTCCGTACACGAGGGGTCACACCGCCTGACATGACCGCCGCGCCCGCACCGGAAGTCCCGAAGCTGCGCTGGCGCGGACTGATCTTCGCGCTGTTCGCGTTCATCGTCGTCAGCGCCATGCCGGTGCTGGGCTTTTACCCGCCGGTAAAAGCCTGGCACCTGCTGCTGACGACGATACTCGCGGCCTGCGCGGTGATCGGGTGGATCCGTGGCGGGTCGGCGCTGACGGCGATCGTCTGGCTGGCCGCGGCCCTGCTGCTCATGTTCAGGTCGGCGCCGTCCGGCGACGCATACTTCTGGCTGGAGCGCGGATGGATTCTGCTCGTGGCCGGGGTCTTCGGCCTCGCGTCGGTGCTCGGCGGGGACCGGCCGTTCTTCGGCCGCGCCCTCGTCACGGTTCTGGCCAGCTTCGGGCTGGCGCTCGTCGTGCTCGGCGCGCGGCAGGGGTCATTCGAGCGGCTGCAGCTCATCGTCTCGGGTGAGTTCGTGACGCGCAACCAGGCTACGCTCGAACAGTTCGACACCGGGGCAGACGAGCTCGTCGGGGCGGCCGCCAACGCCCCGGCGCTCGCGCGCAGCCTGGAGGAGACCAAGGAACGGCTGCGGCTGGCCCCGCAGATCTCCAGCGTTCTGGCGCCCGCCCTGCTGGCGTTGCAGACGCTGGCTGCGCTCGCCCTCGGATGGGCCATGTTCCAGCGGCTGAGCCGGGTCCGGATCGGGCCGCCGCTGGCTCCGCTCCGCGAATTCCGCTTCAACGACCAGCTGGTTTGGGGGCTGGCCGTGGGCCTGACCATCCTGCTCCTGCCGGCGTTCGCCGAAGCGCAGGCCGTAGGGCTGAACCTCGTCGTATTTTTCGCAATGCTGTACTTCGTCCGCGGCCTGGGCGTGCTGGCCTGGGTCACCAAGGGCGGGCTTTTCGTCGTACTGGCAGTGCTTTTCTCGCTCTTTCCCCCCGCGCTCGGCGCGCTCGGCTTGAGCGATACCTGGCTGGATTGGCGGAGTAGAGCCAAGGCAGCATGAACCGAGGTATCAGGTATCGGGCATCAGTAAACTGCCTTGCCTGATACCTGATACCTGATACCTACACTCAACAGAGCTCGATTATGGAAGTCATTCTCAGACAAGCAGTCGACAATCTCGGCCACCCGGGCGACATCGTGAACGTCTCCGCCGGATTCGCGCGGAATTACCTCCTTCCGCGAGGCTTTGCGTACGAAGCGACGGCGGGTAACAAGAAGCGCATGGAGCAGGAGCGCGAGCGCCTCGAGGCCGCCGAGAACTCGCGGCGCCAGGCGGCGGAAGAGATCGCCAAACAGCTGGAGCCCGTGTCGCTCACCTTCTCGGCCCGCGTCGGCGAGGAAGGCAAGCTGTTCGGCTCGGTCACGACCGCGGACATCGCCCACCAGCTCGAAGCCCAGGGTTTCAAGATCGAAAAGCGGCAGATCGACCTGCACGAGCCAATCAAGGCGCTCGGCGTTTACCGGGTTCCGATTCGCGTGCACGCCGACGTCCGCGCCGAGATAAAGGTCTGGGTAATCAAGCAGTAAGCCGAGCCGGAACTGGCTTGGCAAATGCAGAATGCGCCCGGGGGCCGGGAACATTCCGGGCCGCAGGGCAATACCTTAGCTGGCGGGAACCGTCCCGCGGCGAACTCTCGCACCAATTGAATGGCGTCAACCGACCCTAACGCCGTAGCAGCAGCGCAACGTGCCGCAGCGCTCTGCCTCGACATGAAAGCGAACGACGTGGTGGTGCTGGACCTGAGAAAAGTGACCGACATGACGGACTGCTTCGTCATCGCCAGTGGGACGTCGGATACACACGTCCGCTCCGTCGGCGAGCACGTCATCGCGGAATTGAAAAAAGAAGGGATCCAGGTTCATCACGTCGAAGGGTTGGAACAGGGTCGCTGGGTATTGCTCGATTACGTGGATTTCGTGGTCCATCTCTTTCACCCGACGCTGCGCTCCTTTTACCAGCTGGAACGGCTCTGGAGCGACGCCGAAGCGATCGAGATCAGTCCCGAGGGGGCACTGCAATGAGACTTCGGCTAGTTCTCGCGTTCGCGGCTGTCGCGCTGTCCGCCACGGCCTCTACCCTGCCCGCCCAGCAGTACTTCGGGCAGAACCTGGTGCAGTACCGCCACTTCCGCTGGCGCGTGCTGGAGACCGAGCACTTTACGATCCACTTCTATCCCGAAGAGGAGACGGTCATCACCGACGCCGCGCGGATGGCCGAGCGCTCGTACGAGCGCCTGTCGCGCATCCTGGCGCACCAGTTCCGCGAGAAGAAGCCGGTCATTCTGTTCGCGTCGCGCTCCGATTTCGGGCAGAACAACGTCACCGGCGACCTGGGTGAAGGGGTCGGAGGTGTAACGGAAGCGGGCCGTCACCGCCTGCTGATGCCGTTCACCGGCGATTACCGCAGCTTCGAGCAGGTGCTCGCGCACGAGATGGTGCACGAGTTTCAGTACGACATCTTCGCTCGCGGCAAGGCCGGCGAGGGAATCGAGCGGCTGCAGCGGTTCGACCCGCCGCTCTGGTTCATGGAAGGAATGGCGGAGTACCTGTCCATCGGTCCGGAGCATCCGCTGACGGCGGCCTGGATCCGCGACGCGGTCGTGAACGGCACGCTGCCGACGATCGCGCAGATGACGGAGCGACCCGACAAGTACTTCCCGTACCGCTTCGGCGAGGCGCTGTGGCAGTACATCGGCGCGCGCTACGGCGACGACGCCATCGGCGAGCTGCTCCAGGCAGTCACGACGGTGGGCGTGGAGCGCGCGTTCCGGCGCGAGCTCGGAGTCTCGACGGAGCAGCTGAGCGACGAGTGGCGCGAAGCCATGCAGACCAAGTACCTGCCGACTGTCTCCGCGCTCAACCGCCCCAACGCGTTCGCGACCCAGCTGCTCACGCCGCGGAACACTCGCGGCGAGATCTTCCTCGCGCCGGCGCTCTCGCCCGACGGGAAGTACGTCGCGTTCCTGGCGAACGGCGACCCCAAGCGCGGCGACTTCTTCATCGATCTCTGGCTGGGCGACGGAATAACCGGCAAGCGGATCAAGAAGCTGGTGCAGAGCACGGTCAACCCCAACTTCGAGGAGCTGCGGCTGCTCTACTCGCAGAGCAGCTTCTCCAACGACGGAACGAAGCTCGCGTTCACCGGACAGCGTCAGGGCAAGGACGTGCTGTACATAATTGACGTCCGCAACCAGCGCACGCTGAAGCGCTTGGATCTGCCACTCGACGGCGCGATGAGCCCATCCTGGTCGCCGGACGACCGCAAGCTGGTGTTCAGCGGAGCGCGCGGCGGGATCACCGACCTGTACATGGTGGACGTGGACGGGAAGAACTTCCGCCAGCTCACCAACGACAGGTACGGCGACCTGCAGCCGTCGTGGTCGCCTGACGGCACGCGCGTGGTCTTCGCGTCCGAGCGAGGCGTGGCGGACGTCGACGTTCTCCGGCTCGGCGGCTGGAAGCTGAGCGTGCTGGACCTCGCGTCCAACACGATCTCGCTGCTTCCGGGACAGGCTGGACACAATCTGAATCCGCAGTGGTCGCCGGACGGCCAGTCGGTTGCGTTCATCTCCGACCGGACCGGCATTCCGAACGTTTTCCTGTACGAAATCGGCACGTCCGCGCACTATCAGCTGACGAACGTCGTCTCGGGCGTGAACGCGATCACCGAGTACAGCCCCGCGATCTCCTGGGCGCGGCAGGCGGACCGTCTCGCCATGGTGTACTACGAGAACGGCGACTACAGCGTGTGGACGGTGGCGAATCCGCGCGCGTTGCGCGGCGAGCCGTTCCGCCCCGCGCCCCGCGCCCAGGACGCAGCGGCGTCGGTGACGCGCGCGCCCGTCGTTGCCGAAGCTCCGCCCCGTCCGGATCAGAGCTCCGTGTACCGCGCGCCGGAAGGCTCCCGCGCTTCCTCGCAGCTGAGCGTCGCAGAGATCCAGAGCGACGAGCGCACGCCGAGCGTCAGCGAGCTGATCGCGATGCCCGAAGTGGCGCTGCCGGACACTACGCGCTTCAAGGAGTACAAGTACAAGCCGGCGTTTCGCGCGGACTACATCGCGCAGACCGGCATCGGCTACACGCCGAACTACATGGGATCGAGCGGATTTGTCGGGGGAACGACCATCATCTTCAGCGACCTGCTCGGCAACCATCAGCTCGCGGCCTCCGCCAACGTGAACGGGCGGCTGAAGGACGCGAGCGCGTTCGCGGCGTACACGAACATGAGCCGCAGACTGCAGTACGCGACGGGCGGGTATCGCCAGCCGCTGATTCTGCCGATCGACAACGGGACGCTGTACGAGAACCCGCAGACTGGCGGCTACACCGTGCAGCAGCTCTTCGCGCGGTACGTCCAGAAGAACGTCTTCGCCAACTCAATGTATCCGCTGAACCGGTTCACGCGGTTCGAGCTCGGCGCGCAGTTCAACAGCATCTCGCGCGAGATATTCGTCTTTCAGTACGACATATTCCCGGGGGGCTTCAGCGGGTCGCCGTTCATCGAGACCGTGGAGAAAGCGCCCAGCCTCAACTACTTCTCGCCGAACGTGGCGTTCGTGACGGACAATGCGCTCTTCGGCTACACCGGTCCGCTGAGCGGCAAGCGCATGCGCCTCGAGGTGACGTCGAGCGTCGGCTCGGTGCGGCGCATGGACTACCTCGCCGACGCCCGCAGCTACATCCCGATCATTCCCAACACGCTGATGTTCGCGACCCGGCTGCTGAGCGCGGTGGCGACCGGACGGGACGAAAACCTGTTCCCGAAATACATCGGGCGGCCCGACTTCGTGCGAGGATACGATCGCGCGAACTTTTACGGCCGCGGGGCGGAGTGCAACCAGTTTCTCGGGACCGGCGTGGCCGGGCGCGCGAGTAGCGCGTGCAGCACAGCCGAGCTCGTCGGCAGCCGCGTGGTGGTAGCCAACGCGGAGTTCCGCTTCCCGCTGATCCGCCGGTTCGACATCGGATCGAGCTTCGGGCTCCCGCCGGTGGACGCGGTCGTGTTCTACGACGCGGGACTCGCCTGGACCAAGGGGCAGACCGTCTCGTTCAGGAAGCCGGCCAATTACAGCTACGAGATTCACCGCGTGCCGATGACGAGCTGGGGCGCGGGGTTGCGCACGAACCTGTTCGGGCTCGCGGTGCTCCGCTTCGATTACGCGATTCCCCGCTCGCGGCCGGACAGAAAGGGCAACTGGACGTTTTCACTGGGGCCGAGTTTTTAGGCAGCTGTTAGCTATTGGCTATTGGCTGTTGGCTTTGTTCTTTTCGCTGTGGATGCCGATTAAGCCAACACCCAACAGCCAATAGCGCCTTGAGACCCCAAACCGCGAGTCTCGCAGCAGCGCTGCTCGTCGTCGCGGCATGCGGCGACCGCGGCCCCCACCCGGCAAGCGAGCGCTCGAACGGGACGATGCGCGGCCCGGATCCGATCGTCCTCCGGATCCCGCGCACCGGCGGCACAGCGAGAGGGTACGTCTACCCCG
>CALMKE010000016.1 GCA_937867645.1 uncultured Gemmatimonadota bacterium | reverse complement strand
CGGCTTTCGAAGATAGAAGGGATTCGGGCCGGCCGTTTTTACCTCCCCTTCACGCAGAGGTGCGCATGATGAATTCTCGTACGTTCTGGCTGCGGCTGACAGTGATAGCGGGACTGGTTCTCGTGCCAGTCGTCGCTCACGGTCAGGCCGCAACCGTCATCGGTAGGGTAGTGGATCGGGCGACCCAGCAGCCGCTCTCCGATGCGCAGGTATTGATCGTGGGCACCCAGCGCGGCGCCCGTACCGGACAGGATGGGACGTATCGCATCGCCAATGCGCCCGCCGGTGCGCTGCAGCTGCGCGTGATCCGCATCGGCTATCAGTCGCAGGTTCGGACGGTGAACGTCGCCGTCAGCGGCACGGCGTCCGTCGACTTCGCGTTGGATGCGTCCGCGACCACGCTGGACGAAGTCCTGGTCACGGCCACCGGCGAGACACAACGCCGGCGCGAGAGCGGCGTGACGACTGCGCGGATCGACGCATCCGATGTGGTCGTGGCGAACGTACAGAACTTTTCCGACGTACTCTCTTCGCGCGCGGCGGGCGTCTCGGTGCAACAGGCCGGGGGCACGACGGGTGGCACGTCGCGGATACGCATTCGCGGCTCCAACAGCATCAATCTGTCCAACGATCCGCTGCTGATCGTCGACGGCGTAAGGGTGAACAACAATCCCAACTCGACTTCGATCGGAGTTGGCGGCCAGGCCCCGTCCCGGTTCAACGACATCAACCCCGACGACATCGAGAGCATCGAGGTGATAAAAGGGCCGGCGGCATCGGCGCTGTACGGAACAGCGGCGTCCAACGGCGTGATTCAGGTCACAACCAAGCGTGGCCGCTCAGGCGCGGCCCGCTGGTCAGCCTCCGCCGAGTATGGCACCGTCGAGGAGTTTGGCGTGTATCCCGACAATTACGCGCAGATCGGGACGTTGGGCAACGGAGCGCGCTTCAATCGCTGCAACCTCGATTTTCAGGCCCGCAGAGTGTGCACGCCCAAGCCGGATTCGCTCGTTTCGACGAACCCCATTCGCAACGTGGGGCTTTTCCGCCAGGGCTGGCGCGGGTCGTACGGCACCAACGTCAGCGGCGGCGGTGATGTCGCCCAGTACTACGTCGGCGGCGATTTCGAGCGCGAGGAAGGCGTGTATCTCGTCAATCACCTTCGGAAGCTGAATCTGCGCGCGAATATCAACGCGCAGCCCCGGTCCAACGTCACAGTAGGCTTCAACAGCGGGTATACGTCGAGCCGCCTTCGCCTTCCGCAGAACGACAACAATTCGTTCGGAGCGATCTCGGGCGCGCTTATCGGCAAGGCCTTCGACTGTTTCGGTCCCACGCGGGATGTTTCGTGCGGCTCCGACTCCACCGGGCGTGGCTATCTCAACGCCAACCATCCGGCCCAGCGCTTCTTTGCCATCGATACGCGGCAGGATGTCGAGCACTTCATCGGGTCGGCCAACCTCACCTGGCAACCAACTCGCTGGCTCAATCTGATCGGTGTCGGCGGGTACGATCTGATCGACCGTCACGACCACGAAACCATTCCCCAGAACGCGATCCTTATCTTCGTGGCTGACGGCTCACGCGAATCCAATCGCGCGCAGATCAGGACTTACACCGGTAACGGCTCAGCCATCGGCACGTTCCAGCTGAATTCGAGCCTCCGGTCTGTGACGACCGTGGGCGCGCAGTGGAATCGCGAGATATTCACGCGGACCGACGCGTATGGTGAGACCCTGCTTCCCGGCACGGGTTCGCTGAACGGGACCAGCACCCAGTTCGCCGTTGACGAATCGAGCAGCGACGTCGTGACGGTCGGTGGCATTCTTCAGCAACGCCTGGAGTGGCGCGACAAGGTCTTTCTCAGCGCCGGCCTGCGCGCGGACAAGAACAGCAACTTCGGCGTCACGCTTCCGTTCGTGAAGTATCCGTCGGCGAGCCTCTCGTGGGTAATCGGCGAGGAGAGCTTCTTCCCCCAGACCGACTTCATTCGGGGCGTCCGTCTCCGCGCCGCGTACGGAGAGTCGGGCCAGCGGCCGGATTTCCGCCAAGCGGACAGGTTTTTCAGTCCGGTCGCCGTCAGCGTGCAGGGTGAGGACGTGTCCGGCGTCACGATCGGCGGCGCGGGCAACGCGGAACTCCGCCCGGAACGGACCCGGGAATTCGAGTTCGGATTCGAAGCGGACCTCTTTTCCGATCGTATCGGCGTAGAGTTCACGCGCTACACCAAGGCAACGAAAGACGCCCTCATCGGCCGCCGCCTTGCGCCCTCCGTGGGCGCGACGGTAACGCAGCTCGTGAATCTCGGACAAGTCGACAATAAAGGCTACGAATACCTCGTCAACCTGAATGCCGTCAACACCGCGAGGTTCCAGGCCAGCCTGACCGTCAACGGCTCCATCAACGACAACAAGGTCGTGGACCTCGGCGAGGACATCACTCCGATCATCTTCGGTCTCGGTGGCGATACGCAGCGGCATCAGAACGGGTTCCCGCTGGGCGCGTACTTCGGCCGCCGGATCGTATCCTTCGCGGATAAGAACGGCGACGGCATCATCAGCCGGGTAAACTGCCCCACCTATGGCACGACGACCAACCCGCAGATTGCCGGTGGGCCGGAATGCGAGATCGTGCTCTCGGACAGCGTAGAGTTTCTGGGCAATCCGCTGGGACGGACGCAGCTGTCGATCTCGCCATCCGTCACGTTGTTCAACTGGCTGAAGGTGCAGGCTCTGTTCGATCACCGGGGTGGTGTATCCCTGAACAACAGCACCGAATTCTTCCGCTGTGGCTCCATATTCACCGTATGTCAGGCGATTAACGACAAGACACAGCCGCTCGAGAAGCAGGCCCGTGCCGTCGCCGTGTTCATGGGTACGCGCGGAACGTTCATCGAGGACGCGAGCTTTACCAAGCTGCGTGAGCTGTCCTTCACGATCACCGCGCCGGAGCGTTTCGCGCGCGCGATGAGAGCCAGCGGAATGACCGTCACGGTCGCCGGACGCAACCTCAAGACGTGGACCGACTACACCGGGCTCGATCCGGAGCTCAACGTCTCGGCCGCGGCCAACTTCAACACCGCCGACTTCCTGACGCAGCCGCCCGTTCGGTATTGGGTCACCCGCGTCAACCTCACCTTCTAATCGCGAGCCTCATAGAAATGACTTACTCATATTCCGTTCGCCCGGGGGTGCTCCGCCGGGCGGCTAGAGGCCGCGGGAAGGCGGCCGTCATGGTGCCGCTGCTCGTGTTCGTGGTTGCGGCGTGCAATACCGACAAGCTGCTGGATGTGAAGGACGTGGATGTCGCAACACCCGGGTCACTGGAATCCGTGCAGGCGCTTTCCGTGGTTCACGCCGGTGCCATCGGCGATTTCCAGGTGGCTTACGGTGGAAATGGCGTCGCCGAAGGGCAAATAACCGTGTCGGGCATGCTGGCCGACGAGTGGCGCAATTCCGAGACGTTCCCGACCCGCGTCGAGGTGGATCAGCGGATCGTGCAGGAGCAGAATGCCACGATGACCGCCGTCATGCGCGACGTGCAGCGCGCGCGGGCAGCCGCGGATTTCGCCGGGTCCAAGTTCCTGGCTCTCGCCCCGACCGACGTCCGGCGGGCCGAGCTGATGAATCTGGCGGGCTTCGCGATACTCTTGATGGGCGAGAACTATTGTTCGGGCGTTCCCATCAGCAGGCTCACGGAAACTGGTGAGCTCGAGTTCGGTGAACCGCGCACCACGGACCAGCTCATGGATGACGCACTGGCAAAGTTCGATTCGGCCGTCGGGCTGGCGGGAGCGGCCGGCTCAGGCGGGACGACACAGCTTAATCTGGCGCGGGTCGGTCGCGGTCGCGCATTGCTCAATAAAGCCGACTTCAACGGCGCAGCTGCGGCCGTGGCTGCCGTTCCGACTAACTTCCTTTATCAAATCTTCCATTCCTCCGGCACCTCGCGCCAGAACAATGGAATCTGGGTCTTCCAGAGGATCGCGAGCCGCTGGACGGTGGCGGACCGGGAAGGGATCAACGGCCTTCCCTATATCTCGGACGATGATCCGCGGGTTCCCACCTCGCCGGCAGGGAGGCTTGGATTCGACGGCTCCACGCCGCTGATCTTTCAAGACAAGTATCCGCTTCGGGATTCGCCGATACCGCTCGCGAATGGGGTCGAGGCGCGTCTGATCGAGGCCGAGGCAGCCTTGCGGGCGGGCAACCTTGCCGGCTACGCCACCGCGTTGAATGCGTCCCGAGCCGCGCAGGGACTCGGCGTGGCCCTCATACCGGCTACCGTCACTGAACGGGAAGACCAGCTTTTCAAGGAGCGGGCCTACTCGCTCTGGCTCACGTCGCACAGGCTCGGCGATCTGCGCCGCCTCATTAGACAGTACGGGCGCACGGAAAGCCAGGTTTTTCCGACCGGCCCGTATTTCAAGGGTGGCAACTACGGCACGGACGTGAACCTGATCATCCCCTTCGACGAGAAGAACAACCCGAACTTCCAGGGCTGTCTGGACCGTAACGCGTAGCTAACGAAAGCCGGCCCTCGGCGATTACAACGTCGCTGGCCGAGCGATCCATCGATGCAAAACGGCCCCATCTGACAGATCGTTGTCAGGTGGGGCCGTCCGCGTCAGCCCGAAGCGGCGACAGAGTGGTCGCGCTACAGCCCCGCCTTGGTCACGATCATGATTACGCCCGCGCCGGAATTGGTTCCCTCGAATAGGGTTCCATCCATTCCATTGAGGAGCTGAATCCAGGCGATCGACCGCGCCGGGATGTCGCGAAGCAGGCGCAAATCCGCGACGCGCGCTCCGTCGATAACCAGCCGCGGAACGTCGCTATTGGCAAAGACTACGCTCGTCTTCCCGCGCTTCGATCGCAGGTTTGTCGCTCCCGAAGGAGAATCGTTGCGGGACGTGTGGTACGCGCCGCTCCTCTGCAGGACGTCCCAGGCATTTGCGACGTTGTACGACGCGATCATCTCCTCTGTGATGATCCTGCCGGGCAGGGTGACGTCGCCAGGGTTGCCGGGCCGCAGGGCTGTGCAGGCAAGGGCGGAGAGGATGCTCGCGGACGAAAGCGCAAGCCGGAACGTACGAGATCCGTGCATGACGCGCTCCTGGTTGCCTTCACGTTGCGGCATTGTCTGCCGGGTGTCAACCCGCCCCGAGTCGCGGGTCAGTTTGTCATGGCGTTTTCGACTTGCGACATCGGACTGAGGCAGCAAAGTCCTGTGTTCGAAGTCGCATCTCACGTCGCTGCAATTGACCCATTACCCCCCCCACCGGCGCACTGGGGATGGGTCAGCCGCCCATGAGCGTCGAAACCGGAACCGGAACCGGCTCCAGGCTGAAGACTCGGCAGAACGCCGCGGCAACCCGGGGTGCGAGGTCGAGAACGTTGTCCGGCGCAGCGGCGGGAAGCTCGCGGGCGATAGAAGTCATCGTGACGTCCTGGATCCCGCAGGGCACGATGAGATC
>CALMKE010000015.1 GCA_937867645.1 uncultured Gemmatimonadota bacterium | reverse complement strand
CATGGCGGCGGCAGTCGCGGCGTACAGCATGATCCCGCCGATGATCCAGAACCAATCCGCGCGAGGGATGGAGGATCCTTCCTCGAGGCTGAGAGCGACGAACGTCCACACGGCGGCCAGCAGCATGATCATCGAATGAAACGGAGCTACCGCGAGGCTGAAGTCCCTGGGGTCGTCGAGCGCGACGGTGAGGATCGCGCTCACCAGTATCACCAGCGGGATCGCGACCTTGAGCGCGAGCTGCGCCGACTTGCGTGGGTGCCACTGCGCCAGCGCCCAGAGCAGCGCGGCGCTGAGGACCGGCGCACCGATGTACCCCAGCCAGAGGTTGTTCCGTCCTCGCGCGCCTAACAGCAAGGCAACGACATTGAGCGAGCCCTCGATGGCGCACCAGAGCGCAATCGCCAGATGCGCCTTCGACAATCCGCTTGCCCGGATCGCCGCGGCAGCAAGCGGGAGCACCGGTGCCCCCAGTGCCGAGTACTGAAGCAGCGTTGGCTTCAGGCTTGGCCTCCGTTCAATTCGTTTTCGCCGCCGCAATACGGAGGGCACGGAAAGCCGAAGTCGAAGATCTCCCCGCCAGTCATGTCATTGGCGTCTGCGTCGACTGCCACGACGACCGTCTCCCTCTCCCTGAGCTCGCTTCGCCCCCAGTAGATCCTGATCCCGGCGGCGCCGGGCTGCGCCAGCAGGCGGTCGAACACGTCGCGGGGAAACATGCACCCGAATTGCGAGCCCTTAGGCGCGGACTCGCGGTAGTGAGCCGTAAGCTTCGCAGCCGCTTCGAGTGGGACTTTGTGATTTCGCTCCGGCGGAAAAGGCAAGTTGATCTCCTGAAAAGGACTGCCCACGTTCGGGAGAGATTGCCATTGTTGCAAGGGTACCTACTAGTAGTAGTAGTGCTCCCGGGCGGCATCCCGCGAGGATCGCGGGAGCGCAACAGGCTCCCCTGCCCAAGGATCAGCTACCGCCGGACCGGCACCCGCAGCACCGCGCGCGGATCTATCCCGACGGCCCGCGCCTTCGCGCGAAACGCGCGGTCGTGGGCAACCCGCAAGCCAGCCTCCTGCTGCCACTGATGCACCATCTCGTGCAGCAACGTGTGAATCACGTCCTCCCACGCGTCCCGCCGTATGTGCCGCCGCCCGATCGCGATGTCCGCGGGATGCTCGGCCGACGCGAGTGAGTAATGCCCCAGCTTCCGCTTCATCCGCCGCGACACGCGAATGGTCATGGGCTTGAGCGCGCCGCCGAAGAACTGCGCGTTCAGCTCGGCGTGCGCCTCGGTCAGCCGCGTGGCGTACGACTCGTCGTCCGGGTGCGTCGCTTCGCGCCGGAGTCGCGCGCGCCTCCCCGGCAGCACCGACGCGTAGCTCAGGAGCAAACGCCTCGCTTCGGACCTTCCGACGCCCCGCTTCGCCCGCGCGAACCGCACGATTGCCCCAACCACTTCGTCACCGGCGGTCGAATAGCCGCGATGCACGCGCAGCCAGCCGTCGCCGAAGCTCACCATCGTCGTGCCGTTGTCCGTGAGCGACACGCGCACGTTGGGATCGAGGCCGAGCCGGTACAGGCGGGAGCTCAGATCCTCCTCTCCGGCCGGCAGCTCCAGGCCGAGCTGAACGGCCGCCGTCACGCGCTCTTCGCGGGCGCCGCGCGGCTGAACGACTGGTGCGGACCGCGCATGAACGTGCCCTGCTTCTGCGACCACACCAGCGTCGTCACCTCGATGGCTGCGGGCTTCACGGTGATGAGATTCACCGACGACGGCCGGCCGCCCCGCGAGCGGTTCGACACCGTGCCAGCGGTAGAGATGACTGTCCCTTTCTTCGTGTGCTCGATGTAGTGCACGGCTTCCTGGTGGTCGTGCCCGCACAGCACCACGTCCACTCCCATCTCGGCGAACGCGCCGAGTATCCGCCTGGTGTTCTTGAGCCCGTGCCGCTGCGACAGCTCACCCTTCACCGGGTTGTGATGCATCACCACCACCCGCGCATCGCCGGCGGGCGCGCGCTCGAATTTCTCCCGCAGCGTGTTGAGCTGCGCGCGCGTCACGTACCCGATGATCGAGATGTCGCGCACGTTCCACGTCAGCGTGCGGTGCGTCACGCCATGGGACGTGTTGAGACCGACGAGCGTGACGCCGGGAATGCTGAGCACGGGCTCGAGATCGTGGTACACCCACTTCTTGTACGCGTCGAACACCTTGGGATACGGTCCGATCCCAATCGGCGCGCGCCACCAGCGCACGTCGTGATTGCCGGGGACGATGATCGTCTGGCTGACCTTCTTCGCGTCGCGCAGGAACACCGCCGCGCGCTGGAACTCGCCGGATCGCGCGCGCTGGCTGACGTCGCCGGAGACGGCGACGACGTCGAACTTCCCTTCCTGGATCATCTCCTCGATCGCCTCGATCTGCTCGGGCACGGCCGGCCGGCCGAAGTGCAGATCGGAGACGTGGAAGATCTTCGTCTCGGATTCCACCGTCATGCTACCGCGAGCTCTCCATGAACAGGACCGCCACGGCTCCGGCGTAAGCCTGCAGCGCCGCTTCCGGTGTAGCCGCGGCAGCGCCCGTGATTCGCCGCGACCAGACCACTCGCTGCCTGCGCCCGTCAGCCAGGATCGCCTGGCCCGTCGCGGTGAATCCAGCCGCGCCGTGCGAGAGCGTCACGTCGAGCGGGAGCAGGAAGTAGCGCCGCCCCTCGGAGACCGCCAGGAGAGTGCGCAGCTCGCCGCCGAGCCGCTCCGGGAGGTCCGTGTCCGGCTCGAGCCGCATCCCGCGGAGCGCGCCGATTGACAGCTCGAACGGGTCGGGCAGGAGCGCGGGGTTCCGGCGGTACGCCCGGCGGAGGTCGGCCGGCCAGACCCACGTCTCCGCGATCGCGCGCGTCGTGAAGGCGCTGCGGAGCGTGTCGTTGAAGCTCTCGCGCAGAGCCGGCCACGAGAGATTCGCGAGCTGCGGCGGCATGGACGCGGCGGCCGCCGGGGAGATCCGCTGGAGCGGCAGGACGACGACGGCATCGCCGCCGAGGCGGACGTTGGCCTCTTCTTCCGGGGTGGGTCCCTGCTGCGCCGTCGCACACGCGCCAATCAGGAGGAAGAGAATTGAAATTCGAAGGATTGGTCGCATTGCGGGAAAACTAGCCGCGGCTCAATTTGGCTGCAGCGGGTTCCTGGAGTGGTGACGGGGAATCCAAGTAAGGAGTGTGGCAGTTCGGAGGGGTGAGTAAGGAGTAACTCCTAACTGCGTACTCCTAACTGCCACCCTCCAGACTTGGATTCCCCGTCCAGATTTCCGGAGCCTGCCCACCCCCGAGCATGCGCAAACTCACTTCGATCCTTTTGTGGACCGCGGTCGCCCTGGCGGGCGCCTTCGCGTTCGGCCGGCTCGCGCTCTCGCGGGGTGAGACAGTGAGCGCGGCCTGGCTGCTGGCCGCCGCCGTCTGCACCTTCGCCGTCGCGTACAGGTTCTACAGTCGGTTCATCGCCGCGAAGATCTTCGCGCTCGACGCCGTTCGGCCCACCCCGGCAGTGCGGCTGAACGACGGCTGCGACTACGTGCCCACTAATCGCTGGATCGTGTTCGGCCACCACTTCGCGGCCATCGCGGGGCCCGGGCCGCTCGTCGGACCGACGCTCGCCGCGCAGTTCGGCTTCCTCCCCGGAATGATCTGGCTGATCGTAGGTGTTGTCGTGGCGGGAGCGGTTCAGGACATGGTGATCCTGGCCGCCTCGGTGCGGCGCAACGGCAAATCGCTGGGCCAGATGGCCAAGGAAGAGATCGGGCCCGTGGCCGGGATAATCGCGCTGGTCGCGATCATGGGGATCATGATCGTCATCATCGCGGTGCTGGGGCTCGTGGTGGTCAACGCGCTCAAGGCGAGCCCGTGGGGCACGGTGACGATCGGCTTGACGATCCCGATCGCGATGCTGATGGGCGTGTACATGCGCGTCATCCGTCCGGGCAGGGTGCTCGAGGCCAGCGCGATCGGCGTCGTGCTGCTCGTGCTGGCGCTGTACGCGGGCAAGTGGGTCGCCGCGAGCCCGACGCTGGGCCCGATGTTCACCCTCAGCGGCACCACGCTCGCCATCCTGATCATGATCTACGGCTTCGCCGCTTCGGTGTTACCGGTGTGGATCCTCCTGGCGCCACGCGATTACCTGTCGGCGTTCGTGAAGATCGGAGTCGTGGTGGCGCTCGCGCTCGGGATCCTGCTCGTCCTCCCGCCGCTGCAGATGCCGGCGCTCACGCGCTTCGTCGACGGCAGCGGGCCCGTTTTTGCCGGCAAGGTGTTCCCGTTCGCCTTCGTCACTATCGCGTGCGGCGCCATCTCCGGATTCCATTCGCTCGTGGCGTCGGGCACGACCCCGAAGATGATCGAGAACGAGGTGGACGTCCGTCCCATCGGCTACGGCGCGATGCTCACGGAGTCGCTGGTCGCGGTAATGGCTCTCATCGCGGCGTGCGTGCTGACGCCGGGAGTCTTCTTCGCGATCAACGCGCCCGCGTCGGCGCTCGGAACCACCGCCGCGAGCGCCGCCCAGGCAATCGCAAACTGGGGGTTCGTCGTAAGCCCCGCCGAGATAGACGCGCTCGCCGCGCAGGTCGGCGAGCAATCGCTGCTGTCGCGCACGGGGGGAGCGCCGAGCCTCGCGGTCGGAATGGCGCACATCTTCTCGAGCGTGCTGGGCGGCGGCGGCGCCATGGCGATCTGGTACCACTTCGCGATCATGTTCGAGGCGCTGTTCATTCTGACCACGCTCGACGCTGGCACGCGCGTCGGGCGCTTCATTCTCCAGGATCTCGGCAAGCACGTCTGGGAGCCGTTCGGCAGGCTGTCGTGGTATCCGGCGATCGTGCTGTCCAGCGCGTTGTTCGTGGCGATGTGGGGTCATTTTCTCTACCAGGGAGTGATCGACCCGCTGGGCGGCATCAATTCGCTCTGGCCGCTGTTCGGGATCTCGAACCAGCTGCTGGCGGGCGTCGCCTTGTGCGTGGGCACGACGGTCATCATCAAGATGAACAGAGCCCGGTATGCCTGGGTGACGCTGTTGCCGCTGGCGTGGGTGGCCACGGTGACGCTGAGCGCGGGCTGGATGAAGATCTTCGCGGACGATCCTCGGCTAGGCTTCCTGTCCCACGCGCGGATGCTGAGCGACAAGCTGGCCGCGGGCGCGCTGCCCGCCGGCGCGAAAGACGCCGGCGCGGCCGCGCAGATGATCTTCAACGACAGGCTCGACGCGGCGGTAGCAGGGTTCTTCATGGCTTGCGTAGTGCTGGTGATCGTCGCGTCAGCTTTCGAGTGGTGGAGAGTTTTGTCCGGACGGAAAGCTGTGGTGAGCACGGAGGTACCTTTTGAGAGAGCGGCATGAGAACTACCCTGCGTCCTGCGTCCTGCGTCCTGCGTCTTGTCAAGCTTCCGGCGCATTTTGCGGGCAGCGTCAGGCCCACCTGCTAGGTATTGATTGTGAGATGCAAGTGGTACCGCACCAAGCGGCACCCGACCAGTAGCCTGCTAGGACGCAGCACGCAGGACGCAGGGTCTTTCCTCGATTTCCCCGGTCCAGTGACTCCAATGCTTCGATCCGTCATCCCTGCCCTTCTCCTCGCCTCTCCGCTCTTCGCGCAGGCGCCGATAGCAAGCCCCCCGCCGCTCCCTGCGAGTACCTCGACCAAACCCTTCGATTTCTCGATCGCCAACATCATGCGCGGGCCCGAGCTGTACGGCCGGCCGCCGCAGCAGGTCGCGTGGTCGGCGGACAACCGGTGGATCTATTTCCGCTGGGTCGAGGCGGGCGCGGACTGGAGAGAAACGCCGAAGACGTACCGGGTGCGCGCCATTCAGGGCAGCAAGCCGGAGCGGGTCGCCGATGCTCAGCTCGACACCGTCGGGCCGCTGCTGGAGCGCGGGGTGCTCTCGGCGAGAAGGGACCGGCGAGCGGTGGAGTACCAGGGCGACATCTTCGTCATCGAGGAATCGAGCGGTAACGTGCGGCGGCTGACGGAGACAGTGGGGCGCGAGAGCGACCCGCGGTTCAGCGCGGACGGCACGCGCGTCTTCTTCGTGCGGGACAACAACGTCTTTTCAGTCGACGTGGGCGGAGGATCGCTGCGCCAGCACACGGACATCCGCTTCGGTGGAGCGGCTGACTCCGCTCGGCGCGCGGACTCAGTCCGCCGCGTGACGCAGCGCGGCTTCCTCGAGGCCCAGCAGCTCGAGCTGTTCGAGGCCATCCGCGACCGCGCGCG
>CALMKE010000014.1 GCA_937867645.1 uncultured Gemmatimonadota bacterium | reverse complement strand
ATCGTGAACGGCGTGATACTGACCCACGCCCCTCCGTCGTACGTGTCTATCTCCAGCGCTCTCGGAATCATCGGCCGCAGCACCGCCACGGGCACCGACCAGTGGAGGAAGAGGAGCTTCCCCCAATTCTGGTGCATGATGGGGGAGCCTTCCGGTCGATTTCGAGGTGAAAGTCGATCCATAGGAATACTTCAGTCCCGGACAGGACGCAGCACGCAGGACGCAGCGCTTTTCCCGGCATGCAATGCTTGCGCCTGGATGATCGCGAGAGGTGTCGCAGCCGCGAAGCTGGCTAGATTTCTGGGTCATGCCAAACCAGCACATCCGCAACATCGCAATCATCGCGCACGTCGATCACGGCAAGACCACGCTCGTGGACAAGATGCTCCGGCAGGCCGGGGCTTTCCGCGAGAACCAGGTCGTGATGGAGCGCGTCATGGATTCGAATCCGCTCGAGCGCGAGCGCGGGATCACCATCCTCGCGAAGAACACGTCCGTGCGGTGGCGCGGCACGAAGATCAACATCATTGATACCCCGGGGCACTCCGACTTCGGCGGCGAGGTCGAGCGAATCCTCCGGATGGTGAACGGCGTGCTGCTCGTGGTGGACGCCTTCGACGGACCGATGCCGCAGACGCGCTTCGTGCTGCGAAAGGCGCTCGAGCTGGGGCGCACGCCGGTGATCGTCATCAACAAGATCGACCGGCCCGGCGCGGATCCCATGCGCGTGCACGACGAAGTGCTCGACCTGCTGATCGAGCTGGAGGCGGACGAGTCGCAGCTCGACGCGCCCGTGGTGTACGCGTCGGCGCGCGAGGGCACGGCCACGATGGACCTGGAGTCGCCCAACCCGGATCTCGTGCCGCTGTTCGAGACGATCGTGAGTCATGTTCCGCCGCCACCGGGCGAGGACGACGGCCCGTTCCAGATGCTCGTGTCCACGATCGACTATTCCCCGTACCTCGGCAGGCTCGGCATCGGCCGGATCGAGCGCGGAAAGGTGAAGGTCGGCGAGCGGGTAGCGCTGCTGCACATAGACGGCTCGCAGTCGCCGGAATTCGCGCGCGTCACCAAGCTGTTTGCGTTCGAGGGACTCGAGCGAGGCGAGATCGAGAGCGCCGGCGCCGGGGAGATCGTCGCGCTCGCGGGGATCGAGGGCGTGGAGATCGGGCTCACGATCGCCGACGCCGCCCAGCCGGAGCGGCTCGCGGGAATCGCCGTCGAGGAGCCCACGATCTCGGTGGATTTTTCGGTGAACGATTCGCCGTTCGCCGGCCGCGACGGGAAGTTCGTGACCTCCCGCCAGATCCGTGAGCGGCTGATGAAGGAGCTGGAGCGGAACGTCGCGCTGCGGGTCGAGGATACCGAGACGATGGATGCGTGGACGGTCTCGGGGCGGGGCGAGCTGCACCTGACGATCCTGATGGAGACGATGCGGCGCGAGGGTTACGAGTTCCAGGTGTCGCGCCCGCGATTTATTACGAAGGTCGGCGAGAACGGCGAGCGTCTGGAGCCGTACGAGGAGCTCTCGATCGACGTGCCCGAGGAATTCCTCGGCGCGGTGATCGAGAAGCTGGGACCAAGGCGCGCCGAGCTGATCGAGATGAAGAACCCGGGGCAGGGAACCGTGCGGATGCTGTACCGGATTCCCGCGCGCGGCTTGTTCGGTTATAGGTCCGAATTCATGACGGATACGCGCGGCAACGGCATCATGCACCACCGGTTCCTGGAATACGGCCCCTGGGCTGGTCCGCTGGCCGGAAGAATGCGCGGCTCGCTGGTCTCCATGGAGCCCGGCGTGATCGTTGCATTCGCTCTGGCCAACCTGGCGGAGCGGGCGACCCTGTTCGTCTCGCCGGGCGACCCGGTTTATTCCGGGATGCTGATCGGCGAGAACTCGCGGCCGGGCGACATGGACGTGAATCCGACCCGTGAGAAGAAGCTGACCAACATGCGCACGAAGTCCACCGACGAGAACATCCAGCTGGAGCCGCCTCGGGAGTTGACGCTGGAAGCGGCGCTGGAGTATATCGAAGGCGACGAGCTGATCGAGGTCACGCCGAAAGCGATCCGCTTGCGCAAGCGGTCGCTGGACGTGCACGAGAGAAAGCGCGCGGCGCGCGAGGCGAAGCGGGAGCGCGAGAGCGCCGCAGTCTGACCGGTGTACGTGGAATCGAAGACGTTCGGATCACACCTTTCGCATAACGGGGAGAGCACGGCAATGTCGGGGAGAGCAGGTCCGTCCGAGGACGGCAGCGGGCTGGTGACCTCTTGGGAGCTCGAGCGCTCGCTCGGCGTCCACGACCCTTCGTTCCCGCCCGCGGCTTACGCGGCGGCGGCCGATCCGGATGACGAGGAGGACATCGACGATCTCGATGACGATGACGACGATGACGACGATGATCTCCTCGACGACGAGGACGATCTGGACGATGACGATGATGACGACGATCTGGATGACGATCTGGACGACGACCTCGATGATCTCGACGACGACGACGATGATGATGATGACGACGACGACGATGACGACGAGGATCTAGACGACGACCTCATCGACCTCGACGACGAGTTCGACGTGGACGAGGACGAGAAGCCTCACAAGCAGACGCCGGGCAAGTTCGACGAGTAGTTCCCCCGCGGGCGCCAGCCGGACGCGGCCGTGTATTCCCTTCGGGCGCTACGGCCGGCAAACTGCGCCGGCCTAAGACGCGCCCTGCGGGAACACACGTCCGCGTCCTCCGGCGCCCTGCTCCTCCCGCGCTCAGGGCGATCCCAGCACGAACTCCGACTTCAGCAGGCCCCCGCGCGTGGACAGCACCCGCACCGTGCCCTTGGCTCCGCGCAGGCCTACGGTGTTGACGCGAAAAGTCGCCGTCTTGGTCTCGCCGGGCTCGGTCCAGCCGGTCCGAATCGTCTTGTCGCGCGTACCGGGGGTGACGATTGTCACCTTCGGGTTGGGGCGCTTCGTCAGCGTCGTGTCGAAATCGAGCACGACCCGATCCTCCTGCACGATCTTCACGAGTTGCGCCTGCTTGAGCGCCGTCGGGAGGCGGCCGGTGTTGCGGAACGTCACGGTCACGTCGTAGCTCGTAGTGTCGCCGGCGGCGCCTGTCCGGCTAACGTTCACGCCGCCCAATTCGATCTGCGGCAGGTGCATGGCCATCTCCAGGTTGAACAGCGCCTGGTTGCGCGCGAACCGCTCGAGCTCGGACACCGGACCATTTTGCGAGAAGAACTTGGGGTGGAAGCCGCCGATCTCGACCGCGCCGAGTGTCGGGTGGTTGAAGGGAGTCCATTCGCGGAAGCCGCGGCCGCCGTTCGAGCGGTCGTCCCACGTCAGCGCGTCGAGCTCGTCGAGGTAGCCGTCGCCGTTGAAGTCCTGCATGCGGCCGCCGTTCCACAGCTCGTCGCCGTACCAGATCGCCCCGTAATAGAAGTAGCCGAAGTCGGGGCCGTGACCGAACAGCGGTGACGGAAGCGACGAATCGCCGGTGATCCGGTTCACGCGGTTGCGCGTGTTGTACACGTTGTATACGTCGCCCGCCCAGGGATACCCGGTGAATCGCGTCCCGACCGTGTCGAAGTACTCGTAGTAGCGCAGGTCCGACGGATACATGCGGTCGGTGCTGTACGACGTGGAAGGCGGGCGCAGGTGCATCGGCACGGCGGTGTCCATCGAGTTGACTACCGATACGTTCGGGTTGGCGAGCAGCCACAGCACGACGCTGCGCGTCTCGATCTCGCTCAGCGGATACTCGCCCGCGCCGAACTGCGTCTGGCCGCGGCCCGTGCGATCGCGTCCGGGCTCGGGTCGCCAGTTCTCGGGATAGTTACGGTGCAGGTCGAGCCCGCCGATCCCGTCCTCGTTGAACTGCCCGTCGCCGTCGTTGTCGATGCCTTCGGATATCACGCGCCAATCGCCATCGTCATCCGGCGCGCCCTGCATCAGCCGGCCCGTAGGATCGCGCGGATCCAGCGTCGAGCTGCCCAACCCGCTGTCTTTCTGCGCGGGAGTGACGCGCCAGCGGAGCGAGTAAATGATTCCGTCGCCGTCGAGGTCCTCCGGCGGATCCTCGTCGAGGAGGCCGTCGCGGTCGCTGTCGTGCGGCCGCACGGTGCTGCGGTTTGCCTGCGCGGTGTGCAGGTACAGATTCGATCCGTCCGGGTTGTTCTGCGGCCGGAGCATGATCGCCTTGGTGTCGAGCAGGCGCGTGATCCGCGGGTCCTTGCCGTAGCCCTCGACGAGATGCTGGATCAGCCAGAGCACCGATTCGCTGGCGGTGATCTCGCCGGAGTGGCGCGCGCCCTCGAAGAACGCCGCTGGCTTGTCCGTCGCCGTGCCCGTGCTCTTCTTCGTCAGCGTGACCTGGAGCACGGATCGTCCCTCGAAGCTCTTGCCAACCTCGTACAGCTCCACGATGTCCGGATAGCGCTCGGCCCAGCGGCGCAGCCAGGTGTACATGACGTCCACGGTGTGGTAGCGGTCGAAGGTCAGGCGGTCGCCGGCGACGTACTCGACCTGCGGATGGCGGACTCTGGGAAAGAAGCTGACGCCGTGGCGCTCGCCACCGACTGTATAAAAGGCGGAGTCTCGTGAAGGCCGGGCCTGGGCGGTCGCGATAGCGGGCAGGGAAACGGTCGCGACGAGCGCGAGGAGCGGAATCGTTCGGCGCATGGGGGATTGTGGTCGAGAGAGTTGGATGACGCCAAACTACGCGCGGGATGTTGGCGCGGCAGGGTGGACTCTCCCTCCATTTTGCGATAAACTTAAAGGCTCTTCCCGATTGTCTTTTGCTTCGGTAAGGGCCTGTAGCTCAGGTGGTTAGAGCGCACGCCTGATAAGCGTGAGGTCCGAGGTTCAACTCCTCGCAGGCCCACT
>CALMKE010000013.1 GCA_937867645.1 uncultured Gemmatimonadota bacterium | reverse complement strand
TCTATCTGCGAGAGCTTGCTCAGCCGCTGCCGCAGCTGGCCCAGGCGCGCCTGCACGAACTGTTGCCGCTCGAGCGCCGCCTTGTACTCGCTGTTCTCGCGCAGGTCGCCATGCTCGACCGCGCGCTTGATCTCCTGCGGGAGCGTGATGCTCAGCTCGCGCTGCAGCCGCTCCACCTCTTCCCCGAGTTTGGCTTTGAGCTCTTCAATCATGTGGTTGGATCGTTGTGATCAGACAAGCTACCGCGTGGAAGCGTTGTACGCGGTGATTACGGCCGTCGCGGCTTCTTCCGGATCATCGGTCAGCAGCAGCAGATCGAGATCACCTGGAGAGATCTTCTTTTCCGCCAGCACGCGGGTGTTGAGCCAGCGCAGCAGCCCCGCCCAGTAGTGCCGTCCCATGAGGATGACGGGGAACTGGTAGATCTTTCCAGTCTGGATGAGCGTCACCGCCTCGAACAGCTCGTCCAGCGTGCCGAACCCGCCGGGAAAAATGATGAACGCCGAGGAGTACTTGATGAACATGGTCTTCCGCACGAAGAAGTAGCGGAAGTTCACCAGGGTATCCACGTACGGATTCGCGCCCTGCTCGAACGGCAGCTCGATGTTGCAGCCGATGGAGGGGCTGCCGCCGAGTCGCGCGCCCTTGTTCGCCGCTTCCATGATCCCCGGGCCCGCGCCGGTAATGATGGAAAAGCCCGCTTCCGCCAGCAGTCTCGAGACTTCCACGGCCTTCCCGTACTGCGGATCGTCCGGTCCGACGCGCGCCGACCCGAACACCGCCACGCCCTTCTCCGTCGTGGCGAGCACGTCGAATCCCTCGATGAACTCGCTCATGATCCGCAGCACGCGCCAGGGATCGCTGCGGATGAAATCCGCTTCGGCGTGCGGCCGCTGCAGCAGCTTCTCGTCCTCCGTCTCGACGACGTAATCGCGGATCGCTTCGTCAATCACACGCGTGGCGCCCGCCTGCCGTGTTTCCGTGATCTGTGACGGCGGCATGCGGCCGGCCTTGAGATGGCCGACTTCGGTACGCTCCTTCAAGCCCGCGAGCGACGATTCCTGCGCTGACGCGAGCACGGCCGGGTTCATCGGTTTCCCGGTCGTGGTGCGCGCGCTCTTCTTGCGGCGGGTCTTCGGCTTTGCGGTATCTTTTCGTTTCTTCTTCATCTCGTCGCAGCTGGAGTACTTGCCCGGAATCTATTGCCGGTAATAATCCTCGTCGCCGATGGCGTCCGTGCCGACACCCTGAGGGCAACGCTCGACTCGGGGGCGCTCCCCGCGATGGCCCGCCTGCTGGAAGACGGCGCGCTGCACGAGATCACTTCGGTATTCCCGTCCGTGACGGGTCCGGCCTACACCCCGTTCCTGCTGGGGAAGCACCCCGGCTCGGTGGGGATGCCCGGGCTCCGCTGGTACGACCGGTCGCGCCGGGACTGCTCCGGGCCGGGACACTCGCGCAGCTACGTCGGGATCGACATGCGGCTGGTGGATCAGGACCTCGACCCCGCCGCCAAAACGATGTTCGAGCTCGTTCCCAATTCTCTGGCCGCGATGAGCGTCGTGACCCGCGGGCTCCACCCTTCGCGCTTCTTCACGCGCGGGCCGGTGTTCGCCGCCCGCACCGCCTGGACTCACTTTCGTGGCGACGTCGAGGGCTGGCTCGACATTGACCGCGACGTCGCACGCCGGCTCGCCGCGAAGATGCGCGAGCTGAGGCCCGACTTCGTGTTCGCGGCGTTTACCGGCGTGGACAAAGTCTCGCACGCGCGCCGGCACGACTCGACTGACGTGGTCGCGGCTCTCCGCATCGTTGACGACGCCATCGCCGAGATGCGGCGGGACCTGGAGGCGGCCGGCTCGTGGGAAGCGACGCACATGTGGGTGGTGAGCGATCACGGGCACACTCCGATCGAAGCGCACGAGGATCTGGCCGGCGTGCTGGAGCTGCTGGGTCACAGGCCGATCGCCCATCCGTGGATCCTCCGGCGCGATCCGCGCACCGCGGTGATGGTCAGCGGAAACGCGATGGCGCATCTGTACGTGGACCTCGAGACGAGGAGCAGGCGCTGGTGGCCGTCCCTCGCCGCCGAGTGGAGCGGGCTCGTTGGAAGTCTGCTCGCGCGCGACTCGACCGACCTGGTGCTCCTGCCGTTCAGCGAGAGCCGGTGCGAGATCCGCTCGCGCACAGCCGGAGCCGCGATGCTCGAATGGAGCGGGGATTCCTACACGTACCGGCCGGCCACCGGCGATCCGCTCGGAATCGGTGAGCACGTCGGCGTCAGCGGCGACGAGTCGCACGCGCTTACCCTCGGCGGCGAATATCCGGACGCCCTGGTGCAGATCGCGCGGATCGCCGCCGCTCCCCGGGCGGGCGACATCATTCTGTCGGCGACGCGCGAGTGGGACCTGCGCGCGGGATTCGAGCCGATCCCGCACATATCGTCGCACGGCGCGCTCCACCGCGATCACATGCTGGTTCCGCTGCTCGCGAGCAGGCCGCTTCCTTTTCCGCCGCTCCGCACGGTGGACCTCATGCCGATCGCGCTCGATGCGCTCTCCATCCCGCACCCGCCGGGGCTCGAGGGCCGAACGGGTGCCGCTCGCGGGCCGTAAGGCCGCTCAGTCGGAGCCGCCCAGCTCCACGAACTCCACCTGCGCCGCTCCGGCCGCGATTCGTAATCGCGCGACACTGGGCATGAGATCGAAACGGCGCTGACCCGCGGCGCCCGGATTCACGACCGTGCGTCCCTCCCACTGGAGCACGAGCGGCTTGTGAGTGTGGCCGTAAACCAGGATGTCCTGCGTGTAGCGGGCGAGCAAACGCTCGGGCGTGAGCCGCCCGACCTCGTGCCCGTGACTCACGTGAATGGTCAGCCCCCCGATCTCGCGAACTATCTCGGCCTCGAGCCAGGGGGCCGGCTCGTCGGTGTTTCCGCGCACGGCGAAGGTCGGCGCGATGGTACGCAGCTCGTGCAGAATGTCCTCGCCACCGACGTCGCCCGCGTGCAGAATCAGCTCCACGCCCGCCAGCGCGTCGTGCACGTCCGGGCGGAGCAGTCCGTGCGTGTCCGAGATCAGCCCGATCAGATGTTCGGAAGCCATATCATTTAAGTTCAATCATGCAGTGGTTGCGCCTCACCGGAAGCCTGGCCGTACGCTCGATCCGCCGGCCGCGGCTCGCCGCCGCCCTCGCGAGAGTCGCCTGGCGATTCCGGCGGCGCGGATGGTATAAGCGATTCCCGTTCCTGCCGCTCCCGGACCGGACGTACCTCCGCTGGCGGATGCATACCGCCTACGGCGAGCACGATGCCGTCCCCTCCGCGCGTGACGTCGAGCGCTACGCACTATGGTCGGTGTCGGAGCCGTGAAGCTCGAGGAGCGCCTGAAATCACAGGCCCGCGCGCTCGGCTTCGATCTCGTGGGGATCGCGCGGATCGGACCGGTCGAGACCGCGCCGCAATTCGCCGAGTGGCTTTCGCGCGGGTTCGCTGGCGACATGGCGTACCTCGCGCGCGGCGCGGAGAAGCGCGCCGATCCGCGACGCGTGCTCGAGAACGTCCGCTCCGCCGTCGTCGTCGGCATGAACTACGGCGGAGCCGAGCCGCCCGGTCCCGTCGCGCGCTACGCCCGCGGCGACGATTACCACGACGTGATGGCGACGCGTCTTCACGAGCTGCACGCGTGGCTCAACGCCGAAGTCGGACGCGACGTCAGCGGAAAAGCGTACGTGGACACGGGCCCGATTCTCGAGCGGGACCTCGCGCGCAAAGCCGGGCTTGGCTGGTTCGGCAAGAACACGATGCTCGTCAATCCGGACATCGGCTCGTTCTTCTTCATCGGCTCGCTGCTGCTCGACCTGGAGCTCGCTCCCGACGCTCCGTTCGAGGCTGACCGATGCGGCACGTGCACGCGTTGCCTCGATGCATGCCCCACGGACGCGTTCGTCGCGCCGAGGATGCTCGACGCGACACGGTGCGTGTCCTATCTGACCATCGAGCTGAAGGGCGACATCCCGGAGGAGCTGCACGCCGGAGTCGGAGAGAACGTGTACGGCTGCGACATCTGCCAGGACGTCTGCCCATGGAACGTCCGGTTCAGTCGGGATCTGAAGGAGCCGGCGTTCGAGCCGCGTGCCGCGATATCGGGTAAGGACTCCCGGCAGCTCGCCACCGAGCTGCTCGCGATGTCGCAGGATGAGTTCTCCACCGCGTTCCGGAAATCGCCGATGAAACGGGCGAAGCTGCGAGGCTTGCAGCGGAACGCGGCAGTGGTTCTGCGAAATCAGAGCTCCGGATAGACCCCGGCTCCTCGGTTCGAAACTACGAGCTCATGTGGGAAGCGTTTCCGGCATCCGCCAGATTACCGCCAGCCCGGACGCGACAGTGAGCAGCGCCACGACGCCGATCGCCCACGCCATGCCGAACAGATCCGCCACGACGCCAGCGAGCAGCGCGCCCACGGCATAGCCGCTGTCGCGCCACAGCCGGTAGATCCCAACCGCTGAGCCGCGCCACCGCGGATGGGCTACGTCCCCGATCGCGGCGAGCAGTGTCGGATAGACCATCGCGGTGCCGACGCCGAGCAGCGCGGCGGCGCCCATCCACGGCCAGAAGCCGCGCGCGAGCGCGATCGCGCCCAGCGCCACGCCCTGCAGCAGCATTCCTCCGGCGATCAGCCCCTTGCGTCCCATTCGGTCTGACGCGGCGCCGGTCCAGAGCTGCAACACGCCCCAGACCGCTGGATACGTGAAGCTCAGCACTCCGATCTGCGCGACGTCGAGACCCGCGGCGGCGAAGAAAAGCGGGAACAGTCCCCACGCGAGCCCGTCGTTCAAATTGTTGACCATCCCGGCCTGGCTCGCGCTGCCGAGCGCCGGATCCCTCCAGCTCACGCGCGCGAACAGCTCGCGCGCGGATACCTCGCCGCCGTAGTTGCCCACGCTCATCCGCTGATCGAAGCTCGCTTCCTCCAGCGCCGAGTGGTGGCGGGTCTCGCGAACGAAGAACAGCGAAAGCGCGAGACCGGTCGCGGCGAACGCGATCCCGAGGTAAAAGGGCGCCGGCCGGAAACCGTACGCCGCGGCGATGTAGCCGGTACCCAGCGCGGCGAACGCCACGGCGAGGTAGCCGGCAAACTCGTTGAG
>CALMKE010000012.1 GCA_937867645.1 uncultured Gemmatimonadota bacterium | reverse complement strand
AAGCCGGTCGTGGGCTTCATCGCGGGCCAGACGGCGCCGCCGGGGCGGCGCATGGGCCACGCCGGCGCGATCATCTCGGGCTCAGCGGGAACGGCGGCTGAGAAGATCCAGGCGTTCGAGGAGAACGGGATCGCGGTGGCGAAGCGGCCGATAGATGTGGTGGGGCTGTTGAAGGCGCGGATGTAACAAGTAGCTGTTGGCTGTTGGCTATTAGCTTTTGGCTTACTGCAACGGCGGCGATTTCGCCGTAGCCCAAAGCCAACAGCCAATAGCCAACAGCCAATAGCTCTGTTTATGTCCAACCGCACCCTCACAATCATCAAGCCCGACGCCTTCGGCTCGGGCAAAGCAGGCAAGATCATCGCCCACCTCGAGGCCGCGGGCTTCAAGGTCGTCGCCGCGCGCGTCATGCGGCTGACCGAGACCACCGCAGGCGAGTTCTACGCCGTGCACCGCGAGCGCCCGTTCTACGGCTCGCTTGTCAAGTTCATGACCTCAGGCACCTGCATGCCGATGGTCCTGGAGAAGGCCAACGCGGTCGCCGAGCTGAGGAAGACAATCGGCGCCACCGACCCGGCCGAAGCCGAGGCCGGAACGGTCAGGAAGCTGTTCGCCGAGTCCAAGGAGCGGAACGCCATTCACGCCTCCGATTCGGACGAGAACGCGGAGCGGGAATCACGTTTTTTCTTCGCTGAAAGCGAGTTGCTCGCGGCCCGCTAAAGCCTTATGTTTCAAGGCTTATGCTGTCGTTCGACATACGCTCACTCAGCTCCCGCGCGGAGCAGGTCGCGGGCACCCTCGAGCCGGACGATCCGATCTGGGAGGACTCCGATCAGCGTCCTGCCGGCCAGATCCGGGTCGAGGGGCGCCTTTCCCCAGCCGGACAGTCGCGTTTTTACCTGAGCGGCCGCATGAGCGGGAAGGTGGCGATGGAGTGCCGCCGCTGTCTTACCGACGTTACCGAAGAAGTGAACGACGAGCTGCACGCGGTATTCGCGCCGACCGGCGACACCGAGGTGGACGACCCGGACGTGTTCGAGTTCGACCCGCAGGCCCGGGAGCTGGATCTGCGACCGGCGGTGCGCGAGAGCTGGCTGCTCGCGGTGCCCACGTTCGCCGAATGCCGGGAAGACTGCAAAGGTCTGTGCCCCAGCTGCGGGGCGGACCTGAACGAAGGCGAATGCGGGTGCGAGCCCGCGCGGGATTCGCGCTGGGATGCACTGAGAAAGCCGGCGGGCCGGATGGCCGCGCCAGGCGATAACTGACCGACACACCAAGTTCGGAGCCAAGGGCTTCCGACCAACACCGAGCATAAGAAATGGCCGTCCCGAAAAGACGCACCTCCAAGCGGAAGAAGCGCGCGCGCAACACGCACAAGAAGGCCAAGCCCGTCGCCATCCAGTCGTGTCCGCGCTGCCAGAGCATGAAGCGCCCGCACCACGTGTGCGAGGAGTGCGGCTACTACGACGGCGAGCAGCGGGTAGCGGCCAGGGAAGCCTGAGTTGGCCCGGATCGCGTTGGACGCCATGGGGGGAGATTTTGCTCCCCGGGCACCGTTGGCCGGCGCGCTCCAGGCCCTGCGCGAGAGCGACAGTGACAGTGACCTCGCCATCCAGCTCGTCGGTCGCACCGACACCATAAACGCCGAGCTCGACTCGCTCCTCGCGGGCGAGCTCTCCGCCGACGCGAAGCAGCGGGACCGCATCGAGATCGTCGAAGCGCCGGAAGTAATCGAGATGTCGGACAAGCCGAGCGTTGTCGTTCGCGGCAAGCCCAACAACTCGATGGCCATCGGTCTCAAGCTGCAGCTCGAGTCCCGCTCCGACGCGTTCGTCTCGGCGGGCAACACGGGCGCCCAGATGGCCGCGTCCGCGATGCTGCTCAAGCTGCATCCGGGACTGACGCGGCCGGCGATCGCCACCGCGTTCCCCACCCGCCGCCAGCCCGTCGTCGTGCTCGACGCGGGCGCCAACGTGGACTGCTCCGCCCGCGAGCTGCTCCAGTTCGCCTGGCTCGGCGCGGCCTATGCCGAGTGCGTGCTGGGTCGGAGCAACCCATCGGTGGGGCTGCTGAGCATCGGCGAAGAAGCGGAGAAGGGGAACGCCGTCGTGAAGGAGGCGAATGCGGCCTTCGCGACCGCGGGCTTCAACTTCGTAGGCAACGTCGAGGGCCGGGACATTCCCGCGGGTGAGTGCGCGCGCGGCACGATCGACGTCGTAGTCTGCGACGGATTCGTCGGGAACGTCGTGCTCAAGTTCTACGAGGGGGTTATGCCCATGGTGCTCGAGGTCCTGCAGCAGCACGGGATCGACCGGAGCCAGCTCAAGGACGTGATTCGCAAGTTCGACGCGTCCGAGTACGGCGGCGCGCCGCTGCTCGGCGTGAAGGGCATCAGCATGATCTGCCATGGCAACTCCACGCCGCGCGCCATTGCGAACGCGGTCAAGGCCGCGGCGCGAGCGGCGACATCCGGCATGAACGCGCAGATCGGCGAGCGGCTCAACGCGCTCGCCGGCGTCGCCTCCGTCCCGATCCCCGTCTCATGAAGCGACCGATCGCGGCGATCGCGGGCACCGGCCGCGGTATCCCGCCCAAGGTCGTGACGAACTACGACTTCCCCGCGATGGGGATCGATACCACGCACGAGTGGATCGTCGAGCGGACCGGGATCGTGGAGCGCCACCTCGCCGTGGAGGGAGAGACCACCTGCTCCATGGCCACCGAAGCCGGCCGCATCGCGATGGAGCGGGCGGGCGTGCATCCGGGAGAGCTCGACACGATCATCCTCGCCACCGCTACGCCGGACCGCCTGCTACCCGCGACCGCGGTGGACGTGCAGGCGTCGCTCGGCGCCTCCCGCGCCTCGGCGTTCGATCTCTCGGCGGCATGCTCGGGTTGGCTGTACGGCATGACCGTAGCCGAAGGGATGATTATGTCGGGCGTGATCGAGACCGCGCTCGTGATCGGCGCCGAGAAGATGAGCTCGATCGTGGACTGGACCGACCGGTCAACGTGCGTGTTGTTCGGTGACGGCGCGGGCGCGGTGGTGCTCAAGCGCGCGAAGACCGGCAAGGGGATTCTCTCGGCGTACATGCGCAGCGACGGCTCGCTCGCGGAGCTGCTGTACCGGCCGGAAGGCGGCGCCACGGTTCCGATCACCGCCGACGTCCTCACGCGGAAGAGCCACCTCGTGAAGATGGCCGGCCGCGAAGTGTTCAAGCACGCCGTCCGCTCCATGTCCGACGCCGCCGACCGCGCGCTCGACGGCGCGCGGCTGACGGGACACGACATAGACCTGCTCATTCCGCACCAGGCCAATACCCGGATCATCGAGGCCACGGCCAAGCACGCCGGCATCCCGATGGACAAGGTCTACGTGAACGTGGACCGGTACGGCAACACCTCGTCGGCGTCCATTCCGATCGCGATCGACGAAGCGATCGAGAACGGGCGCATCAAGGAAGGCTCCACGGTGCTGCTCGTGGCTTTCGGCGCCGGATTGACGTGGGCGTCAATGGTGGTGCGGTTTTGAGAGTAGCTATTCGCTATTGGCTATTGGCTATTGGCTTGAAGCGGAAGAGCAGTGCAGTTAGCCAACAGCCAACAGCCAACAGCCAATAGCCATGTCTGTCATACTCGTATTCCCTGGCCAGGGCTCCCAGAAGCCGGGCATGGCCAAGGATCTCGCCGACGCCTTTCCGCGGGCGAAGGAAATGTTGCAGGAGGTGGACGACGCGCTCGGCGCGCCGCTCAGCAGAATCATGTTCGAGGGGCCAGCCGAGGAATTGACGGCGACCCACAACGCGCAGCCCGCGCTCCTCGCGCACGGCGCGATCGTGTGGGAGTTGATCCGGGAGCGCGTCGGTGACGTGAGCGCGGCCGCCGGCCATTCGCTGGGCGAGCACACCGCGTATCACGCGGCGGGCTCGACTACGCTCGCCGACGCCGTGCGACTGGTTCGCGTACGGGGCGCGCTGATGCACGAGGCCGGGATCAAGCGCCCCGGCGCGATGGCGGCGATCCTGGGCGAGCTGACGAGCGCGATCGAGGACATCTGCCTGCGGGCGTCGGAGGTCGCTGAAGTCGTTCCGGCCAACTACAACTCGGACACCCAGATCGTCGTATCGGGCGAGATCGCCGGAGTCGAGCGCGCCATGGAGCTGGCGAAGCAGGCCGGCGCCAAGCGCGCCGTGCGACTCCCTGTAGCCGGCGCTTTCCACTCGCCGCTCATGAAGCCGGCGGAGAGCGGATTGCGCGAGGCGGTGGAGGCCACGGACTTCGCGGATCCCTCGTTCCCCGTGTACTCCAACGTCACGACCGACGCGTGCACGAGCGCGCTGTGCGCCCGCGAGACGCTCGTCCGGCAGCTCACCTCGCCCGTGCGGTGGGTGGGTCAGGTGAAGAACATGGCCGAAGCGCACCCTGGCGCGCTCTGGATCGAGCCGGGTCCTGGCAACGTGCTCACGAGCCTGATCTCCCGCGCGGTGCAGGGATCGCGCACGCTCGCGTGCGGCACCGCCGCCGACATAGACAAACTCTTCGCCACCCTCCAGTGATGCAGATAGATCTTTCGAGCCGGGTCGCGCTGGTGACCGGCGGCACGCGCGGCATAGGACGCGACATCGCGCAGACGCTCGCCGAGTGCGGAGCGAAAGTAGCAGTGACTGGCCGCGATCTCACGCGCGCGGAGGAGGCCGCCGCCTCGCTCGGCGGAAGCGCGCGCGGTTTCGCGGCGGACATGGCCGACAGCGACGCCGTGACGAAGCTGATCGCCGACGTGGAAGCGCAGCTCGGTCCGGTCGACATTCTCGTGAACAACGCCGGCCTCACGCGCGACAACATCGTGGTCCGCCTCAAGGACGAGGATTGGGACGCGGTGCTGGACGCGAACCTGCGGGGCGCCTTCGTAGCCATTCGCGCCGCCTCGCGCGGAATGATGAAGCGCCGCTGGGGCCGCATCATCAACATATCCAGCGTGGTCGGCCTCATGGGCAACAAGGGGCAGGCGAACTACGCCGCCAGCAAGGCGGGACTGATCGCGCTCACGAAGTCGGTCGCCAAGGAGCTCGGCTCCCGCAACGTGCTCGTGAATGCCATCGCGCCCGGCTTCATCGAGACGGAGATGACAGAAGCGATGACCGACGACGCCCGTTCCGGCCTTACCGCGATGATCCCGCTGGAGCGCCTGGGCAAGCCGCGCGACGTCTCGGCGATGGTGGCTTTTCTCGCGTCCGAGCAGGCGTCCTACATCACCGGGCAGGTGTTCGTCATAGACGGCGGCATGCTGATGTAGGGTACCCGCCGCCATGTATATTTCGCTGGGTAAATCACTCCCAAGCACCGGCAGCAAGCGCTGTTACCAGCCACTAGTCACCAGTCACTAGTCCCCAATGAAAGGAGCCACCGATGGCCGATAACTCGAACAAGGTCAAGGACATCATCGAGAAGGAGCTCGGAGTCGAGCGCGAGAAGCTCACCAACGAGGCCAGCTTCATCGAGGACCTTGGCGCCGACAGCCTGGACATCGTCGAGCTGGTGATGGAGTTCGAGAAGGAGTTCAACATCGACATCCCTGACGAAGACGCCGAGAAGCTCCGCACGGTCGGTGACGCCCTCGCCTATCTGAACGAGAAAGTGCCCGCGTAATGAAGCGTCGTGTCGTCGTTACCGGTCTCGGGGCGCTCACGCCCGTCGGCAACGACGTTCCGGCGATGTGGGAGGCGCTCGTAGCCGGCAAGTCGGGAACCGCGCCGATCACGAAGTTCGACGCGTCCACCTTTCCCGTCCGCTTCGCCGCGGAGCTCAAGGGATTCGATCCGTCGCAGTACATGGATCGCAAGGAAATCAAGCGTGCCGATCCGTACACCCAGTACGCGGTTTCGGCGTCCAAGCAGGCGATGCGGGACGCGGGACTCGAGGGCGGAGTCAACGGCTACGACCCGGACAGAATCGGGGTGATCCTCGGCAGCGGCACCGGCGGTCTCAAGAGCTTCGAGGAGCAGCACGACGTCTACCGCGAGCGCGGGCCGAGCAAGATCTCCCCGTTCTTCATCCCGATGTTCATCACGGACATCGCGGCCGGGATCGTCTCCATGCAGTTCAACGCGAAAGGGCCAAACTACGCCACCGTATCAGCTTGCGCCACCGCGGCTCATGCAATAGGTGATGCGTTCCGGACCATCCAGTACGGCGACGCCGACGTCATGATCTGCGGCGGATCCGAGGCCGCGGTCACGCCGATGGCCATCGCCGGCTTCGCCAACATGAAGGCCCTGTCGGAGCGCAACGAATCGCCCGAGACGGCGTCCCGCCCGTTCGATCTGACCCGGGACGGATTCGTCATGGGGGAAGGCGCCGGTGTAGTGGTGCTCGAGGAGCTGGAGCACGCGCTCAAGCGCGGCGCGCGGATCTACGCCGAGGTCGCCGGCTACGGCGCCACGGGCGACGCGTATCACCTGACCGCGCCGGCGCCCGACGGCGAAGGGGCGCAGCGCGCCATGAAGCGCGCGCTCAACGACGCCGGGCTGACGCCGGCGGACGTGCAGTACATCAACGCCCACGGCACGTCCACGCCCGCCAACGATCTCAACGAGACCCGCGCCATCAAGGCCGTGTTCGGCGAGCACGCCGCCGGGCTCAGCGTCAGCTCGACCAAATCATCCACGGGGCACATGCTGGGTGCGGCGGGAGCGGTGGAGTTCATCATCAGCTCGCTGGCTGTGCAGGAGGGGATCATCCCGCCGACGATCAACTACGGGACGCCCGACCCCGAGTGTGATCTCAACTACACGCCGAACGCCTCCGTGAAGCGCGAGGTGACGGCCGCCATCAGCAACAGCTTCGGGTTCGGCGGACACAACGTGTCCCTCGCCGTCCGCAAATTCGCGGGCTGACCGCATGCAGGCCGCGATTGCCTATCCAGACCCGGCGGGCGTAGCCGACCCGGCGCTGCGGCGCGTCGCCGAGAAGTACGCTTCCGGCGAGAGGCTCGATGGCAACGACGCGCTGGCGATGTTCCGCTCCCCCGACCTCCTGTCGCTCGGCAGGCTGGCGGACCACGCCAACCGGGTGAAGCACGGCGACGTCGTGACCTTCGCCGCCAACCAGCACATCAATCCGACCAACGTCTGCATTCTGCGCACTACCTGCGCGTTCTGCTCGTTCGCCCGGCTGCCCAAGGAACACGGCGCGTATCACTACACGCTGGACGAGGTCTGGGCGGAAGCGTCGGCGGCGGACAACGGGCTGACGCGGGAGTTCCACATCGTCGGCGGGCTCGACATGAAGGCCGGCCTCCAGTACTACAGCGACATCTTCCGCGGGCTGAAGCAGCGGTACCCGCACGTGCACATCAAGGCGCTGACGGCCGTGGAGATCGCGCACATTGCCCGCATCGAAAAGATGTCGGTGCGGGACGTTCTGATGTCGCTCCGGGAGGCGGGGCTCGATACCTTGCCCGGTGGGGGGGCCGAGGTGTTCGGAAAGGCCGTGCGCATGACCATCGCCGAGAAGAAGCTCGCGGGCTCGGACTGGATCAACGTCCACCGCACCGCGCACGAGCTCGGCATCCGCACCAACTGCACGATGCTGTACGGCCACATCGAGTCGCTCGAGGACCGCGTCGAGCATCTCACGATGCTCCGCGACCTCCAGGACGAGACCGGCGGCTTCCTGGCGTACATCCCGCTCGCCTACCATCCGGACCACAACGAGCTCGGCAGGGAGCTGGGACGCGAGGGAACGGCCACCACCGGCTTCGACGATCTCCGCAATCTCGCGGTCGGCCGGCTGTTCCTCGACACCATCCCGCACGTCAAGACGCACTGGATCATGGTCACGCCGGCACTGTCGCAGACTGCGCTCTCCTTCGGCGTCAACGATCTCGAAGGCACGGTCGTGCGCGAGAAGGTCTATCACGAGGCGGGCGCGCATACGGCGCAGTCCATGTCGCTGGACGAGATCCTGCGCCTGATCCGCTCGGCGGGGAAGGTCCCGGCCGAGCGCGACTCGCTGTATCGCATTCTCCGCACGTTCGAGCCGGAGCCCGCCGGCGTGCAGGTGGCCGCGTGATCAGCCTGGGCAGAATCCCGTACATCAACTGCTATCCGGTGTACGGCGCCGTGGATCGCGGGATCGTCCAGCTGGACGCCGAGCTGATGACCGGTGTGCCGAGCGATCTCAACGCGCGGATGGCGGCGGGAACGCTCGACATCAGCGTCGTGTCCGCCGTGGAGTACGCCCGCGACTCGCGCCGCTACCTCCTGCTTCCAGACCTCGCCATCTCATGCGACGGACCGGTGCAGAGCGTCGCGCTCTACTCGAAGCTCCCCGCCTCGGAGCTGACGGGGCGTGACGTGCTCGTCAGCCGGAGCTCGATGACGAGCGTCGCGCTGCTGGAGCTGCTGTTCGAGAACGTCTGGCACGCGCGGCCGACATTCGTGCCCGGTGACGCCGAGCTCAGCGACGTCGGCCGGTTCGCGGAGGAAGAGCACGCGGCCCGGCTCGTCATCGGCGACGCGGCCCTCCTGCTCCGCGCCGGCACCGACCCGGCTGTTCCACGATACGAGCATTTCTACGATCTCGGCGAAGCGTGGAAGCGCTGGACGGGACAGCCGTTCGTGTTCGCCGTGTGGGTCGCGCAGCGGGCCACTCCCGTGAAGGAGGCGCTGGCCGTGCACGCGGGCTTGATCGCGGCGCGCGACTGGGGCTTGGCCAATCTGCCTTCGCTCGCCGCGCAGGCCGCGGACGTCACCGGCGTTCCGCAGGGTCGCTGCCTGAGCTATCTGAGCGGACTCGACTACGGTCTGTCGTACCCGCACCTCGCCGGACTCACCGAGTTCTTCCGCCGGCTCGTGGACAAGGGCCGCGTGCCCAACGGAACGCTCACTTTCCTGCCAGCCGCATGACCGTCACGCGCGATCTGCTGGACTTCTACACGAACGCGCCGCTGCTCGAGCTCGGCGCGGAGGCCGATCGCATCCGGGCCGAGAAGCACCCGGGCGACGTCGTCACGTACATAATCGACCGGAACATCAACTACACGAACGTGTGCGTGGCCGACTGCGGCTTCTGCGCGTTCTACCGCCGGCCGAAGGACAACGAGGGCTACACGCTCTCGTTCGAGCAGATCGGAGCCAAGATCGACGAAGCCAAGTCGCTCGGCGCCGTCCAGATCCTGATCCAGGGCGGGCACAACCCGTACATCCCGTTCGCCTGGTACCTCGACCTGATGCGCTACATCAAGCGCAACCATCCCATCCACATCCACGGCTTCAGTCCGAGCGAGGTGGATTTCTTCGCCAAGCTGTTCCGCATGGAGGCGCGCGACGTCATCCGCGAGCTGGTGAAGGCGGGACTCGATTCGATTCCCGGCGGCGGCGGGGAAATCCTCGTCCAGCGCGTGCGCGACCTGGTGGCGAAGAAGAAGGCCGGCGCCGACCGGTGGCTGGAGATCATGGAGATCGCGCACCAGGAAGGGCTCCGCACATCGGTAACGATGATGTACGGAATCGGCGAGACTCTGGCGGAGCGACTCGAGCACCTCGCGCGCGTGCGGGAAGTGCAGGCGCGCACGGGCGGCTTCACGGCGTTTATCTGCTGGCCGCTGCAGCCGGAGAACACGCCGATGATGTCGCACATGCAGAAGACTGACGCGGTGGATTACCTGCGCACCGTCGCGATCTCGCGCATCGTTCTGGACAACGTGCCCAACCTCCAGTCGAGCTGGGTCACGATGGGGATGAAGATCGGGCAGATCGCGCTCCGGTTCGGTTGCAACGACTTCGGTTCATTGATGATCGAGGAGAACGTGGTTTCCGCCGCCAATACGACGCACCGAACGACCACGCAGGAAATGGAGCGGCTCATTCTCGACGCCGGGTTCACGCCCCGGCGACGCCGGCAGGACTATTCGGT
>CALMKE010000011.1 GCA_937867645.1 uncultured Gemmatimonadota bacterium | reverse complement strand
GCGCGCAGCGTGCCCGCGCACCGGCTGGCGCACGGTTACCGCCTGCGTGACGGCGAGTGGATCGAGGAGCCGCAGCTTCCGGACGGCGCGTTCGGTCCCATGGGCGGAGTCCTCACGTCAATTTCGGACCTGGGACGCTGGGTCGGCTTCATGCTCGACGCGTGGCCGCCGCGCGACGAGCCGGACAGCGAGGTCCTGAGCCGGGCTTCGCGCAGGGAGATGCAGCAGATCGCGCGATACATCGGCGCGTCCGCGTCCACTGACAGCACCGGACTCATCTCGCTCGCGGCCAACGGATATGGCTACGGCCTGCGGGTGCAGCAAACGTGTCTGTTCGCGAGCTCCGTGTCGCACACGGGCGGTTTGCCTGGCTTCGGCTCGCTCATGCGCTGGCTGCCCGAGCACGGCGTCGGCATTGTCGCGCTCGGAAATCTCACCTATACCGGCTGGACTCCGCTCAGCACGCAGGCGCTCGAGGCGCTTGCGCGCACCGGCGGACTCGTGCCGCGAGCGCCGCAGCCTTCACCGGTGCTGCTGGAGCGGCGCGAGCAGGTGTCGCGTCTCGTCACTCAGTGGAACGACGCGCTCGCGGACAGTCTCGCGGCAATGAACCTGTATCTGGATGAGCCGAAGGATCGGCGGCGGGCCGCGATCGAGCGACTTCGCGCCGGGGCCGGGGACGACTGTCGCAACGAAGGGCCGTTCGTCGCGCAGAACGCCCTGCGCGGTCGCTGGAGAATGCGCTGCCGTGACCGCGATCTCGTCGTGGCGATCACGCTGGCTCCGACGGAGCCGGCGAAGGTGCAGTTTCTTCAGGTGACTCCAATGACGCGCGACGCGAGCCTGCGGCCGGCTCCGGTCTGCTCCCGCTAAAGCGCTCCGACGATCAACCGGGCGGCAAATCCGAGCAGGAAATACGCGACGATTGGCGTGATGTCCACGGGGCCCAGCGTGGGCACGATCTGGCGGAGCGGGCGCAGGATCGGCTCGCTCAGCACGAACGACCACCGGAGCCATGGCGAGAACGGATTCACCGGCAGCCAGGAGCTGATGACGCGGACGAACAGCGCGAGCCGCAGGATGGCGAACGTCCAGATCACGAACAGCCGGAATATCCCGGTCGCGCCCTCGTTGGCCGCGAGCGAAGCGAACAGCACCTGATTCCGGAGGAAGCCGAGCAGGCTGATCAGGAGAATCCCGCCGATCGCCGCCGCCACCAGCGCCCACCAGGGCGCGACGGTGGGGGATCCGCCGGCGCGCACGACTCGCCGCTCGATGGGCGCGATGAACGGATCGATCGTGGAGCGGAAGTAGCGCGCGACGGGATTGAACGCGTTGATCCTGCGCGTTCGCACCGCCCAGTCCACCGCGCAGATCACCGCGAACACCGCCACGACGAACAGCGTGGCGACGCGGGCGGCTTCGAGAATCGAGTCGAGCGCGGGCACTCCGCTTACTGGAAGGTTGGAGACATGCCGAGGGATCGGACGAGAAACGCGAACCGGTCCGCGGCCTCTTCGATCTGCTTCGAGGTGGGCTTGCCGGCGCCGTGACCGGCTTTGGTCTCGATGCGGATCAGGATCGGGGCCGGCCCGCCCTGCGCCGCCTGCAGCGCGGCGGCGTACTTGAACGAGTGTCCGGGCACAACCCGGTCGTCGTGGTCCGCCGTCGTGATAAGAGTCGCGGGGTAGCGCGCGCCCGGCTTGATGTTGTGCAGCGGCGAGTACGCCCGCAGCACGCGGAACTCGTCGGGCTTGTCCGGCGAGCCGTAATCGGAAGCCCAGGCCCAGCCGATCGTGAACTTGTGGAAGCGGAGCATGTCCATCACGCCGACCGCTGGCAGCGCGGCGCCGAACAGCTCGGGACGCTGATTGAGCACCGCCCCCACCAGCAGGCCGCCGTTGGACCCGCCTGATATCGCGAGCTTCGCCGGCGAGGTATACCGCTCGCGCTGCAGGTACTCCGCGGCCGCGATGAAATCATCGAACACGTTCTGCTTGTTGGCGAGCTTGCCCGCGTCGTGCCACTCGCGGCCGTACTCGCCGCCGCCGCGGATGTTGGCGACCGCGTACACCCCGCCCATCTCCAGCCACAGCAGGTTCGCGATCGAGAAGCCCGGTGTCTGCGAGATGTTGAATCCGCCGTAGCCGTACAGGATCGTCGGGTTGTTGCCGTCGAGCGCGATCCCCTTGCGCGCGGTGATGAACATCGGAACGCGCGTGCCGTCCTTGCTTTGGTAGAACACCTGCTTCGTCTCGTACTGTGACGGATCGAAGTCCACGCGCGCGGAGCGGAATACGGCGCTCACTCCGCTGCGGATGTCGTAGCGAAAGATCGTGGTTGGGTAAAGGTACGACGTGAAGGAGTAGAACATCTCGCGGTCGCCGCGCTCGCCGCTGAAGCTCACCATTCCCGGTCCGGGCAGCTCCAGCTCGCGCTCGAGCCGGTAGCTCCCGCCGGGCGTCACGCCCGAGATAGTCCCGGAGACTCCGCCGCGGCGGGTCCCGCCGGGACCTTGCGGGCGTCCGGCGCCGCGCAGCAGCTCTTCGGGCGGGATGTAGAACCGGATCGACGCGCGCGCGTCCTGCAGGTAGCGCGTGATCAGCCGGTTGCCCACGAACGCGGCGCTCTGCAGCAGATCCCTCGACTCGGGGATGAGCGTGCGCCAGCTCTCTTCCCGCGGGTTGTTGATGTCTATCCCGATCAGCCGCTCGCGCGGAGCGTTCTTGTTCGTCCGGATGACGAACTCGGTGCCGTTGTTCCCCACGAACGAGTACGTCGCCTCGAGCCGGTCGATGAGGCGCACCACCGGAGCGTTGATGCGCGGACGGCCTGGACTGGCGAGGTCCTTGAAGTACAGCCGGTTGCGGCTGTCGGTGCCTTCGCTCACCTCGATGATGAGGTACTGCCCGTCGTCCGAGACCTCGCCGTTCAGCAGCCAGTCGGGCTGGTCCGGCCGGTCGTACACCAGCTCGTCGGCGGACTGCCTCGTCCCGACCCGGTGGTAATAGATCTTGTGAAAGCGATTGACGTTCCGCAGCGCGTTGCCGCCCGCGGGCTCATCGTAGCGCGAGTAAAAGAAGCCGCGGCTGTCCCTGGTCCACGAGATGCCGGAGAACTTCACCCACTTGAGAGTGTCCGCCAGATCGCGGCCGGTAGCGACGTCGCGCACCCGGATCTCGTTCCAGTCGGACCCGCTCAAGGCGATGGCGTAGGCGAGCAGCCGCCCGTTCTCGGAGGGAACCGTCGAGCTCAGGGCGACCGTCCCGTCGGCCGACAGGGTGTTGGGGTCGATCAACACGCGCGGGGCTCCGTTGGGGCCCTGCTGGACGTACAGCACGCTCTGGTTCTGCAGTCCGCTGTTCTCGAACCAGAAGTACCGGCCGCCTTCCTTGAAGGGCAACCCGTAGCGGGCGTAGTTCCACAGCTCGGTGAGGCGCTCGACGATGCGTGGCCGCTCCGGGATGGTCGCCAGCCAGCCGAAGGTCAGGGCGTTCTGCGCCTCGATCCAGGCCCGGGTCTCCGGGGAATCCGTGTCTTCCAGCCAGCGGTACGGATCGGCGATGCTGACTCCGTGCAGGACATCCACCTGGTCGGCGCGGCGCGCCGGTGGATACGCGATCGCGGGGCTCTGCGCGGCGGATGTCGAGACGGAAATTGCGGCAGCGCCAAGAAATACGAGAATTCGTTTCATTTTCATTTGATAGGCGTTGGATCGGAGGCCGAACGGAATGATGCGGCGGCTCATCAGGGATGGAGGAGCTTCTCGATCGCTCCCAACAGGATCCCTTCGTCTACGATCGGCTTGGTGACATAGTCATCGAATCCCGCGGCGATGAATTTCTCCCGATCGCTCACCGCCGCGTGCGCAGTCAGCGCAATAACCGGGAGCCGCCGAATCCTATCGTCGGCACGCAGGCGCGCCAACACTTCGATCCCGTCCATTTCCGGGAGCGAGATGTCGAGGAGTACCAGGTCCGCCGAGGCGTATGGAAGTCCCGCAAGCGCCAGAGGCCCGTTTTCGTATTCCACCACCGAGTAGCTGTCTTCGAGAATGGCGCTGACCAGAAGCCGGTTGTCAGGATTGTCCTCCACTACGGCTATCTTGGGCATTCCTGGTTTCCCTCCTCACTGACGCTCGATTTTATCCATGCCAGGGCGCGCAGCAGCATCGGCTCCGCCGCCGATACGAGTGCTTCGACGCGCGCGTCGTCGCCCTCCTCGGCTGCTCTCTCGATATCACCGCACATGCCTTGTAAACCTACTGCTCCCAGCTGTCCCGCCGACGATTTGAGCGAATGTGCCGGCATCGCCGCGTCCGCCGCGCGCCCCGCGCGGACTGCCTCACGCATCGCGGACATCCGCGCGGGCGCACTCTTTTCGAACAGGGAAGCCATCGGCTCCAGCAGCTTTCCTTTCCCGACCCTCCGCAGCATCACGAGCACGCGTTCGTCGAATTCCGGCGAGTTGTTCACGTATTCGCGGTCACGCCGCGCCGCCGTCCGACGAAATCCCGGAGCGCGTGCCTTATATCGCGCTCAAGGTGCTCTCCTTTGCGCAGTACGCCGATCGAGCCCAGCCGAAGGGCGTGATTCTCCTCCGCCGAAAGCTCCTTGCTCGTGACAATCAGCACCGGAAATTCATTGGTTGCGTCCGTCATGAGACGCGCCAGGACCTCCATTCCGTCGCGCCTCGGGAGGACGAGATCGAGCAGGATCAGGTCGGGCTCGAATTTTTTCAGATACGCGAGCGCGGCGTCGCCGTCGCCGGCAACGTAGACCTCCGACGCCCCTTCCTCGTATGCGTAGGAAGAGAGTAACGCCTGCGTGTCTTGGTCATCCTCCACGATCAGCACGCGTCCCAGGCCTACCTCCTGTTTGATGGCGCGCCGGAGCTCGTCCGTGTTGAGAGGCTTGGGAAGCAAAGACAACGCGCCCACGAGACTCTGGCGCTCGTTTGCGACCGCGCTGATCACGATCACCGGAATCCGGCACAGGACAGGGTCGCCCTTCAGGATGCGAAGCACCTCGGATCCGTCCATGCGGGGCATAAGGAGATCCAGGGTGATCAGGTCAGGCTTGTTCTGGCGGGCAAGCTCCAGCCCCTGTGACCCGGACGCAGCATGGATGGAGGTTCCGCCGAGCTGCGCCACATGACTTGCGACAATGAGACGGGCATCAGCGGAGTCATCGATGACGAGCACCGTCTTGCCGGAGAGGAGAGCATGGTCGTCCGCGTCCGCGGTGTCGAACTGCGGGAGGACTGGCGTCAGGATCTCCTCGGGAGCCGCGACGGGGGCGAGATCAATTATGAAGGTCGATCCCTGGCCTTCGCGACTCACTACCCGGAGATCATATCCCAGCAAAGCGCACAGCGAGCGCGAGATCGGAAGGCCCAGGCCTGTCCCGCCAAACTTTCGGGCCGTGCTGCGTTCGGCCTGCTCAAAGGCGTCGAAAATCGCGCCAATACGGTCGGGCGGGATCCCGATGCCCGTGTCGGTTACCTCGATGGCTGTCGGCGCTCCGGTTTCGGGATTCGCCCGGACCGAGACCATGACGGTCCCCGCCTCGGTGAATTTGATGCCGTTGGTGATGAGGTTGGAGAGAACCTGTCGAAGCCGCCCCGAGTCGGTGTCGATCGGTCGAAGGTCATGGGGCACCGACACTTTGAGTGTGATGGGTTTACCGGTGATCTGAGGCTCGAATTGGGCCACAACGTCCCGCACGATCTTGCCCAGATCCGCCGGCGCGAAGTCGACCTCCATCTTGCCGGCTTCGATCTTCGATAGATCCAGGATGTCGTTGATGAGGCCCAGCAGCGACACGCCGTTCTTCTGGATTCGCTCGAGGTAGGCGAGCTCCTTTTCGCTGATCCCGCCCGACTTGTTTCGCAACAGGATGTTGGCGAACCCGATCACGGAATTGAGCGGTGTTCGCAGCTCGTGACTCATCCGCGCCAGGAAATCGCTTTTGGCTTTGTTGGACGCCTCGGCGGATTCCACTGCCGCCTTCAACGCATCGTGCGCTGCTTGCCGGTCGGTGATGTCGCGAAAACTGACTACGGCACCGGGCTTCCCGTGTGGATCCACGACCTTCGCCACCGAGTACTCCACCGGGATGGGGGTGCCATCCCGGCGCCAAATGATCTCGTGGTCGATTTTTCCTGGAGCGTCGCCGCGGAGCGCAACGTAGATCGGGCATTCCTCCAGCGGATAGGGCCGCCCATCCGGGCGGGTATGGTGAAAGAGGGAGTGGCCGTGGCTGCCAACCAATTCCGCGACGTCGTAACCGAGCGCCGTCGCCATCGATCTGTTGGCGAGCGTGACGCGACCCTCTGAGTCGAGACCGTATATGCCGTCGCTCGTGGAGTTTATCAGGGTGTGCGCGTATGCCGCCGAGCGCCGTCCTTCCTCCAACGCAAACAGGGTCCGCCGTACAAGAAGAACCGCAATCACCGCCAGGGCAGCGGCTGTAAGGAGGCCCAGTGCGGAGCCCAGGCCGGTGCGAATCAGGCTGCTTCGATCGCTGATGCGGTGCTGCTCGAGAAGAACGTTCTCATGGTTCTGCATGTCAGCTACGAGAGCCCGCACCGAATCCATGTAAAACCGGCCTCGTTGCGAGCGGATTATTTCGGTGGCGGCTACCGGTCCGTCACTCAGCATTGTCGCGACGACGCTCTGTGCATGCGCCACCTTGCGGTCCGCGACTTTTATCAACTTGTCCAGGTTTTGTTGTTGAGCCGGATCGGTCGCGACGAGCACGCGGAGCCGCTCCAGCAGGTATCTGGACCGCCGTAGTCCCTCGATGTGGGGTTCGAGAAATGCCGTGTCGCCGGTGAGAACGAATCCCCGCTGGCCCGTTTCGGTGTCGTCAAGGCTGAGCAGAAACTGATCGAGCGTCCGGATCAAAGCGTGTGATCGATCCAGCTGCTGGCGGGCCTCGATCAGCCCCGCAATGCTATTAAAGGCGAGGGTTCCGACGGCGCCCACGATCACGAGCGCGGCGACAGCCGCAGCCGTCGCGATGCGGCGGGAGCGGCGAGCGTCTGCCGGGAGGGGGCCAGCTTGTTCGGCGGTGATCGCGGCTCCGGGTGAGTGCGAATTCAACTTCGCTTTATCCTGCGTGGACGGACAACAGTCTATGCTATGTTAAGCATATCCCGTGAGGCTTTCTACCTGAATGCGCTCAAATCGCCGGCTACGGTTCCGTTCGGCATGCGCGCGACCCTTGCCGGGCTCTCGCCTTCCATGAGGCCCCGGCGCGTGCTTGTCATCGATGACGAGGAGGACATTCGTGTGCTCGCGGCGATCATCCTCGAGATGGACGGCGAATTCGAGGTGTCCGCCGCTGAATCTGGAGCCGCCGGAATCGAGCGGGCGCGACGCGACCAGCCGGACGCGATCCTCCTCGACTACTCCATGCCCGGTCTCGATGGCCCTGCAACCTTCTCCATCCTCCGTTCCGATGAGCTCACGCGTGCGATACCGGTGGTCTTTCTGACCGGCAAGGCATACGGAGAGTCGCGCGCGTCCGTCGCCGCGATCGGCGCCGACGGCGTTATCGCGAAACCGGTGGATCCAATGTCTTTCGCCGGCGAGCTGTCGGCCATCCTGGGCCGGCTCGCCGGGGGAGGACAGGGCGCTTGATTCCAATCCTGGCTTCAGGGATAGACGCATCCATCGCGGCGGCTCTGACCTCGAAGCTGGAGGGCGTCTCCGTGGACCAGCTAGACGATCCTCGCGAGATAGCATCCGCGTTGGCCGCGAAGGATTACAACCTCATTCTCCTCGGAGACGAGCCCGGCCGCCCGCTCTCGCTCGACATCCTGCGGGACCTGCGGCTTGCCGGCGCGAGGTTGCCGATCCGCATTGCGTGCTGCCTGAACCGGATGCTCGAAGGAGACGTCACCGCGCGCGTGGTGAAGGAAATGGCGATCGACCGGATTTTTTACCAGCCTGTCGATCCGGCGGAGGTGGTTCGCGAGGTTGCGCGCCTGACAGGGGCCGAGGTGCGGACACTGGAGACCCCGGCGGACCGGACGCAGAAGGCGACCGCTTCGCTCGACGCCGTCTGGGAGCGATTTCGCGAGCCCACCATGAGGAGAGTGGACGCGGTCGAGGACGCGATCGTCGCGCTCCTCGAAGATCGGCTCGGCGCCGATCAGCTTCGCGCCGCCGAGCGTGAGGCGCACAAGCTCGCCGGGTCGGCCGGAACCTTCGGGTTCCCTCGCGCCTCGGTGATCGCCCGCGAGATCGAGACCAAACTGGCGGGCGGGCCGCTGGGTCCGCCGGACGCCGTGGGCCTTTCGGAACAGGTGCTCGCGCTCCGGGCTGAGTTCCAGGGTATGCGGGCGTCGACCGAGCCGCGCCAGGAGCTTCCGACTGGCTCGAATCTCGTGCTGATCGTGGAGGATGATCCGGAATTTGCGGAGCGGCTGGTGATGGAATCGGAAGCTCGCGGACTACGGACCGTGCATTACGACTCGGTTTCCGCGACTCGCGCCGCATTGGGCATGCCCGTTCCTTCCGCTGCGCTGATCAGGATTCGTCGCGGCGTGTCGCCGGAGGCGCTTGACTTCATCACGGAGATGGAGGCGCGCGTGCCGCCGGTCGCGACCGTCGTGCTGGCGGACAATGACAGCTTTCTGGACCGTGTGGAGGTCGTGAAGCGCGGGGCGCGCCGGTTCGTGGAGACGCCCGCGTCACCGGTCACGGTCATAGACGCGCTGGCGGAAGTCATTGCCCAGGCCGCCGAGCAGCGGGCGACCGTCCTTGCCGTGGATGACGATCCGCATATCCTGGCCGCTCTCAGGGAGATTCTCGAGCCCCGCTCGATCTCGCTGACGACGCTCGGCGATCCGTTCCGATTCTGGGAAGTTCTCGAGGAGGTGAATCCCGATATTCTGATTCTCGACATAGACATGCCGTACGTCAGCGGGCTCGAGCTCTGCCGGGTAGTTCGGAGCGAGCCTCGCTGGGCGCGTACCCCCGTGCTCTTTCTTACTTCGCGTACGGACGCGGAGACCATTCAGCGGGCCTTTGCTTCGGGAGCGGACGATTATCTCGGGAAGCCCATTGTGGGCTCGGAGCTCGTCATGCGTCTCAACAACCGGCTGGACCGCGTGCGGCTGAATCGGGAGCTGGCCGACACGGACATTCTCACCGGGATCGCAAACCGCAGAAAATCTTCCGAGCTCGTGGAGCGGTTCGTGAAGCTCGCGCGCCGGAACGGCGACCAGTTCTCGGTCGCGGTACTGGATCTGGACCATTTCAAATCGATCAATGACACGTTCGGCCACGGTGTCGGCGATGACGTGCTTCGCTCCGCCGCGCAGCTGCTCTCGCGTTCCCTTCGCGCGGAGGACGTGGTCGGGAGGTGGGGCGGGGAGGAGTTCACCATCGGCCTCTACGGTACCGGCAAGACCGAGGGGGCCAATCGGCTGTCTGCAATTCTCGCCGGCCTCGCCGCGCACGAGTTCATTGCTCCCGACGGCTCGACTTTTCACGTCACTTGCAGCGGCGGCGTAGCGCAGCTCGACGTGGATGGGTCGGATCTCGATACTCTGCACAAGGCGGCGGATTGCGCCCTGTACGAGGCAAAGGCGGCGGGCAGGAACCGTGTCGTGTCCGCCGGGCTCGCGCAATTTCCCGCGGCGGAGCGAGTTGATGTAGTCATAGTCGATGACGACGAGGCGCTCGTCGGACTGCTCGAGCATTCTCTTGAGACTCGCGGCCTCACGGTCAGATCTTTCGGAGATGGGGAGCAGGCAACGGTGGCGCTCGCCGGAGACGTGCCGACGCTCCGCACCAGCGTGATTCTGCTCGACGTGGACCTCCCCGGATTGAACGGTCTGGACGTCCTGCGCCGGCTGAACCGCGCAAAAGTCACGAAGGCGTCGAAAGTAGTGATGCTCACCGCGCGCACCGGAGAGGGAGACGTGCTGGCGGCGCTCGAGCTTGGCGCGATCGATCACATCGCCAAGCCGTTCAGCGTACCCGTTCTCCTGCAGAAAGTCCGGGTGGCCTTGCACGCTTCGGGGGCGTGATAGACCAGCGGGTTCTCGAGCTGGTCATGTGGGCAGAGCTTTCGCTCCTGGTCCTTTCGCTGGCGGTTTTTTTTGTCCACGGCCTGTGGCTCTACTTCTCCGACAAGCGGGATGCCCGTCTCACCGCCGAAGGCAGACAGGCGCTCGCACGCCTGCTGGACGGGGAAGGCACCCAGTCCCCGGCCGACGTGGGGATTCTGCGCGCGCTGCCGCGCGACGTGCAGACCACGGTATTTCTCGAGATCTCCAAAAACCTCACGGGCGGAGGGAGACGGGAGCTGAACCGCATCGCCGGACTCACGGGGATTTTTGACCGCGCCCGCGATATGTGCGGGAGCCGCCGATGGACACGCCGACTCAAGGGAGCGCGTTTCCTGGCGCAGATGGAGCAGTCGGACGTCATCATCACCAAACTTCTGCGCGATTCTCATCCCGCGGTCCGGGCGCAGGCCGCGGAATGGGCGGCGGCGCATCCCGTCCCGGAAGTATTCGACGAGCTCTTCGGTCTGCTCGCAGATCCCGAGACGCTTTCCCGGTTCGCCGTGCAGGACGCGCTCCTGCGGATGGGGCGCGACGCCGTGGAGCCGCTCGCGCGCTATCTCGAGAATCACTCCGGCCAAGCCGCGGCGGCCGGCCTGCACCTCGCCGCCGCCATGGTCGAGCCGGTCTTCATCCCGGCAGCGATCTCCCATACGCTGGACGGCCTCCCGGAGGTGCGCGCCGCGGCTGCGAGCCTGCTCGGCGCGGTTGGCGGAGCCGAGGCGGCATCCCGCCTCGTGGATCTGCTCGATGACCCGGATCCCGATGTACGCGCAGCGGCGGCGTTCGCTCTGGGCCGCATGCGCCACTGGCCCGCGGGATCGAGGCTGGCGGCTGTGCTCGAGGATTCGAGCTGGGCGCCACGTCGCGCGGCGGCGCTGGCCCTGCGCTCGATCGGCGGCCCGGGGGTGCTCTTGCTTCGACGGGCCGCTGTCTCTCCGGTGCAGCGTGCCAGCGACATCGCTCTGCTGGCGCTGGACATGCCGGCTGCCGCGCGATGACACACGAGCTCCAGAATCTTGCCCAGGCGCTTCTGCTCAGAGGAGAGCTTCTCGTACTCCTTTACTTCCTCGCCGTCAACGGCTGGTATCTCGTTCTGCTCGTCAGCTCGTACCTCGAAATGCGCCGCCACCTGATACTGATAGCGGATGAAAGCAGGTGGCGGCTGCTCAGCTCCGAGCTGTCACCCGGCATCTCCATGCTGGCGCCCGCGTACAACGAAGAAGCGACCATCGAGACGAGTGTTCGCGCGCTGCTCGCGCTGCACTACCCGAGGCTCGAAGTCGTCGTCGTGAACGACGGCTCGAAGGACCGGACCATCCAGGTACTGAGAGATCAATTCGATCTCGTCGTGGTGAAAGCGGTGTACGACCGGAATATCGAGACGAAGCCGGTAAGGGCAGTTTATCGTTCGGCCACCTATCCGGGTCTTGTGGTCGTGGACAAGGAGAACGGGGGGAAGGCGGACGCGCTCAATGTCGGCCTCAACTTCGCGCAGGGGAAGCTGGTCTGCGCGATGGATGCCGATACGCTCATAGAGCCGGACGGATTGCAGCGCATGGTCAGGCCGTTCCTGCATGCCAACGACGTGGTTGCGACCGGAGGCACGATCCGGATCGTCAACGGATCCGAGATCCGCTCGGGCCGTGTGGTCCGGGCACGCGTGCCGACGAATCTTTTGGCCGGCCTTCAGGTCGTGGAGTATTTGCGCGCGTTTCTCTTCGGGCGCCTCGGTTGGAATCGTCTCGGCGGGAACCTGATTATTTCGGGGGCGTTCGGCCTCTTTCGGCGCGAAGCCGTGCTCGCCGCCGGCGGATACCTGCACGATACGGTCGGCGAAGACATGGAGCTCGTCCTGCGCCTGAAGCGGCGGGGTTACGAGACAGGCGGGCCCGGAAGAATCGCGTTCGTTCCGGATCCTGTTGCCTGGACCGAGGCGCCGGAATCCATCAGGGTGCTCAGCCGGCAGCGCGACCGCTGGCACAGGGGGCTTTCGGACGTCCTCTGGCGCCACCGAAAAATGTTTCTGAACCTCCGGTACGGAGTGACGGGACTGGTGGTATTCCCCTATTACGTTTTCGTCGAGCTGCTGGCGCCAGTGATAGAGGCGGTTGGTATTCTCGGACTCCTGCTTGGGCTGGCTTTCGGGCTGGTCGACTGGCCGTTTGCATTCCTCTTCTTCCTTACCGCCTACGGGCTCGGCACGGCTCTCACTGCATTCACGCTCATACTCGAGGATCTGAGCTTTCACACTTATGCGACGTTCCGCGACCGGACCAAACTCTTCGGGTGGGTGCTGATCGAGAACCTGGGCTACCGGCAGATGACGGTGTTCTGGCGGCTTCGCGGGCTGTGGAAGTTCATCCGTGGCAGAAAGGACTGGGGCGATATGACACGGAAAGGATTTTCGCAAAAGTCAGCCGTGGCTCCGAGACTACGCTGATGAACGCCGTCCGGTCGCCACGCTAGATTTGATGTAATCACCTGGAGAACAAAATGCCGAAACCCGGTGCGAGCGAAGCGCCCGCCAAAAATGCGTCTGCTCCCCCTGGAGCAGCCGCGCTCGAGATAAGAGATACACGCACTAATGAGTCGTACAGCCTCCCCGTGGTTGACGGCTCCATCCGCGCCACGGATCTGAAAAAAATCCCCAGCGGGGACGCCGACGGCGGCGGCCTCATGAGCTACGATCCCGCCTTCCTCAACACCGCCGCGTGCCGCAGCGCGATCACGTACATAGACGGCGACAAGGGCATCCTGCGGTACCGGGGCTACCCGATCGAGCAGCTTGCCGAGCGGGCCAACTTCCTGGAAGTGGCGTGGCTGCTGCGCCATGGAGAGCTGCCCGACCAGAAGGAGTACGACAAGTTCGAGCACGACATCACGTACCACACGTACGTGCACGAGAACATCAGGAAGTTTCTCGAAGGCTTCCGGTACGACGCTCATCCGATGGCGATGCTGAACAGCGCGGTCGCCGCGCTGGCGTCCTTCTACCCGGACTCGCGGAACATCTTCGACGCCGAGCAGCGCAACATCTCGATCATCCGCCTGCTGGCCAAGGTGCCGACAATCGCGGCGTTCTCGTACCGGCACGTGAAGGGCCTGCCGTTCGTGTACCCCGACAACGACCTCTCGTACGTCGAGAACTTCCTGTCCATGGTCGCGCGGATGAGCGAGCCGAAGTACGAGGCGAATCCGGTGTTCGTCAAGGCGCTCGAGATCCTGTTCATCCTGCACGCGGACCACGAGCAGAACTGCTCGACGAGCGCGGTCCGCGCGGTCGGCTCGTCGCACGTGGATCCGTTCTCCGCGATCTCCGCGGGAATCGCGGCGCTGTTCGGTCCGCTGCACGGCGGAGCGAACGAGGCGGTGCTGCGGATGATCGGCGAGATCGGCCACCCGAAGAACGTCCCGGCGTTCATCGAGGAAGTGAAGGGCGGGAAGGGGCAGCGGCTCATGGGCTTCGGCCACCGCGTGTACAAGAGCTACGACCCGCGCGCGCGGATCGTGAAACAGCTTGCGGACGACGTCTTCAAGATCGTCGGCGTGGACAAGGACCTGGAGATCGCGCTCGAGCTCGAGCGCATCGCCCTGTCGGACGACTACTTCGTCTCCCGCAAGCTGTACCCGAACGTGGATTTCTACACGGGGCTGATCTACCGCTCGATGGCTTTCCCGACGGAGTTCTTCACGGTGTTGTTCGCGATCGCGCGGACGTCGGGGTGGCTGTCGCAGTGGGAGGAGATGCTGCTGGACAAGGAGCAGAAGATCGCGCGTCCGCGGCAGATCTACGTGGGACCGGGCGAGCGGGAGTACAAGTCGAAGCTGTCGGCGGCCAGGTCCGGCGGGAAGGCGGCCAAGAAGGACGCGCTGCGGCAGTAGGCTGGCGTCGGTCGACACGGTCGAGGGCCGGTTCGCTGGCCCTACGCTCGCACACTACGCTCGCTAAGACGGGCCTGCGAACCGGCCCTCGACCGTGTCGACCACGAGCCACTGGGCGTGTGCGGCCATCACCGAAATGCCAGGGCGGGGCGGACGAGGTGTCCTCATAGCGCGCGTCTTAGCGAGCGTAGTTTGCTCGCGTAGCGCGCGAAGAGGACACCTCATCCGCCCCGCCGGCGGACTTACGAGACTTTGCGGGTCTTCTTCCTGAGGAAATCCATCAGGATGAACTGCCCCAGAGTCATCGTGTTGGTGAAGTAGGCCTTGCCGAGGCTGATCTCCGACACGCGCTTGACGAACTCGACCAGCGCCCGGTCGCGCGCGAGCATGAAGGTGTTGATCATGATGCCCGAGCGCCGGCAGTTGGCGACCTCGCGCAGCGTCTCGGCGATCACCGTGGCGTCCAGACCCATCGAGTTCTTGTAGATCTGCCCGTTCGGCATTGTCAGCGCGCTCGGCTTGCCGTCGGTGATCATCACGATCTGGCGCATGTCCTTCTTCTGCGCCATGAGAATGCGGCGCGCGAGCTTCAGCCCCTCGGCGGTGTTGGTATGGTAGGGACCGACCTGCGCTTCGGCGAGCTTCGCGAGCGGGATCTCTTCCGCCAAATCGTGGAACAGCACCACGCGGAGCGTGTCGCCGGTGAACTGCGTGCGGATGAGATGCGTGAGGGCGAGCGCCACTTTCTTGGCGGGAGTGAACCGGTCCTCGCCGTACAGGATCATCGAGTGCGACGTGTCGAGCATCAGCACGGTCGCGCAGGACGAGCGGTATTCGGCCTGGCGCACCATGAGGTCCCCGTAGTCGAGGTCCAGCGGGATCGAGAGTGATCCGGTGCGGCCCAGCGCGCGCAGCAACGTCTCGTTCACGTCGAGATTCAGCGTGTCGCCGAACTCGTATTCCTTGCTCCACCCGTCGGCTTCGACGCCGGTCGCAAGGTACTGCGTGTCGTGGCTGCCGAAGCTCGACTTTCCCAGCGAGCCGAGGATCGACCGGAGGGTCTTGTAGCCCAGGAAGTCGATTCCCTTGTCGGTCAGGTTGAACTGCACCGAGCTGGCGGCGGCGTGGGACAGGCTGCCCTTGCCGACTACGGGCTGGTGCCCGGCCGGCATCTGCGGCGGCGCTTCGATGTCTATGTAGCCTTCGCCCGCGAGCCGCTGCACGAGCTGGTCGAGCAGCTTGGCGAGATTCGCCTGCGACTCTTCGTCGCCGTCGCCGCGCAGCGCCTGCAGCATCTCGGGCGTGAACTGGCCGCCCTCCATGAGCGCATTGAGGATGGCTTCCTTGAGCGCGCCCAGCGAGCGGTCGGCGTCCTCGCCGATGTCGCCCAAGTACGGGTGCTGCGCCGGGCCGCCCGCGAAGCCGGACTGCAGCAGAAAGTCGGCGAGCTTGTCGAGCAGGGCCTCGAGGTCAACGGCGTCGGAGAGCTCGGCGCTGAACTTCGAGTAGGTATGGAACCTCATTCTCAATTATAGAGCGGGAGTCCGGCACCGGCGCTAGGGGGCGAGTCCTGGAATGGCGCCGGCGGAATCCAAGTTTGGAGTGTGGCAGTGCGGAGAAATGAGTTTGGAGTGACTCCTTACTGTCTCACTCCATACTGCCACACTCCGAACTTGGATTCCGATTGCCCTAACCGGTAGCTTCCATAGGTGCCCCGATCCTTAAACCCTTTCCGGGCTCTCAAAGCGCACCGGAACTTCCGGATATTCTGGATCGGGCAGGCCGTCTCGCTCACCGGAAGCTGGGTCCAGATCGTCGCGCAGGGCTGGCTCGCGCTGGAACTGTCCAACGACCCGTTCATCGTCGGGGTGGTGAGTGCCGCAGGTTCGTTTCCGGTGCTGGTGTTCTCGCTGTACGGCGGCGTGATCGCGGACCGGTACGACAAGCGGAAGCTCGTGATGATCGGGCAGGGGCTGCTCGCGCTCGAGGCCGCGCTGCTCTGGTGGTTCGTCGTGAGCGACACGATCACCATTCCGTGGCTGCTGGCGCTCGCCACGTTCGCCGGGGTCGTGAGCGCGTTCGAGATCCCCGCGCGCCAGGCGCTGCTCATCGAGCTCGTCGTGCGCGACGACCTCATGGACGCGATCGCGCTCAACACCAGCGCGTTCAACCTCGCGCGGATCCTCGGGCCGTCCATCGCGGCGGCGGTGATCGCGAGCGCGGGGCTGGCGTGGTGCTTCGGGCTGAACGCGCTGAGCTTCGCGGCGGTGCTCGCGGGGCTGGTGATGCTCCGGCTCCCGCCGTACGTGCGGCCGGTGGACCGGCCGTCGCCGATCGCCGGCCTCAAGGAAGGGATCCGGTACATGTTCAACACGACGGAGATCATCGTCGTGATGCGCATGGTGTCGGTGTTCTCGATCTTCGGCGTGCCGTACCTGACGCTGATGCCGGTATTCGCGCGCGAGGCGCTGGGACTCGGCGCGAGCGGCTACGGATTGCTGATGACGGCCACGGGCGTGGGCGCGCTGTCGGGAGCGCTGTTTCTCGCGGCGGTCGGCGGGCGGATCCGCCGGGGCCGCCTGTTCGCGCTGGCGTCGCTCGCGTTTCCGCTGATGATTCTCGCGCTGTCAGCCACTGGCCAGCCACCGGTCGCCGGGTTCGTCGTGCTGATCGCAGGGTTGTTCATGATCCTGCAGACCGCGCTGGCGAATGGAATCCTGCAGGCGATCGTGCCCGACGACTTACGCGGGAGGGTGATGGCGGCCTACGTCGTGGTGTACGTCGGATTCGCGCCGATCGGCTCGTTCACGGGTGGCGCGCTGGCGAGAATGATCGGCATCCAGTGGACCCTGGCCGCCGGCGGAGCGGTCATGCTCCTCTTTGCCTTATGGACGTTCTGGAAGCATCCTGAGCTGAGGGCGCTCTAGCAACGGGGATGCTGTCGGGGGATCCGGGCTCTCGCCTTTCGGCTGTCAGTGATCAGCAGTCGGATAACTACGATTTGGACAGAATGTATTGTGTCGCAAACGATCAAGGCTGTCCCCGGCAGTTGTCCGACGGGTCACTACTGACCGCCGACTGCCGAGAGCCCGGATTCCGTCAGACCCCCACCAGGACCGTCAAGCAGTCCACCATATCCGCCCCGCCACTATTACGAGAAACACGGCAAACGCTCGCTTCAGCGTCGCGTCTCCCATCGTGTGCGCCAGCCGCGCGCCGAACCACGCGCCGGCGAACAACCCCAGCGCGACGAGCAGCGACGCCTTGATCTCGATGTGCCCGTTGCGGTAGTACTCCCACGCGCCGAGCGCGCCGACCGGCAAAAGCAGCGCTCCAAGCGACGTCCCGGTAGCCGTCAATGGAGACATCTTGGCCATGAGGAGGAGGGCCGGGACGATCACGATCCCGCCACCGATGCCGAACATGCCCGACAGCACGCCCGCGAGCGCGCCGATCACCAGGAAAAGAAACACCGTCATTTCGCGGCCTCGTGGTAGGGGTCGTGCAGGTGCACAGGCGCCGCCTTTCTGCGAATCCGCAGGTTGAGCATCTCCACGAACAGCGAGAAGCCCATGGCGAAGTAGATCATCCCCTTCGGCAGGTGGAAGTCGAGTCCCTCGGCCACGAGGCTGACGCCGATGAGCATCAGGAAGCTCAGCGCGAGCATCTTTACCGTGGGGTGCCGGTCAACGAAGCGGGAGATCATTCCGGAGAACGCCACCATCACTCCGACCGCCGCGATCACGGCCGCGATCATGATGGGAAGCTGGTCCACGAGACCGACGGCGGTGATGATCGAGTCGAGCGAGAACACGATGTCCAGCAGCAGGATCTGGCCGATGACGCTGGCGAAGTTCGCGGCCACCTTCGCGCTGACGCGTCCTTCCTCTCCCTCGAGCTTGTCGTGCACCTCATGCGTGCTCTTGCCGATCAGGAACAGTCCGCCGAGCAGGAGAATCAGGTCGCGGCCGGAGATCTCCTGGCCGAGCACCGTGAACAGCGGCTCGGTGAGGCGGATCATCCAGGCCAGCGTGAACAGCAGCATGACGCGCGTTATGGCGGCGAGCGCGAGCCCGAGGCGACGGGCCTTGTCCTGCTGGTTGGCGGGAAGCTTGCCGGCGAGAATGGCGATGAATACGACGTTGTCTATCCCGAGCACGACCTCGAGCGCCAGCAGCGTCGCGAAGGCCAGCCATGCCTGGGGATCGGTCAGGAGCTCGATCACGAAATCCCTCTGTTGATTGCGATTAGAACCCTGTCGGCGAAGGTGTCCACTTCGTCGAGAGTAGTGTAGACGTTCGGCGTGATCCTCAGCCCGTGGTACTCCCTGTGGACGATCGGGGTGGTCACGATGCGGTGTTTCGCCATCAGCCAGGTGCCCAGCGCGCCGCTGTCGATCCCGTCCACGTTGAACAGGGCGATGGCGCCCGAGTTCCTGTCGTCCAGGTGCGTGAGGACGCGCACGCGATCGCTCGCGCCGGCGAGCCGCTTCGCCCAGCGGTCGCGGAGCAGGCGCAGGCGCGCGGCCTTGCGCTCGGCCCCGATCCCGCGATGGAATGCCAGCGCCGCGGAGATCGCGTTGTGGTTGGCCGCGGGGTGGGTGCCGATCTCCTCGTACTTGCGGACGTTGTCGTCCAGTTCGGGGCCGGCCGCCATCAACGGCCACAGGCCGCGCTGCTTCTCCTTCTTTACGTACAGGAAGCCGGTGCCGATCGGCGCGAGCAGCCATTTGTGCAGGCTCGTTCCGTAGAAGTCGCAGCCGAGGTCGTCGCGCTTGAAGGGGAAGTGGGCGTACGCGTGCGCTCCGTCCACGAACACCTCGATGCCGCGGGGCCGAGCCAGCTCCACAAGCTCGCGCACCGGCATGATCTGGCCGGTGAGGTTGGTGATGTGGGTCACCTCGATGACGCGCGTGCGCGGAGTGATCGCGTTCTCGAACTGGCGCACGAGGTAGGACATGGACGGCGGCGGCACGTCGAAGGAGATCTGCTTCACGACGATCCCCTCGCGGCGCGCGCGCTGCTCCCAGCTGGTGATCATCCGGCCGTAGTTCTGGTTGGTGAGCAGAACTTCGTCGCCGGGCTTGAGGTCGATCCCGAAGATCAGCGTCTCGAGCGCTTCGGACGCGTTGCGCGTGATGGCCATCTCCTCGGGATCGCAGCCGAAGTCGCGCGCCAGATCGCGGCGCACGCTCTCGATCCTCGGCTCCAGCACTCGCCACATGTGCTCCACCGGCAGCTCGTTCGTGAACCGGAGATCGCGGATCATCGCCTCGAGGACGTGGCTCGGCGTCGGGCTGACGCCGCCGTTGTTGAGGTTGATCATCGTGCGGTCCGTGTCGAACGCGCGCTGGATCTCGGTCCAGTACTGCTCGTCGTCGGCGACAGCGGATGGAAGGCGGCTGCCGGCCACTTCTTCGGCGCGAAAGAGCTTCCGGATCGCGTCTTCCCGGAACAGCGGCGCGGCGGCTCCGGCTACGGCGAGCCGGGAAACGAAATCACGGCGGGAGGACATAGGAAGCTCTTGGCTATTGGCTCTTGGCGGTCACTAGTAGCTAGTCACCGGCCACTAGAAACCGTTCTACTTCCCCTTGCTGCCGTATATCGCCGTGCGGCCCGCGCTGTCCACGCTGAGAATGTCGTAAGGCTCCGGCGGTCCGACTTCCATTCCCGG
>CALMKE010000010.1 GCA_937867645.1 uncultured Gemmatimonadota bacterium | reverse complement strand
CCCGCGGCGATAACCGTAAAGGGGCCAGATTCAGGCAGCACAAACCCGGCAATACTGGCGGCGGCATTTGGCCCTTCCACCCCCGCCTCTGCCAGGCTGTGGCGCCCGACCGGCCCATACAGTTCCAGATAGCTGCCAAAGAGATGGCTCTGCATGGTGATCGTCACCACATCGCTCAGACAGCCGCTAAAGACCCACTCGTCGCCCAGGCGATCCACCACTTCTCCCGTTTTGACCTCACCATAGTTGATGGTGAAGGGCGCTTGGGCCTGGGCCGTACTCACCGCCCACCACAGCCCCACTGCTGCCGGCAGCAGCGCAATTGCCCATAACCAGACCAGCCTCTGTTTCCAAGCGGGCAACATAATCTTCTCCTTTGAGGATCAAAGTATCGAAATCAGCTATGGGAATTTGTAACGGGAATTTGTAACGGGAATCTGCGTTGGCAACCTCGCAAGCAGGGTGGTGGACGCACAGCGCCGCTGCGCCTAATTGTGGATCGAGAGTGGGCAGGTGTCAACTGCTGTAAAACGTCCGGCCTAGACGGTTGGCTGCCCGGTGCGGTTGGCGCGGCTGCGCGGGTTCAGCTCATACCACGGCTCATGCCCATCGAAGAAACGCTGCAACTCATCGACGATGAGATCAAAGAAGGGGCGAATCGGATCACCCGTTGCCCAGCCAATGTGCGGGCTGAGGAAAACATTGGGGAGTTCCAAAATCTCATGCCCGGCGGGAATCGGTTCGGGGTCAAAGACATCCAACCCGGCGATAATATCGTTCTGCTTCAAGCGGCGAATCAATGCCGCCGAATCGGCCACAGCGCCACGCGACACATTGACAAAGATGGCGCCCGGCTTGAGCAAGCCAAACTCGCGGTCGCTCAACATGCCCTTGGTCGCCGGAGTCAACGGCACCAGGCAGACCACGATATCACACTTGGACATCACATTATCGAGCGAGGTTTGCACAAAGCCCAATGCTTCGGCCATCTCACGCGGCAAATAAGGGTCGTGCACCCAAATCTCGGTCTCAAAGGGACGCAGCAGTTTGATCAACCGCCGCGCCATATGTCCCCCACCGATCAACCCCACCCGCTTGCCGGTGAGCCGCCCGCCGACGTTGAGGTACGCCTGCCGTTCGTACCGGCCGAGATTCAGGACCTCGAACGCGCGGAAGGGCTTGCCTGCCGCCTTGAGGTCGCGCTGAACCTGGATGAGGCGTTTTCGGGTAGTGTGAACGGCGAACTTGCCGAGGTCGGTCGCAATCCACTTGCGGCCGAGTTTTTCAGCGACCGCCGCAGTCGTTCCGCTGCCGACGAAAAAATCGGCGACGAGGTCGCCCTCCTTGCTACTAGAGGAAATGATGCGTTCGACAAGAGCCTCAGGTTTCTGGGTAGGATAGTCGAGGCGCTCGTGCGACATCTGATTTACGGGAAATACGTCGTCCCAGAGATCCCCGATGCGCGTTCCCTCATTGTCGTCGAAGAAGCGCTTGACGTAGGGCATTCCAGTCTTTGAGAAAACGATCAGTCCTTCTCTCATTCCGGCGTCAATACGCTCTTGGGACCAGATCCAGTGCTTGCCCGGTGGTGGCTCCAGGACAACATCGCCAAACTGGCGCGCCGGCCCCGCACCAGCTTGCGTGAAGTTGTCCAAATTGTAACGCCTGCCCGTTGCGGCTTCTACGTGCCGATAATGGCTATCAAGTAGTCGCGAATCTTTTTCTACGTATTGGGGAATGAATAGCGGATTGGCGGAACGCGAAAATACAAAAATGCTGTCCTTGATGTTGGAAAAATGACTCGACTGACCCTTCGGAGATCGAAGCTTTTTCCAAGATATCTCCGCTATAAAATGTCCGAACACTTCGTCCAATGCGATTCGCACGAATGCACTGACTCGCCAGTCGCAGTGGAGATAGATAGTAGCCCCGTCCTGCATCAAGTCGCGCATTAGGATAAGCCGTTCATAAATCATCGCGATAAACGAATCCGCCCCCCGGCCCCACGTATCCCGATACGCGATCTGCTCTAGAAGATTCGGTTCCTTATGGAACGTTTCGCCACCGATCTCGATGTCCATACTGAAGTCTGCGCCCACATCGAACGGCGGATCGATATAAATCAGCTTCAGCCCGCCCGCGTCCTCGATTTGCCGTCGCAGCGCACCGCTCTTTAGCGACGACAGGATCAGCTTGTTGTCGCCCCAGATCAGCTTGTTGGTCCAGCCTTTCACCTGCCGCCCGCCCATGTCGAGCGCGAGCTCCTCGTCCTCCCGCTTCTCCTTCCGCGGCTCGTCGATGTGCTCCAGCGTCTGGAACGGCAGGATCGCGGTCGAGACCTCACGCGTCTTCCCGTTCCACACCAGCTCGACTTCGCGCTTGTCGGCGAACAGGATGAACCGGTACTTGTCCGGCAGCGGCCGCCCCTGCTCGATCAGCTTGATCAGGTCGCGCCGCTCGGCGTCGGTCAGCTCGTATCCATCAGCGGGAAGTCGCGCCATCGGTCAGTCCTGGTATTCGGTGAAGCTCTCGGCCAGCGCGGCCATTGTATCCGGCGAATACTTCTCGAAACTCTTCTGGTCCACATACAGAAAGCGGAATTCCGGTCCGCCTTCCGCGACGCTCGCCGCCGTCGCGTCGGCACACCACTGCCTGAGACGCGCCATCTTCTGTGGCAGGTCCAGCTCCTCGCGGCCCTTGGTCTCGATGATCCACACTGTCCCCGCGCCGTCACGCACGATGAAGTCCGGAGTGTACGTCGAGAGCTCGCCGTTCGCCTTCACGTAGTCGATCTTGAATCCGACCGCGAGATAGTTCTTGGCGAACGAGACCACGCCGTTATCCGGCTTGTCGAGAAAGGCAGCGAAGGCCAGCTCATACCCGCCCGACCGCGCCTCGCCCACAGTCTTGGAGAACACGGACTTGTGCGAGTAGTGGAACGCCCGGTTCTCCGTGCGGAACGGCCGCGTGTCCCTGAGCTTGATCCAGTCCTCCACCCGCGTCGTCCCTGATTCGCGCACGGTCAAGGCGTTGATCGCCGTCTTGAACGCGTCGTACAGGATCTTCCCCGCCGCGGGCTCGGAAAGGTTCCGCAGCACCACTGGATCTTCCAGCTCCACCGGCGACGGCGTGAAGAGATGGTCACGCAAAAACGTTTTCACCTTCCCGTACAGAATGTCGTACCCGCCCACCAGCCGCAGGTCTTTCAGGATCTGCCGCGCAAAGAACGCGACTACGGACCGATAGTCGGCTGGCCCGCCCCCTTCGAGGTTTACGATGTGATGAGTTTCGTCGTCGAGCATCGTCTTGAATACGATCTCGCGAGTCTCTTCGGGCGTGAACTCCTTTAACGGCAGCCGCGGATTCCCCAGCGCGGCGGGATCGAGCGCGTCCAGGTCCTTGTAGTCCCGGTTGAACCGGCGCGTGAGGCGCGGCAGCGCGATGTCGAGTGCGTCCAGGTCCTTCTTGTCGTTCGCCGAGTCGATCTCCACGATCAACGCGTCCTTGCGCACCGCGCCCACGCCCATCGGCACGTGCTCCAAGGTCACGCCCTCGCTCTGGATGGACTCGACGAAGTCCATGAAAGCAGGCGTTCCCATCACCGATACGGTCTCCGCGACGGAGGTTCCGAAATACATCCTCCGCAGGCCCCGGCCGAGCGTCTGCTCGGGGAGGATGTTCGCCTCGGCCACATAAGCGCGGAGGCCGACGATCGTCGTGACGTTACGAACGTCCCATCCTTCCTTCAGCATCAGCACGGACACGATGGCCTTGTACGGGGAGTCCCACGAATCGATCCGGTTCGACTCTTTTCGCAGCAGCTCCAGCTCTTCCCGCTTTTTCCCGGACACGGCTTCGGAAATCTCGCCGTTGTTCTTGGTGTGAATCACGAGGACCGCGCCCTCAAGCTCGGGGCAGATCTTCTCCAGGTACGCGCCGACGTCGTCACAGTTGCGGGTGTCGTCCACCATCACGAACAGCACCGCTTTCTTGCCGAGCGCTTCGTGCTCCGCGTAGCTCTTGCGCCATTCCTCGATGCCGAGGGCGAGGTAGTCCGCGTACTTCTCGTGGAACAGCGAGCTCGTGTGCTCCCGCAGCTTGGCGCGGCTGGCCGCGTCAGGAAGCACCGGGTGCTTCACCACGTTCTGGTGGATCGCCTCGACCAGTGGGTAGTCGGAAACTGTCTGCACGAATATCGCGCCGTTGTCGTGCCGGGGCGTGGCCGTCACGTCGATCTGCAGGGCGAGACGCGCTTCCTTTTGCAGCATCCGGTGGTGGATGTCCTGGATGGACTTGAACCAGGCCATCCTTGGATCGTGGATGTGATGCGCTTCGTCGTTGAAGATCGCCAGCTCATCCACTTCGCGGATGATCTCGCCGAGGTCGGTCTTGCTGTCGGTCGTCCTCCCCGACGGCCGGGCGCCGAACGGCTCCAGGAAGTAGTTGCTCAGATCGTCGTCGTCGAGTGACGGGTCCGGGACGTCGCCGAGGAATACCCGGTGCACGTTGGTAAGGAAAAGATTGCCGGACTCGCGCACCACGCGCACATCATCCTGGATGTGAACGGTGAGCTGAAAGTCGTCGCGCCAGTTCTGCCCGCCGTGGCCGTTGGGCGGAAGCACCGGGTCGTTGAAGAACACCTTGAGCCCGTCGAAGTCGGCGCGCAGGCGGTCGAGCACGATGATGTTGGGCGCGATGACGAGAAAGTTGCGCGAGAGCTGCGAATCCTTCTCGTACAGCCTGTGAAAGAAGCTCCACGCGATGAGGAGCGAGAGCACCTTCGTCTTCCCGGCGCCGGTGGCCATCTTGAGGACGTATCGGGGCCAGTCCTCGTGGAACATCCCGGATGACACGGCCCCCGACGCGTCGAAGCGGATCAGGTCGAACTTGTCCCGGGCCTGGCGCACTTCGTACAGCCAGACGACGGTTTCGACGGCTTCCCGCTGCGCGTAGTAATAGCGGAACGGCGAGAGCGATCCGTCGGCTTCTTCGAGCAGGTGATCGGTCTCGAACCACCACTCGAGCAGCGCTTTCGAGGTGTCCGAGGCACCGGCGTAGTGATTGTGGCGCCAGGCGAAAACCTCTTCGCGGACCTTTGCGACGAGCGGCGGAAGCAGCTTGTCGTAGGATTTCTCGCGCAGAGTCTCATCGGCCGGAAACCAGCGCTGGTCCGGAAGAAGCTGGGCGTAGGGAGACTGAGGGAAGGAGGGGTGGAGGGCCATGAATGAATACGTTAAGACCCGGAAAGCGTTACGCCCACAGATTTTAGCCGGTAACGGCCAAGGATGAAGCTAGGAACCATGCTTATCCCTCAAGTCTCGTGGGATACGGACTTCACCCTAAGGGTGAATCCATGTATTGACTCGAAAGCGGATTCCTCATACATTCAACTCCAATGCTGGAGGTAGAGCACGCCGATTCTGACCTGCAGCGCCTCGAAATCGACAGGGATTTCTCGGCTGGATTCGACCGTTCCATCGTAAAGCAGTTCCGGATGTTGATGCAAATCATCCGCACCGTCTCCCAACGATCTGAGCTCTACAAGTTTGGTGGGAGGCGCCTTGAAAAATTAGGTGGCAAGCGACAGCACCAGCATTCGATGCGACTGAACAAGAGATGGCGGCTAATCATGGAGTTCTCGCATGGCCAATCAAACGAGAAAGTTCTCATTGTTGGAATAGAGAATCATTATGAGTGATGAGGTGGGCGCGATGGCCTTTGTACCGGCGGAGGTCTTTCCTCCAGGGGAGTTCGTCCGAGAAGAACTTGCTGCCCGCGGGTGGACGCAGGCCGATTTGGCGGAGATCATGGAACGGCCCGTCCAGGTAGTGAACGAGATCATCCGTGCCAAGAAGCGCGTTACCGAGGAGACAGCGAAGGAGCTCGAGGCTGCTCTAGGCATTGAAGCTGAATTTTGGACGCGGACCGAGGCGCTCTATCGACTCCGCAACTCAGATCCCGCGCCCTCGAAGATCGCCCGAAGCGCGGCCATTCGGCAGCGGGTACCGTTGAGGCTCATGACCGCCCGGGGATGGCTTCCCAAGACCACCGACGTTGCAGAACTTGAACAACTAGTGAAGGGATTTCTGCGCGTGGAGAGGCTGGAGGAGCGCCCTCAATTTGCGATGGCCGCGAAACAAACCTTGTACGATCAACCTCTCTCCCCAATTCAGGAAGTCTGGCTTCTTCGTGTTCGACAAATCGCTGAGTCGATGGTCGTGCCCCGCTATTCCGAGGCTACGCTAAGGCGCGGAATAGAAAGAATGCGCAATCTCCTTCGTTCACCAGACGATGCACGCCATGTTCCGCAGATTCTCTCGGAGGCCGGCGTCCGACTCGTGATCGTCGAACGCCTGCCCGGCTTGAAGATTGACGGAGTCTGCTTCTGGCTCTCCGATACAAAACCGGTGATCGGGTTGTCGTTAACGCGAGATCGAATCGATAATTTTTGGTTTGTTGTCCGGCACGAGATCGAACATGTGTTGAATAAGGATGGGAGCGACGGCACCGTCATCGTCGACAACGACCTGGATGAAACGGCTGACACGTCGGCGCAGGAACAGCGAGCGAACGCCGCAGCTGCGGATTTCTGTGTTCCGAGCTCTGAGCTGGATGATTTTATGAAACGAAAAGGGCCCCTTTATACCGACCTGAACATTCGCGGCTTCGCAGAAAGCCTGGCGCTGCACCCAGGCCTCGTAGCAGGCCAGCTTCGAAAACGGCTGAGCCGTGGTCCGCTCGGCGACAAGGCATGGATGCTCTATTCAAAGCACCTGGTAAAAATTCGACCAGTTATCCTGGAAACAGCCCTGGTGGATGGCTTCGGAAGCAGTTTGCAAATTGGGCTTTAATAATCGGAGAGGACCACGGTCATGACGTCGCATTATATCCGACAGTGTCAGGCGATAGTTGAGGACTACCGTGCGGCTGGGGGCCCCTGGCCTGCAAAGAAGAGTGAGATTGCGGAGTGGGCTCTCGCAAACAACCGATGGCAAGCAAAACGGTTCGGTACTTCAACGATCATCACCCCGAAGGTGATCAGATCGAGCTAAGCCTCGAATTTACGAAGGACGTTCGCGAGCTCGATCACATTAAGGCACGCAACTCTATTCCTCAATTCGGGCAGCGGAGATCCGCACGACAACCGGGGAGAGCCGCCCACAGGAATCCGGTGGAGCTGCTACGTGAGTTCGCGGCGTCGCTCAAGGTCTATCGCGACGTGTGTCGGGAGCATGGGAGGGAGCCGGAAGAGCCTTTCTCCGGCAAGTGCGTTCTGCGCGTGGACCCTTGACGTGCACCGCCCGATTGCGATCGCCGCTGAGCGGGAGGCGAAAAGCATCAACCGCTGGGCGTCGGACGCTCTCAAGCGCGCGGCAAGCGGCTGAATGTCATAAGTGAACGTGGCGCTTGGAATAGCAGCGGGGAGACTCGAACTCCCGACCTCACGATTATGAGTCGTGCGCTCTAGCCAGCTGAGCTACGCTGCCGTGATTCGGACGGCGGTACAAAAACGGCCGGCCCTTTCGGACCGGCCGCTGGTTGTCGCATAGCGGGGGCGGGATTTGAACCCGCGACCTTCGGGTTATGAGCCCGACGAGCTACCAGGCTGCTCCACCCCGCGATAGACGCTAAAGATGGCATGAAACGACGCGCTGGTCAACGGGGCGAGACGCTGACTTCAGCTGCGGACTGACGACTGAGAACTGAGGACCCATGCGGCCTCAGGACCAACTACAACTGAGGATCGGCGATTAAGTGAGGACTGAGGAGCCGTTTCCCGTTGTTCCGCCCATCCTCGGTCCTCACTTGATCGTAGATCCTCGGTTGCTTTTGGTCCTGAGGCCGCATGGGTCCTGAGTTCTCAGTCTTGCTCAAGGCGCTCGCACGGAGTCGGGCCCGGCGAACCGATATAGCAGCTCCTTGTCGCCACGCACCATGCCGAACTCTTCCCGCGCGATCCGCTCCTGCACCGCGGGATCCGTCTCGATCGCCTCGAGCGCCTTCGCGAGCGAGTCCACGAGGCGCTGCAGCGAGTCAACCTCGGCGCGCATGCGCCGCTTCGCGACGAATTGCCGGGCGATGTCCGCCGTGCTGTACTCTCCGCCCTGCACGGCGAAGTACAAAGCCGCCGCCAGAACGAAAAACAGCGCCAGCCTGCCCCACGGCGGCCTGCTCAAAGTCCGTATACCGCTCCCCCCGGATACTCCGCGAGCGGGCCGAGCTGCTCTTCGATCCGCAGGAGCTGATTGTACTTCGCGACGCGGTCGGTCCGGCTCGCCGACCCCGTCTTGATCTGGCCGGCGCCCGTCCCGACGGCGAGGTCGGCAATGAACGTGTCTTCCGTCTCCCCCGAACGGTGGGAGATCACCGACTGGTACCCGTTCCCGCGCGCGAGCTCGATCGCCTCGAGCGTCTCGGTGAGCGTGCCGATCTGGTTCACCTTGATCAGGATCGCGTTGGCCACGTCGCCTTCGATGCCGCGCGCGAGGCGCTCCGTGCTCGTCACGAACAGGTCATCGCCCACGAGCTGGCAGCGGTCGCCGAGCGCGGCCGTGAGCTTGGCCCACCCGTCCCAGTCGTCCTCGGCGAGCCCGTCCTCGATCGAGACGATGGGATACTTGTCGAGCCAGCCGGCGTACAGCTCGATCATCCCGTCCGCATCGTAGCTTCCCCCTCCGCTCTTCTTGAAGGTGTAGCTGCCGGCCTTGTAGAACTCCGACGCCGCGGGGTCGAGCGCGATCGCGACCTCGGTGCCGGGCGAGTAGCCGGCCTTCTCGATCGCCTCGACGACGACGCGGAGCGCGTCCTCATCGTTCTCGAGGTTGGGCGCGAAGCCGCCCTCGTCGCCCACGCCCGTGGACATCTTTCGCTTGACCAGCACCTTCTTCAGGGAGTGAAACACCTCCGTGCCCATTCGCAGCGCGTCGCTGAACGTGTCCGCGCCGATCGGCACTATCATGAACTCCTGCAAGTCCACCGTGTTCGTCGCGTGCGCGCCGCCGTTGAGAATGTTCATCATCGGCACCGGCATCGTGCGCGCCATCGGCCCGCCGAGGTAACGGTAGAGCGGCAGCCCGGTCTCTTCCGCAGCGGCGCGCGCCGTCGCGAGCGACACCGCGAGGATCGCGTTGGCGCCGAGCTTCCCCTTGTTGGGCGTGCCGTCGAGCTCGAGCATCACGCGGTCCACGGCGATCTGGTCGGCGGCCGACATCCCGTTGAGCGCGGGCGCGATCCGCTCCACGATGCTCTGCACCGCCTGCTGCACGCCCTTGCCGCCGTACCGCTCGTCGTCTCCGTCGCGCAGCTCGAGCGCTTCGTGCTCGCCCGTGGACGCACCGCTCGGCACCGCGGCGCGCCCGAACGCGCCGCTCGCGAGCGTGACGTCGGCCTCGACGGTGGGATTCCCGCGGCTGTCGAGGATCTCGCGGGCGCGGATGTCTATGATCGTTGGCATCTGAGCTATTGGCTGTTGGCTATTGGCTGTTGGCTGGTCGTCGCCAGCTGACTTTCTATTCCGTACTTCTCGCGCAGCACCGCGGCCATCCGGGACCGAACCAGCTCCACGAGGGCGACGCGATCCTCGTACGTGAGGCCGGCGGTCGGAATCGGCTCGAGGAAAGTTACTTCGATGGTCCCGGGAGTGATTTTCCAGCTCCCGCGGCGCATGCGCTCGATCGTGCCGTAGATGACCATGGGCACGATCGGGACGCCGGCGGTGATGGCCAGGACGAACGGGCCTTTCTTGAACGGCCGCAGCGCGTATTCGTCGCCGCGGGTCCCCTCCGCGAACATCACCACGGGGTTCCCCGCTCTGATCTTCGCCGCCGCGTGCTCCAGCGACTCGAACGCCGCCTTTCTGTTCTCGCGCTCGATCTCGATCATGCCGATCCAGCGGATGGCCTGGCCGAATACCGGCACGCGAAACAGCTCGGCTTTGGCGACGTATTTGCCGCGCGGCAGCACGGCGGCGCTCGCGAGCACGTCGAACCAGCTCACGTGATTGCCCACGAAGATGTGCGGAGCGTCGGTGATCCATTCCTCGCCGTGCACCACCACCTTCACGCCGGCCACGAAGAGGAGCGTCTTCGCCCACCAGCGCGGGATGCCGTCGTACACGGAGCCGGTGCGATCGGGAATGCGCAGCAGCCTGGCGGCGACCAGGAGCAGAGTCAGCGCGGGCGTCGCGATCAGCGCCGCGATCGCGACGAGTATCAGTCTCACTGCGCCGTAAAGTGATCGTAGCCCGCGGGCGGTGCAACGCGTCGGCCGCCGGCCGTCAGCACCACGTCCGCCTCGTCTCCCTGCGCTTCGCCGATCTCCGTGAGGTCGAGCCCGAACTCGGCGCGAAACGCGGCCGCGTCGAGCGGTCCCGGGCTGGTCACCAGCAGCTCGTACTCCTCTCCGCTCGCCAGCGCATCCACGGGCTTCGCTCCGGCGAGCACGGGAACGCTCTCGCTCCGCAGGTGCAGCCCGACGCCGCTCGCCACCGCGAGGTGCCGCGCGTCGGCGATGAGCCCGTCGGAGATGTCGATGGCCGCGTGCGACCCACGGCTCGCCAGCCAACGCGCTTCCTTCAACCGGGGCACCGGGTGAGCAAAGCGCTCGCGGGCGGGCTTCGCCGGGGTCCTGCCCTCCCGATATTCGCGCAGCGCCGAGACCGGGCCGCCGAGCCTGCCGGTTACGTACACCCTGTCGCCAGCAACCGCACCGCTGCGCAGCAGCGGATGTGACGCCGAGCCCAGAACCGTGAGCGTGAGCGCGAGCTTCGCCCCGCGAGTGACGTCGCCGCCCAGGATCTTCGTGTCGCACGCGCGGATGCAATCGCCGACCCCCCGGGCCAGTTCGTCCACGGCCGGCACTTCGCTCTCCGGAAGCGTGAGCGCGAGAAAGACGCCCAGGGGCGACGCGGCCATCGCGGCAAGATCGCTCAGCGCGGCGGCTGTGGCCCGGTAGCCGATCTCCGCGTGCGTCAGCCAGTCCCGGCGAAAGTGGACGTCCTCCACGCTAGTGTCCGTGCTGACGACGAGCCGCCCGGCGGGCGGCGCGATCGTCGCGGCGTCGTCACCGATCCCGGTGGCAATCCCGCCCCAGACGGCGAGCATTCGCCGGATGATGTCGAACTCACCTCCCGGCCCGAGCGGGACGTGGCCGCGACTTGGAGAGCGGGGTGCCGTCATCGCACCGCGGGCAGCACGGCGAGCACTCCTGGCGGATGCTTCTCTTTCACCGGCTGCCACGCGTCAGGCAGCATACGCAGCACGTCGTCGAGCGTGGTGCCGCGCGAATTTCGGTCGCCCGTCGCCAGCTCGGCAGCGCGCCCATGAATCCAGGCGGCGACGTACGCGCTCACGAACGCATCGCCGGTTTGCGCGAGCAGCGTGCCGACCATTCCCGCCAGCACGTCGCCGCTCCCGCCGGTCGCGAGCGCCGGCGTGCCGGACGCGCTCACGCGCACCTCTCCATCCGGCGCCGCGATGACCGTGGGCGTGCCCTTGAGCAGGACCACCGCGCCGAGCAGGCGCGCCGCCTCGACGGCAACCTCGAATCGGGTGGCGTCCACTTGCTTCGCGTCGCGCCAGAGGAGGCGGCCGAGCTCCGCGGGATGCGGCGTGAGCACTGCGGGACGGCCATCCAGCAGATCCACCAGCTCCTCCGCGTTGGGCGCGAAGACGTTCAGCCCGTCGGCATCCATGACTATCAGCTTCGCGGGTCCCTTCAGCACGTGCTCCGCGAGCCGCTTCGCGCGCGGGGTCTTGCCGAGCCCGGGCCCCAGCACCAGCGCGTCGGCCCACCCCGCGTTGGGGTCGTCGAACTCCCGGTCGGGCTGCCATTCGGTGACGAGCGCGGCGGGCGCGGCGCCGTGCACGGCCGACACGCTCCCCTCCGCCACGCACAGCCGCAGCAGACCGACGCCGCTGCGGAACGCGGCCTGCGCGGCGAGCAGCACCGCGCCCGCCATTCCCTCGCTCCCTCCGACGATCGCGAGCTTCTTCCGCGTGCCCTTGTGCGCGCGCGCGGGAATCTCCGGGACGCAGGGGTACACGTCGGCCGCGGTGAGCAGCTCGGGCAGCTGCGACCCGGCGTGCGGCGGCAGCAGCCCGATGTCGAGCACGGTGATGCGCCCGCAATTCGCGCGCGACACGAGCTGGCCGCGCTTCACGCTGCCGAACGTCAGCGTGGCGTCCGCGACCACCGCGCCCGCGCTCTCGCCCGTGCTGGCGTCGAGCCCGCTCGGCATGTCGAGGCTCACGACGTACGCTCCGCCGGCCCGCGCTTTCGCGATCGCTTTCACCGCGGCTCCCGCGGCGCCCGACGGCGCGCCGCGCGCGCCCGTCCCCAGCAGCGCGTCCACGATCGTGGCGCCGTCGCCCGGCTCGCTCGCCCGCTCGAGCAGTGGCGCGGCGGCGGCCTTCTCCGCGCGCGCGTCGTCGGTGCGCGCTTCGACGATCTCGACCACCCGTACGGCGATCCCGCGGCGCGCGAGCTCCGCGGCCACCACCCAGCCGTCGCCGCCGTTGTTGCCGCCGCCGGCGAGCACCCGCACTCCCGCGCGCGCGCGTTCGCCCAGCAACCGGACGATCTCCGCCGCGGCGGCCTTGCCCGCGCGCCGCATCAGCTCGCGCGAGGGAGTCCCCGCGGCGATCGTGGCGCTATCGAGCGCGGCCGATTCCGCCGCGCTGGTGACGAGCACTGTCATGTGTGGTGTCGTCCCACGGCGGCCCGCGCCGGGACTGGACGCAGCGCGCTACGCCGGGCTGGCGCAGCCCCAGGGGTAGTCGCGCTCGAAAGCGCCGGCGAACTCGTACACGCCGATGAAGTCACCCGGGTTATCGGTCGGAGATTTGAGGAGCAGCCCTTCGCTTACCAGCGTGAACACTACTGTGCCGATGTCGCTCGTGCTGCGGAGACCCCAGCTTTCGAGCACGAGCCGGGCCATCACCCCGAACCGCTTCAGCGCCAGGTCGCGGCACGCGATCGCCAGCTCGGCGCCGGTGATGTGGCGACGCTCTGGCAGCCGCGACTGGCAGTACTCCAGGCCGGCGAGCACGAAGAGGTACGCGCCCTCCTCGAACCGCGGCTCGCGGAGCCTGATCCTGTCCATTATGCCGTCCCGAAACGCCAGCTCTACCAAATCACCGCTCCTTGTTGCCGGGCTCCACAAATGATGCGGGATAGAGCGGAAACCCGCCAGCCATTTCCCGCACTTCCGCCCGTACCTTTTTGCACACTGACTCGTCGTCCGGCGCGGCGAGCACCCGGTCGATGAGACCGGCTATGCGCTCCATGTCGGGCTCCTTCATCCCCCGCGAAGTCACCGCGGGCGTGCCGATCCGCATTCCGCTCGTCACGAACGGCGACTGCGTCTCGCGGGGCACGGTGTTCTTGTTCACAGTGATACCCGCCTTGTCGAGCGATTGCTCCGCGACCTTGCCGGTGAGGTTCTTGTTGCGGAGATCGACCAGCAGCAGGTGGTTGTCCGTTCCACCGGACACGATGTCGTACCCGCGCGACGCGAGCGCGCCCGCCAGCGCCTGGGCATTGGCGACGACCTGCCTGCAGTAATCCCTGAACGACGGGTGCAGCGCTTCCTTGAAGGCGACCGCCTTGGCTGCAATGACGTGCTCGAGCGGACCGCCCTGGGTCCCGGGGAACATCGCCTTGTCCACCGCCTTCGCGTGCTCCGACTTGCACAGGATGAGCCCCCCGCGAGGTCCGCGCAGCGTCTTGTGCGTGGTGCTCGTCACCGCGTCGGCGTGCGGCACTGGCGAAGGATGCAGACCGGTCGCGACCAGGCCAGCTATGTGCGCCATGTCCACCACGAACTTAGCGCCGACCTCCCGCGCGATCTCGGCGAACGCGGGAAAGTCGATTATCCGCGCGTACGCGCTGGCGCCGGCGATGATCATCTGCGGCCGCTCCGCGCGCGCGATCTCGCGCATGCGATCGTAGTCTATGCGGCCGTCCTCGGGCTTCACTCCGTAGTGAATCGCCGTGTACAGCAGCCCCGAGAAATTCACCGGCGAGCCGTGCGTGAGGTGCCCGCCCTGCGAGAGGTCGAGACCGAGCACCTTGTCGCCCGGCTTGAGGAAAGCGAGGTACACGGCGGCGTTGGCCTGCGCGCCCGAGTGCGGCTGCACGTTCGCATGCTCCGCGCCGAACAGCTGCTTGACGCGGTCGATGGCGATCTGCTCGATCTTGTCAACGACCTCGCATCCGCCGTAATACCGCTTCGACGGGAGTCCCTCGGCGTACTTGTTCGTGAGCGGCGTGCCCATCGCCTCGAGCACGGCTTCGGACACGAAGTTCTCGCTGGCGATGAGCTCCAGCCCGTACCGCTGGCGGTCCGTTTCCTCCACGATCAGCCGCGCGATGTCGGGATCGTACGCGCGCAGCGCGCGCAGCTGCGACCCGCCCGCCTGGGCGTTTCTCTCCGTCATTTGGTTCCCGCCCGTGTCTGGGAGTCGATCTGCTCGACGCGGCGCTGGTGCCGGCCGCCCTCGAATTCCGTCTCCAGCCACTTCCTGAGCGCGGCCGAAGCGTCCTCCTGCGACATGAAGCGCGACGGCAGCACCAGCACGTTGGAGTCGTTGTGCTTGCGCGACAGCTCGGCGATCGCCGGTTGCCAGGCGAGCGCCGCGCGGACTCCGGGATGCCGGTTGGCCGCGATGTCCATGCCGATACCGCTGCCGCAGAGCAGCACGCCCCGGCGCGCCTGGCCGCTCGCCACCTGCTCGGCGACCGCGTGCGCGAACGGGGGGTAGTCGCTCGCCTCCTCCGATTTCGCGCCCATGTCCACGGGCTCGTACCCGAGCCGGCGCAGCTCCTCCTTGAGCTGCTCCTTCATCGCGAACCCCGCGTGGTCCGCGCCGATGGGAATTCTCTCGCCTTCGGTCTCCGGCGTATCGGTCATTTGCCGTTGCCGTTGCGCGGAGGCCATTCGCCCCACGACTTGCGCACCGCCCTCGGATCCCCGAGACGGCGCTCCGCCACGCGATCGGCGGCTTGATACGTGGGAATCCCCTCCGCCTTCGCGAGCTCGAACACGCCGAGCACCGTGTCGAAGATCTCGTCGGCTTTCTTGAAGGAGCGATCGAGGTCCCAGCCGGCGAGCTCGCTGTACACGTTGATCACCCCGCCCGCGTTGGCGACGTAGTCGGGCGCGTACAGCAAGCCGCGCGCTTCGAGCGCGTCGCCATGGCGCTCCTCGAGCAGCTGGTTGTTGGCGCCGCCCGCGACGATCTCCACCTTGAGCTTCGGAATCGTCCCGTCGTTGATGATGCCGCCGAGCGCGCACGGCGCGAAGATCTGCGCGTCGGCGGTGTAGATCTCGTCCGGCGCGACGGCTGTCGCTCCCGTGTCCGCCACCACCTGGCGAACCTTGTCGGGATCTATGTCCGAGACGATCAGCTTCGCGCCCGCGGCGTGCAGCTCCTTGGCGAGATAGCGCCCTACGTGACCGCACCCCTGCACGGACACCGTGCAGGCATTCAGGTCGCTCGAGCCCCAGCGGTATTTCGCTGACGCTTCGATCGCGCGGAAGACGCCGTGCGCCGTCACCGGGGAGGGATCGCCGGACTTGGACGCGAGGCCCGCAACGTGGTTGGTCTCCATGTGGACGTAGTCCATGTCCGACGGGCTGGTCCCCACGTCCTCGGCGGTGATGTAGCGGCCGCACAGCGATTCCACGAAGCGGCCGTGCGCGCGGAAGATCGCTTCCCTGTTCCGGGTCTTGTTGTCCCCGAGGATCACCGACTTTCCGCCGCCAAGGTTCAGGCCGGCCACCGCGCTCTTGTACGTCATGCCGCGCGCAAGCCGCAGCGCGTCTATCATCGCGTCGTCTTCGGACTCGTAATTCCAGAAGCGAGTGCCTCCGAGCGCCGGACCCAGCCGCGTGTCGTGGATCGCGATGATCCCGCAATAGTCGGAGGCCTCGTCCCTGCAGATGGCCACCTGCTCGTGGCCCATGTCGCGAATCGTCTTGAAGAGTTCCATTAGGAGCAGTGATTAGTAATTAGTGATTAGTGATTCGTGACACCAACAGCCGAGCGTCTTGCCCTTCTTTGCGCCGTTACTAATCACCAATCACTAATCACTAGTAACGTTTCCTTCGCGCGGCGCCGACCTCTAGAGCGACCCCAGTAGCTCCCGCGCGATCACGACTCTTTGAATCTCCGACGTCCCTTCATAAATCTCGGTCACTTTCGCGTCCCTGAACAGTCGTTCGACAGGATAGTCTTTCACGTACCCGTAGCCCCCGAATATCTGGATGGCCTCCGTCGTCGCCCGCATGGCCGTCTCGCTCGCGAACAGCTTGCTCATCGCCCCGAAGTGCTTGATGGGCTCGCCGCGGTCCTTGGCGTCGGCGGTGGCGTACAGCAGGCTTCGGCCGGCGTCGATCCGCATCGCCATGTCCGCGAGCTTGAACTGAATCGCCTGAAACTCGCTGATGGCGTGGCCGAACTGCTTACGCTCGGCGGCGTAGGCCAGCGAGAGCTCGAGCGCGGCCCGGGCGATCCCCAGAGCCTGCGCCGCGATGCCGAGGCGGCCGTTGTCCAGCGACTGCAGCGCGTAGATGAAGCCGTGCGAAGCATCGCCCAGCAGGTTCTCGCCCGGTACGCGCATGTTGTCGAAGCTCAGCGACACCGTCGGCGATGCGCGGAGGCCGAGCTTGTTCTCTTTCTTTCCCACGCTGAAGCCGGCGAGGTCCGGAGTGACGATGAACGCGCCGATTCCGCGGGCGCCGCGCCTCAGGTCCGGCGTGTCGGTGCGCGCCATGGCGACGATCACGCCGGCGTGGCTGCCCGTGGTGACCCAGCTCTTCGCGCCGTTCAACCTCCATCCATCGCCGTCGCGAACGGCCTGCGTCGTCAGCGACGCGGCATCGGATCCCGCCTCCGGCTCCGACAGCGCGAACGCGCCCAGCAGCTCGCCGCGCGCCATGCGGGGGAGAAATCGCCGCTTCTGCTCGTCGGTCCCGAACCGCAGGATCATCTGCGTCGGCAGCGAATTGTGCACGCTCATGAGCACCGCCGTGGAAGCGTCCGCGGCCGCGATCTCCTCGAGGGCCATCAGGTACGTCCTGGTGTCGAGCCCGAGGCCGTCGTATTCCTCGGGCAGCATCATCCCCAGGAGGCCGAGCGCGCCGAGCTTCCCGATCAGCGACTCGTCGAAGAAGGCCTCGCGGTCCCACCGCTCCGCGTTGGGCGCGATCTCATTGGCCGCGAACTCGCGCGCGACGTTCTGGATCTCGCGCTGCTCTTCCGTCAGCGGGTGCAGCGCGGCGTGCCTCACGGGCGGGCGCTCAGGAGTAGCTGTGGAAGCCGCGGCCCGTCTTCCGGCCCAGCCATCCGGCCGCGACGTACTTGCGGAGCAGCGGACAGGGCCGGTACTTCGGATCCCCCAGACCTTCGTGCAGTACTTCGAGGATCGCGAGACAGGTATCGAGACCGATGAGGTCGGCGAGCGCGAGCGGGCCCAGCGGGTGATTCATGCCGAGCGTCATCACCTGATCGATCGCTTCGGCCGTGCCGACTCCCTCCATGAGGCAGTACACGGCCTCGTTGATCATCGGGAGCAGCACCCGGTTCGACACGAACCCCGGGAAGTCGTTCACCTCGACCGGCGTCTTGCCCACCCGCTTCGCCAGCTCGACGACGCGCGTGGTGGTCTCATCCGACGTGGCAAGCCCGCGGATGATCTCCACCAGCTTCATCACCGGCACGGGATTCATGAAGTGCATCCCGATCACCTTCTCCGGCCGGCTCGTGCGGCGCGCGATCTCGGTGATGGAGATGGAGCTCGTGTTGGACGCGAGGATCGCGTCCGGCGCGGCCTCGGCCTCGAGTCCCTGGAAGATCTTGTACTTGAGGTCGGCGTTCTCGGTCGCGGCCTCGATCACGAGTCCCGCCTCCCCCACGGCGCCGGTGTTGGTGTCGGTGGTTATGCGGCCGAGGATCTCGGCGGGCGCTTCGGCCGCGATTGTGCCCTTCTTCACCTGCCGGTCGAGGTTTTTCGCGATGGTATCGCGGGCCCTTTGCAGCGCGTCCGCGGAAATGTCCACCAATGTCACGCCGAACCCGGACTGCGCGAACACGTGCGCGATTCCGCTGCCCATCTGGCCGGCGCCGATGACGGCGATTTTTTCGTTCATATGACGAAAGCTATTGGCTGTTGGCTATTGGCTATTGGTAACAACCGATCATCACACGTCGCACGGAGCGCTGATAGGACGCAGCACGCGGCGTCGTATTCACGCGCGCCCGCGTCTCATCGCGCTCCACGACAAGTAAATCAAACCCATGCTGAGCCCCAGACCAGCAGCAATCCCGCCTTCGGGTCCCCAGCTCCCTCCCGTCAGCCAATCCGGGCCGGTCTCCACCACCCGGTAGTCGGGCGTGCCCACGACGGGGATCCCGCTCACCGGCATGTGCAGCACCGCTGCGATGAACCAGTTCCACGCGAAATGCGCGAGCGTGGCGGCGTACAGGCTTCCCGTAACGAGAACGATCGCGCCCAGAAAGAAACCAGCCAGCACGACCACGCTCAGCGACTGCCAGTTGGCGCCGGGGTTCACCACGTGCACCAGGCCGAAGCCTATACTCGTGACCGCGAGCGCCACCTTCCATCCCGCTGCTTCGCGAAGCAATGCCAGAATGTAGCCGCGCGCGAAGAGTTCTTCGGCGAAAGCGCTCGGCAACAGCACGACCGCGGACAGCAGCGCCGCGCCCAGCCAGCTTCCGTCGGCCGTATCCGCCACTGCGAGTTGGGCGGACGCCAGCAATAGTGCGGCAGGGAGAGCCACGGCGAGCGTGCCGAGCGCGAGTCCCACAGCCAGCTTGCGAGGGCGCGCGGCATCCCGACCCAGCCACACGGAGCTCCAATCCAGCTGGTCCACTTTCCGGAGCGTGAACCAGTGGGCCGCGAGGAATCCGAGCGGATACACTAGCGGGTGCACGATCGCCCGGACGCCCCACGTCGCCAGCGCCGACTGCAGGCTGGCCGCGCCCCATGACGTAGCGAACAGCGCGACGACGCACGCGGCCAGAAAAAGAGCCCCGCGCCAGATCGCGCGGAGCCTGCCGTCGGCCGCGAAGAAGATCGCGCGTCTCAACGACGCGCTATTCGGGTCGCTCTACTGAAAGCGCGACCGCGTTGCCGCCGCCGAGACACAACGTGGCCAGACCCGTGCGCGCGCCGCGGTCCTTCATCGCGTACAGCAGCGTGGTGAGGATGCGCGCCCCGCTCGCCCCGATCGGGTGGCCCAGCGCGATTGCCCCGCCGTGGACGTTGACGCTGTCCCATGCCCAGTTGAGCCCCTTCCCGTTGGCGAGCGCCTGCGCGGCGAACGCCTCGTTCGCTTCGATGAGATCGTAGTCCCCGATCTTCGCGCCCGACTTTTTCATCAGCTTCTCCACGGCCACGATCGGCGCGAAGAAAAGATCCCTGGGCTCGCCGCCGCCGGTCGCGTAGCCGGTGATCCTGGCCATGATCGTGAGGTCATGATCGCGCGCGTACCGCTCCGACGTCACCACGAGCGCCGAGGCGCCGTCGTTGAGCGTGGATGCGTTCCCCGCCGTGACGCTGAGCTGCTCGCCGGCTTTCCCGGGAAAAGCCGGACG
>CALMKE010000009.1 GCA_937867645.1 uncultured Gemmatimonadota bacterium | reverse complement strand
GCGTTCACGATGCGGCTGGTGGACACGCCGGCGTTCCAGCGGCTGCGCTACGTGCGGCAGCTCGGACTCGCGTACCTCGTGTACCCCGGCGCCACGCATTCGCGCTTCGAGCACGCGCTCGGCACCTACCACCTCGCGCGGCGCACGATCGCGCTGCTGGAGGAGCGCGGCGAGCTCGCTTCCCTGCCGGCGGACGAGCCGGCGGTCATCTACGCCGCCGCGCTGTTGCACGACATCGGACACTACCCTTTCTCGCACGCGCTGGAGGAGATCGGCGCGCTCCACCACGAGAACGTCGCCGGCCCGCTCATCACGCAAGGCGACATCGGCGCGCTGCTCGACGGCGAGCTGGGCGACGGAGCCGCCGCGCGCGTGCACGCGCTCGTCACCGGAAAGAGCGAGAGCCCGCTCCAGGGACTCATCTCGGGCTCGCTCGATCTCGACAAGATCGAGTACCTGAAGCGCGACGCGCTGATGTGCGGCGTGCCGTACGGCGAAGTGGACGTGGACCGCCTCACCAACTCACTCGTCATTCTGGAAGACCCGGTCTCCAAGCGGCGCCGCATCGGAGTCGTGGAGAAGGCGCTCGCCGCGATCGAGTCGCTGCTGTTCGCCAAGTACCAGATGTACCGCAACGTGTACTGGCACCACACCGTGCGCAGCGCCACGGCGATGTACAAGCGCATCGTGGACGACGCGCTCCGCTCGGACACGGTCAGATCGGACGAGCTCGGCACGTTCACCGACGAGGGACTGCTGCACCGGCTGGAGCCGGCGGGCTCGCCGATCCTCTCCGCGCTGCGCGAGCGGCGGCTGTACAAGCGCGCGGCGGAGTGGCCGGCCGCAACATTGAGCGAAGGGTTCGGCGACTGGATCGCCGAGGATCGGGCGCGCGTCGTCGCCCTCGAGGACGCGCTGGCGCGCCAGGCCGGGCTTGCTCCGGGCGAGCTGCTGCTGGATTACCCGCTCAAGACACAGATGCTCGGGCTCGACCTCCCGGTCGTGCGGCGTGACGGCAGCATCGAGCGCCTCACCGACGCGGGCTGGAAAGGGACCATCGACCTTCCTTCGCTGTCCGATCAGCTGTACCGCTCGACGCGCTGGCTCCGGGTGTTCACCGCGCGGGCGATCGCGCTCGACCGTGACGCCGTGATGCGGACAATTACCGGGGAGACCTGACCGTGCTGCCTGGTTTGCGGTCCCAGCTCGACGGTCTGATCGAGCGGCGATCCCGGTTCGAGGCCGCCACGCGAGCGCTGACCTCGAAGCAGCTTCGTTTCCGTCCGACAGACCGCTCGTGGTCCATTGCGGAGGTCGCCGCGCATTTGCTGCAAGTCGAGCGAGAGGTCGCCAAAGCGGCGATGAAGACGGGCGTGGAGCGGCGTGGACGCAAGCGCAGGCCGCGCGAATGGCTGGGCTACATCGTCTTCCTCGCGGTCGTGCATCTGGGGTGGCGGATCCGGGTTCCGCGGAAAGTGGCCGGGCGCGTCACGCCGGCCGCGGATCCTGACATGGACGAGCTCTGGCGCGAGTGGTCGGAGCTGCACGCGAAGCTCGCGGCCCATCTGGAGACGGTGCGCGCCGGGAATCTCGGGGACATGGCTTTCAAGCACCCAATAGTTGGACCGACATCCGTCCGGCGGATGCTGCCGTTCATGCTCCAGCACTTCGATCACCACATGCGCCAGGTGCGCCGGATCCGCTCGTCTCGCGGCTTCCCTTCCGGGTAGTTGAACGGGATAACCTGACGACGCGATAACTGTCCACGCGCAACGCGCGGTGGATTTCCGGGCGTTTACGCCCGCAGCTGCGGGATGTCCCGGTACAACTCCAGTGCGTCCGGGTTCGCCAGCGCCTCCGTGTTCTTCACCGCGCGGCCGTGAACCACGTCGCGCACGGCCAGCTCGCTGATCTTCCCGCTGATCGTGCGCGGAATGTCGGCGACCTGCACGATCAGCTTCGGCACGTGCAGCGGGCTGGTGTTGCCGCGGATCTGCCTGCGAATGCGGTCTTCCAGCGCCGGATCGAGCTTCTCTCCCTCGCGCAGCCGCACGAACAGCACGATCCGTTCGTCCGTCTCCCCGTTGACGCCCGCGATTCTCTGTCCGATCACTATGCTCTCGACGATCTCCGGCAGCTGCTCGACCTGGCGATAGATCTCCGCGGTGCCGATGCGGACGCCGCCGGGATTGAGCGTGGCGTCGCTGCGACCATAGATGATCATTCCGCCACGCTCGGTGAGCTCGGCCCAGTCGCCGTGCCGCCACACGCCGGCGAAGTGCTCGAAGTACGCCGCGCGATACTTCGAGCGGTCGGCGTCGTTCCAGAACGAGACCGGCATGCTGGGGAAAGGCTTCGTGCACACCAGCTCGCCGGGCGCGCCCCGCAGCGGCCGACCGTCCTCGTCGAAGACGTCCACGGCCATCCCGAGCCCCCGCGTCTGAATCTCGCCGCGATGCACGGGAGCGATCGGATTGCCGAGCGCGAAGCACGAGATGATGTCGGTGCCGCCGCTGATGCTGGCGAGGTGCACGTCGCGCTTGATGTCGCGGTACACGTAGTCGAAGCTGTGCGCGGCGAGCGGACTCCCAGTCGAGAGGATCGCGCGCAGCGCCGAGAGATCGTGCGTGCGCGCGGGCGCGAGCCCTTCTTTCTCGCACAGCGCGATGTACTTGGCGCTCGTGCCGAACACGGTGATCTGCTCGCGCTCGGCCATGTCCCACAGCGACGCCGGCGACGGGGCGAGCGGCGCGCCGTCGTACAGGATCACGGTCGCGCCCACGGCCAGCGAGCTCACGAGCCAGTTCCACATCATCCAGCCGCAGGTGGTGAAGTAGAAGACCCGGTCCTCGCGGGTGATGTCCGTGTGCAGCACGTGCTCCTTGAGATGCTGGAGCAGCGTCCCGCCCGCGCCGTGGACCATGCACTTCGGAAGGCCCGTGGTCCCCGAGGAGTACATCACGTACACGGGGTGATCGAATGGCATCCGCGCGGGGGCGGGCACGGTCGTGCCTCCGGCGGGGCCGGCAGGGGCGCGGGATTCCGGGCTGTGGCTAGGCGAGACTCCCGGCGGAGCCCCCGCAGACTGCGCGGGGTCTCCTTGGTCGTTCGCCACGCCACTGCCCGGAACCCCGCGCTCCCTGCCGGCCGTTGCCACAAAGTCAGACCAGGTCAGCGCCGCGCGAATGCCTTCGAGGGTCACTGAGCGCGAGCGGCAAGGGACGACCACCACATGTCTGATCGAGGGGATCTGTTCCGCGATTGTGCGAACGCGCGCGAGGCAATCGATCTCCTTCCCGGCATACCGATACCCATCCGCGCAGAACAACACCTTGGGCTCGATCTGGCCGAAGCGGTCGAGCACGCCCTGCGCGCCGAAGTCGGGAGAGCAGGAGGACCAGATGGCGCCGAGCCACGTGGCGCCGAGCATGGCGATCACCGTCTCGGGCATGTTGGGCATGAAGCCGGCAACGCGGTCACCGGGGCCCACGCCGGCGGATTGTAGCGCCGCAGCGATCGCCAGCGCCTCGCGCTTGAGCTCGCCGTAGCTCAGCTCGCGCTGGCGACCTTCCTCGTTCCAGAAGACGAGCGCGGCGCGGTCGTCATCGTAGCGGAGCAGGTTCTCGGCGAAGTTGAGCCGCAGGCTGGGGTACCAGCGCGGTCCTATCGGCGGCTCCGGTGGCGCCATGCGGTCGAGCCCGACACTGTCGCTGCCGTCCTCCTGATGCGACGCGCAGCTGCGCTCGCTACACACGAGCCCGCAATGGTCGCGCACGAGGTTCCAGAACGCGATCCGGTCGCGCACGGACCACTCCCACAGCTCGCCGAAGGAATCGGCGGGATCGGCGCCGGGCGGCGTGATGTATCCGCGCTCCGCCGCCGCGCCGATGAACGCCGTCATGTTCGATCGCTCTACGCGATCGGTTGACGGCGCCCAAAGAACCTCACTCATGTGGAACGAGAGCCGGTGCTGAACATCCGGTAAGGCCCCGTCTTAGCGAGCGCAGTTTGCCGGGTGCCCACTCGCTAAGCGAGTGGGCGGGATAGGGGCCGCACCCGGACGTCCAGCGCCGCCTCTCGGCGCAACTATGCCTGAATCTTCAGTTCGCGATCGCGAGAACGACAACGACGGCCAACAGAATGACGGCACCGATCACGATCCAGCGCACCATCTGGCCCTCGGTCTGCATCGCCGCGGCCTTGGCCTCGACCTTCGACTCCGCGCGGCTGATCCCGAGCCTTGCCGCTCCTTCCGTAGCCAGAACCTGCGTGGCGCGCGCGCCGTCCTGCTTCACCTCGGCCGGAGGCGTCGAGCCCTGCAGCGCGGATTGCGCGGCGAGCGGCGATCCCGCGAGAGAAAGAGCGGCTACGGCGATCAGTGATGCGCGCATGTGTCTCTTCATGAACACCTCCGAATGTGTGCGTGGGACTGCGGGACCGTCATGTAATGCCATGGCAGAAGCGAGCCCGGCCATGCCGGGCTCGCGCGCCCGGAACTGCTCAGTTGGCGACCGCCATGATCAGCAGCGCGGCGAGGACCGCGACGCCGAGGATGATGATCCACTTCATGGTCTCGCTCTGCTGCTGCATGGCCGGAGCTTTCGCGTCCACGGCTGCCTCGGCCCGGCTGATCCCCAGCCGCGCGGCCGCATCCTTGGCCAGGATCTGGGTGGCTTGCGCGCCGTCCCGCTTCACTTCGGCCGGCGGCGAGCCTTCCCGTGCCGATTGCGCGGCGAGTGGAGCTCCCACGAGCGAGAAAGCCGCTACTGCGATCAGCGATGCGCGAATATGCCTCTTCATTGACCACCTCCGAAGGGTATGTGGACCTGCGGGACCAGCAGCTATGACGTCGGCGGATTGAACTCCATGTGCTGTCCTTCAACCCAGGACTTGTGGTATGAAGGATCTTCGATCTCGAGCGCCGGCAGCGCGACGTGCAGCGGCCGGAAGGAATCCATCATGACCGCCAGCTCGTCCGTGTATTTCGCGCCGATGCTCGCCTCCGCGCGCCCCGGATGCGGGCCGTGCGGAATGCCGTCCGGATGGTGCGTGATGCTGCCGAACTCGATTCCCTTGCGGCTCATGAACTCGCTCGACGCGTAATACAGAACTTCGTCCGAATCCACGTTGCTGTGGTTGTACGGCGCCGGCACGGCTTCAGGATGGAAGTCGTACGGCCGCGGGCAGAAGGAGCAAATGACGAACCCGTCGCCCTGGAAGGTCTGGTGCACCGGAGGCGGCTGGTGCACGCGCCCCACGATCGGCTCGAAGTCGTGGATGTTGAACGCCCACGGGTAGAAGTACCCGTCCCAGCCCACGACGTCGAACGGATGGTGGTCGAGCACGATCTCGTTGATCCCGTTCGTCTGCTTCACGAGGATCGGGAAATCGCCCTTCTCGTCGTGCGTGTTGAGCTGCAGCGGCCGGCGGATGTCGCGCTCGGAATACGGCGCGCCCTCGAGCAGCTGCCCGAACTCGTTCCGGTAGCGCGAGGGCCAGCGCACGTGGCCGCGGCTCTCGAACACGAGCAGCTTCGGCGACTCCGCGCCGAGGTCGAGCTTGTACCGGTGCATGATGCCGCGGTGGATGACGAGATAGTCACCCTCGTGGAACGGCAGATCGCCGAAGATCGTCTCCAGGGTTCCCTGCCCCTTCGCGACGTACACGACTTCGTCGCCCTGCGCGTTCCTGTAGAAGTGCGCGTCGTTCTCGTCCGGCTCCACGTACAGCATCGCGATGTCGGGATTGAACAGCAGCGGAATCCGGTCCATCGTCGGACTGCCGCCCTTCCTGGCGCGCGCGGTGAGAAAATGCCGGTGCTTCAGCGTCTGATCGGGATCTGCCTCGTATACCACTTCCTTGACGCGGCGCGCGGATTTCACCGTGGTCGGCGGATAGGTGTGGTACAGCAGCGACGATGTGCCCGTGAATCCCTCGTGCCCCATCAGCTGCTCCGCGTACAGCCCGCCGTCGGGCTTGCGGAACGCTATGTGACGCTTGCGGGGGATCTGGCCGAGCGTGTGGTAGATGGGCATAAGTAAAAGGCTATTGGCTATTGGCTGTTGGCTGTTGGTCGTTAGCCAAGAGCCAATAGCCAACAGCCAATAGCTCGCTCACAGGTTCCCTCGCAGGGCCTGCTCCCGCTCGATCGCTTCAAACAGAGCTTTGAAATTCCCCTTCCCGAAGCTGCGTGCGCCCTTGCGCTGAATGATCTCGTAAAAGACCGTCGGCCTGTCCTGCACCGGTTTGGTGAAGATCTGCAGCAGGTATCCGTCCGGGTCGCGGTCCACGAGAATGCCGAGCTCCTTCAGCGGCTCCACGTCTTCGTCGATCTTGCCGACGCGGTCGATCAGGTCGTCGTAGTACGTCGTCGGCACGCGGAGGAACTCGATCCCGCGCCGGCGGAGCTCGCTCACCGTGTGGATGATGTCGTTGGTCGCGAGCGCCATGTGCTGCACGCCCGGCCCCTGGTAGAACTCGAGGTACTCGTCGATCTGCGACTTCTTCTTGCCCGCGGCCGGCTCGTTGATCGGGAACTTAATGCGCTCGTTGCCGCTGCTCACCACCTTCGACATCAGCGAGGAATACTCCGTCGAGATGTCCTTGTCGTCGAACGAGATGAGGTTCTTGAAGCCCATCACGTCCTCGTAGAACTTCACCCACTGGTTCATCTTGCCGAGCTCGACGTTTCCGACGCAGTGGTCCACATACTGGAGACCGACGGACTCCGGCTCGAACTCGCTGCTGGCCGGCTGGAAGCCGGGCATGAACAGCCCGCGGTAATTCCGGCGCTCGACGAGACTGTGAATCGTCTCGCCGTACGTGTGGATCGCGGCGATGATGAACTCGCCGTCCTTGTCCTTGATGACTTCGGGCTCCTTCGCCGGCTTCGCGCCCCGCTCGACCGCGAGCCGGAACGCGTCACGCGCGTCATCCACCCACAGAGCCAGGTCCCGCACGCCGTCGCCGTGCTTGTGCACGTGCGCCGCGATCGGGCCCGAGGGGCCGAGCGCGGAGGTCAGCACCAGGCGGATCTTGCCCTGCTCGAGGAGATAGCTGACGCGGTCCCGAACACCTGTCTCGGGTCCGCGGTAGGCGACGAGCTTGTAGCCCCACGCGGTCCGGTAGTAGAGACTCGCCTGTTTGGCGTTCCCGACCCAGAACTCTATGTAGTCCGTGCCGTTGATCGGAAAGACGTCGGTCGTGATCTCGGGACCAGCCAGAGTTGCCGTGCCCATCGAATTCTCCGGAAAGTGAAGATCGGAGCCCCCGCCCGCGGAGGCGGACCGGCCCCGTTTTCATCATAGAAAGCTAGCTGTGTCCTGTCCAGCGAGCAGGAACCGGACCTATAGGACCGGGAACTCAGGACTTAGGACCCATGCGGCCTCAGGACCAACAGCAACCGAGGAACTACGATTAAGTGAGGACTGAGGATGGAAAGACCCCGAACCGCTGTTGTGCTCTCTCCTCAGTCCTCACTTAATCGCCGATCCTCAGTTGTAGTTGGTCCTGAGGCCGCATGGGTCCTCCGTCCTCCATCCTCAGTCCTCAGACTATCTGCCGGCGTCGCGCTCCTTCCCCCGCGCAGTCGCGAGCTGCCGGGCGATGCCCCGGTAGAACGCCGCGTCGTCCGCGCGCTGCTGCCCTTCCAGCCACAGGGCGGTGGCCTCGAGCGCGTACAGGATGTTGCCGAGGTACAGCTCGGCGAGCTGCGCTACCGACTCAGGACGAGAAGATTCGTCCAAGGATGCTCAAACGGCCGTGGGAGCCGTGTGCACGCCGGTGGTCGGAACGCGGGGGGAGCCCGGCCCGGTCAGGTGAACGACCACGGCGGTGATGTTGTCCACGCCGCCGCGCGCATTGGCCTCGCTGATCAGCGAATTCACCACCCGCGAGGGAGATGCCTTCTGTTGGAGCAGCTGCGCGAGCCTCGAATCTTCCACCATTCCGGTCAGCCCGTCGCTCGCCAGCAGAAACACGTCGCCCTCGCGCGCGTCGTCCTCGTAGATGTCCGGCTCGACCGTGGCGCTGGCGCCCAGGCAGCGCGTGATGACGTTGCTGTACGGATGCACCCGCGCCTGCTCCGGCGTAAGCAGTCCGGCGTCCACCTGCTCCTGCACGTAGGAGTGATCCGTGGTAAGCTGGCGCAGCTTGCCGTCGCGGAGGAGATACACGCGGGAGTCCCCGATCTGCCCGATGATGTAGTGGTCGCCTTCGAGGAAGAGCACCGATACCGTGGTGCCCATCCCCTGCTTGTCCACTTCGGTCAGAGTCCTGGTATAGATGGCGTCGTTGGCGCGCCGGAGCGCGTCGGCGATGCGATCCGCCGGCGAATCACGGTCGAGGGGATCGTCTATGCTGATCTCCTGCGACAGGATGTCGATGGCCATCGCGCTCGCGACTTCGCCCGCGGCGTGGCCACCCATGCCATCGGCAACGATGAACAGTCCGCGCTCGCGATTGGCGTTCGCGTAAAGACTGTCTTCGTTGTCGGATCGCATCCGCCCGACGTCAGTGCCCATCCCGACAGCGAGATCCACTATCTCTTTCTCACGCCGGATTTTGGCTCCTTTCGGGTTGTCGTCCGCATCGGGTCGGGTTGCAAAGTTCCCCAAACTACCGGACCGCCCCCACACGCGGCAAGCGATTGCCCGCAGATGGTGCGACAACCTCGCCTTCCCCGAGCTGAAGGCGCCAGAGTCTGTCGTAGATCCCGCCCTGTCGAACCAGCGTGCCATGAGTACCCCGCTCGACCACTTCGCCATGGTGCAGGACCAGAATCTCGTCCGCGGATACGATGGTGCTCAGGCGGTGCGCCACGGCGATCGTCGTGCGGCCGGCCTGCAGCACCCGCAGCGCGCGCTGGATGTCCCCCTCGATCTCACTGTCAACCGCGCTGGTGGCCTCATCGAGAAGGAGCAAAGGGGGATCCGCAGCTATCGCGCGCGCGAACGACAGGAGCTGCCTTTCGCCGACACTTATGGAAGCACCACGCTCGCCGAGCACGTGGGAGTATCCCCCGGGCAGACGGCGAACGATCGGGTCCGCGCCCACCTGGCGCGCTGCTGACACTACGGCCGAATCGTCCAAAGGATTCGCCAGGCGAATGTTCGTGGCTATGTCCCCGGCGAACAGAAATATCTCCTGTTGGACGTATCCCATGACGCGCCGGACCTCGCGCAGGGGCAAATCCCGCAGGTCCATGCCGTTCAGAAGGATTCGGCCCCGCTGGGGATCGTAGAACCGCAGCAGCAGGTTGACGATGGTGGTCTTCCCCGCCCCGGTGTGGCCCACGAGGGCGGTAGTCTTCCCGGGGCTGGCCGTAAAGCTGACCCCCTTCAGCACCCACTCCGGCTCCTCCCCTTCCCGCGCCTCGGCGCGCCCGCTGGCCGTGTGCGCCACGTCATAGGCGAACCACACATCCTCGAACCGGACCTCCACCGCCCGCCCCGCGCTCCCCGGCGGAACCGCCGGGGCCGCCGTGACCCTGTCCGCGACCGTCGGAGGCGTGTCCAGGAGCTTGAATACGCGCTCCGACGACGCCATGGCGCTCTGGATGATGTTGTACTTCTCCGAGAGATCCTGCACGGGCTCGAAGAACCGCCGCACCAACTGGAGGAACGCGGCCACGGTCCCGATGGTGAGGGTGCCCGCCTCGACGCGCGACGCGCCGGCCACGATCAGGCTAGCCAGCGCGACCGAGGTCAGCAGCTCGATGGCCGGGAAGTACAGGGCGTACGCGGTGATCGAGCGGAGGTTGGCGACGAGGTGATCGCGGTTGAGCTCCTCGAACTTGCGGCGCTCGTCCGCCTCGCGCCCGAACAGCTGCACGATCCGCATCCCGCTGATTCGCTCCTGGAGGAAGGAGTTGATCCGGGCGAGCCGCAGCCGGACGTCGCGATACGAATCCCGCACGGTCTTCCGGAAGAGCCGGGACACGATCACCACCAGCGGAATGACCGCGAACGCGGCGGATGCGAGCTTCCAGTCCACCAGCCACATGGCAATCGCGATGGCCACCAGCGCGAAAAGGTCCCCGAGGCCGGCCACAACCCCCGCGGTGAACAGCTCGTTCAGCGTCTCGACGTCGCTGGTCACGCGAGTGATCAGCCGGCCGGCCGGATTCCGGTCGAAGAACGAGACCGACAGCCGCTGCAGGTGCGTGAATATCTGCATGCGCAGGTCGCGCATGACGCGCTGCCCGAGCATGCTCGTCAGCCACGTCTGGCCGTACGAGCAGGCGAACTGCGCGAGAAGGGCGAGCACGAACGCGCCGGTGGCCTGCGCCAGGAACGCGGTATCTCCCGCCGGTATCGCCACGTCGATCACCTGGCGGGTGAGAAACGGCCCGACCAGCTGCAGCATCCCCTCGATCGCCAGCAGCACGAGCGCGCCACCGACCAATCCGAGGTACGGCCGCAAGTAGCCGAGGAGCCGCCGCATCAGCTGCGAGTCGTAGCTTCGCTCGAGGGCTTCCTCCTCGTGGATGGTCCCGCCGGGCGATGTCATGCGCGGCGAATCCTAGCGGCGGCCCGCCGTCAAAGCCACATTCGCGGGAGCGCGGGCCGCACGTGGTACACAGGTTGCACGTTCGCGCGTCCGTACAAGCTGTCGCAGCGGGCCACACACTTACCGGAGGTTTCATGTCCATTCTTGCCTGGATCGTGCTGGGCCTAATTGCCGGCGCGATCGCGAAGGCCCTCATGCCGGGAGATGATCCCGGAGGCTTCATCGTGACCGCGATCATCGGCATCGTGGGAGCGGTGATCGGGGGATTCCTCGGCAACACGCTCATGGGTAAGCCGCTGTCGGGCTTCTCGCTCTGGAGCCTGGTGCTGGCGGTGATCGGCGCGCTGATCCTGCTCTGGGTTTACAGGATGACCACCAGGCGGAAGCCGGTACCCTGACGGAGGACTTGGGACTTGAGGACCCATGCGGCCTCAGGACCAACCGCAACCGAGGATCTACGATTAAGTGAGGACTGAGGAGAGAGCCCCCGTGGTTCCGCTCATCCTCGGTCCTCAATTAATCGCCGATCCTCAGTTGTAGTTGGTCCTGAGGCCGCATGGGTCCTCCGTCCTCGGTCATTCTCGGTTTTTGTTCGGGAGCACGTTAGTTTGAAGGTGTGAAGGATTCGATCGTCGTGCGCGGGGCGCGCCAGCATAATCTCAAGAACATCGACGTCGAGATCCCGCGACGCACCTTCACCGTGATAACGGGGCCCTCCGGCTCCGGAAAATCGTCCCTCGCCTTCGACACTATCTACGCCGAGGGGCAGCGCCGGTACGTCGAATCCCTGTCCGCTTACGCCCGGCAGTTTCTCGAGCGGATGGAGAAGCCGGTCGTGGATTCGATCGAGGGCTTGTCGCCCGCGGTCGCGATCGAGCAGAAAAACCCCACCAAGACCTCACGCTCGACAGTCGGGACGGCGACCGAGGTCTACGATTACCTGCGGCTGCTGTGGGCGAGAGTGGGCCGGGCGTTCTGCCCCAGGTGCGGCCGGGAGATGCGCCCGGACACTCCGCAGTCCGTGGCGGACGCGCTGCTGGAGCTGCCCGAGGGAACGCGCGTCCACATCGCGTTCCCGCTGCAGATCTCCGACAAGCTCACCGACGCGGTAATCCTCGAGAACCTGCGCGCGGCGGGGTTTCTCCGCGTGCGCGCCGCAGGCTCGGTGCTGCACCTCGACGACATCGAGTCGCGCGGCCTGTCGCTGCGAAACGCGGGAGACCTGCTCGTGGTCGTGGACCGGCTGGTGCTGGGCGACGATTCGGCGGCGCGCTTGGCGGAGGCGGTCTCGGCGGCTTTCACCGAGGGTGACGGCGAGTGCTTCGCCCTGTTCACCGATCCCGTGCGCACCAGGCTCGCTCCGGGGCCGGTGAGCGAGCTCAGGTTCACCGACAGCTTTCAGTGCGCCAACGACGGCACGCGGATGCAGCCGCCTACGCCGCAGCTGTTCTCGTTCAACAGCCCGCGCGGCGCGTGCCCGCGGTGCAACGGCTTCGGCGCCATCCTCGAGTACGACGAGTCGTTGATCGTCCCGTATCCTGATCGAACTCTCAGGGGCGGAGCGATAGATCCGTGGTCCAAGCCGCGGTACGACAACAAGCGGCGGGCGCTCAGCGATTTTGCGCGGCGTGAGCGAATCCCGATGGACGCTCCCTGGAGCGAGCTCGCTCGCGCCCAGCAGAATCTCCTGCTGAACGCGCGGACGCGCGGCTACAAGGGCGTGATCCCATTCCTGCGCGACCTCGAGAGCAAGCGCTACAAGCAGTACATCCGCGTCTTCCTGCGGCAGTACCAGACGGCGCAGGAATGTCCCGAGTGCGGCGGTTCCAAGCTCCAGCCCGAAGCGCTCAACGTTCGGGTGGCCGGGAAGAACATCGCCGAAGTCTCGGAGATGCCGGTGGACGAGCTGCGCGTGTGGCTGAACGACGTGCGGCTCTCCGATTTCGAGCAGGCGGTCGCGGCGACCGTTCTCGACGAGGCGCGGGGCCGGGTGAACTTCCTGTGCGACGTCGGGCTCAACTACCTCTCGCTGCACCGCGCCACGCGCACGCTGTCCGGCGGCGAAGCGCAGCGCATCTCGCTGGCGAATTCGCTGGGCTCCAAGCTCGTGGACACGCTGTACGTGCTGGACGAGCCGTCCATCGGGCTGCATTCCCGCGACATGTCGCGGCTGCTGCGCCTGCTCCACCGCCTGCGGGATGGCGGCAATTCCGTGCTGGTGGTGGAGCACGATCCGGCCGCGATCGAGGCCGCGGATTACATGATCGAGCTGGGACCGGGGAGCGGAGAGCAGGGCGGCGAGGTCGTCTTCGCCGGTCCGATATCGCGCGTGCGCGAGAGTCCGCTGACGGGACAGTACATGACCGGCGAGCGGTCGATTCCCCTCCCCGCCGAGCGGCGCCGCGCCGGCCCGCGCTGGATCACGATCACCGGCGCGCGGGAGCACAACCTCCGCGACGTGGAAGTGCGCATCCCGGTCGGCACGCTGACCGTCGTCACGGGGGTGTCCGGCTCCGGCAAGAGCACTCTGATCCACGACGTGCTGTATCGCGCTCTCGAGAACAAGCTGCACGGCGAGCACACCGCCAAGCAGCATTTGGGCGAGCGTGTCGGGGAATTCGACACGATCACCGGGCACGACGCGGTGGACGACGTGGTGCTCATAGACCAGAGCCCGATCGGCCGGACGCCGCGGTCCAACCCCGTGACCTACGTGAAGGCCTTCGATGAGATCCGGCGGATCTTCGCGGCGACTCCGCTGGCGCGCGAGCGGCGGTACACGGCCGGCACGTTCAGCTTCAACGTCGCCGGGGGAAGGTG
>CALMKE010000008.1 GCA_937867645.1 uncultured Gemmatimonadota bacterium | reverse complement strand
GCGAAGTCGAGGGCCTCGATGCCGTCGCCATCACCACGCCGCCCGCCGTTCGCTACCAAATCGCCCGTGAATGTATCGCGGCCGGCCTGCAGGTCCTGCTCGAGAAACCGCCGACCGGCACGCTGAGCGAGATCGAGGACCTCGCCTGCCTCGCGCAGGCGGCGGGCGTCACCTTGTTCACCACCTGGCACGCGCAGCATAATGCGGCGGTCGTCGCGGCGGCCGAGGCGCTGGCCGGCAAGCGCATCGCGGCGATGAACATTGTCTGGCACGAGGACGTCCGCAAATGGCACCCGGGCCAGCAGTGGATCTGGGAGCCCGGCGGGTTTGGCGTGTTCGACCCGGGCATCAACGCTTTTTCGATCGCCACGCTGATTTTCCCCGGCAGCCTGTTCGTCGAGAGGGCGGAGCTGCATTTCCCCGAAAACGCCCAGACGCCGGTCGCTGCCGACATCGCGTTCGCCAGCACCGTCGCCGACGGCCCGCTGAACTGCAGCCTCGACTGGCGGCGAACCGAGGGGGAGGAGTGGACCATCACCGTGCGCACCACCGATGGCCTCGAGGTCCGGCTCGAGGGCGGCGGCTCGCGCGGCGCCGCGCGCGAACGTCGGCATAACGTCCCAGAGGCGGCTCTCTGGTAGCGCGAGCCCGCCGTCGAAGAAGCGAAAACGCTGACGCTGCAACCATCGCAGCGAGTCTCCCGCCATCGCGAGCGGCGAGGGGAAGAACGGCGCCATCCCGACGTGCAGCCGCTGAAGGCGACCCATGCGATCCGTGAAGATCAGAGCGGAATCGCGCCCCGCCGCCGTCCGGCCAAGCGTCAGGTATATCCGGTGGCCTGTCTCGTCGCCGCGAAGGGAATCAACCGTGATCCAGTTGCTGTGAGTCTTGAACCGCACGAAGCGCGCAAGCTGGCCACCGTGCAGCCACCGCTCGAGCAACTGCTGCTCGATCGCCCACTCTCCACGCAGCGCCGGTGCGGCCTGCGATTCGCTCGACGCCGGTAGTGTCCCCACCGCCACGATCACACCGATTAACGCCGTCCCCGCTAACCCTCTCATCGCTGTTCCACGTACTCCTCTACCCCGCCGATCGTGACACGATGCGAGATCAATGGCAGCGCGTTCGCCGGCCCGTCGCCGATCACGATCGAGCGTGCCAGCACGTCCAGCCCCTTCCGCAATCCATCGTCGTCCGCCGCGAACACGGTAGCCAGGGGCTCGCCCTTTTTCACCTGATCGCCCGGCTTGGCCGTGATCACGAAGCCGACGCTCGGATCGATGTCGTCGTCCACGCGCAGTCGGCCGGCGCCGATGCTCACCAGCCCGTGACCGATCGCGCGCGGCTCCACCTTGTGCACCGTGCCGTCGTGCACCGCCGAGAATATCTCGACCGCGCTGGCCTGCGGCAGTAACGCGGGGTCGTCCACGACACGCGGGTCGCCGCCCTGCGCCTCGATGATCCGCTGGAACTTCTCCGCCGCTCGCCCCGATTCGATCGCCTGCCGCATCATGTCGCGCGCGTCGAGATGCGTCTCCGCTACTTCCGCCAGCATCAGCATCTCCGCGCCGAGCGCGTACGTCACCTCCATCAGATCGTCCGGCCCCTCGTCGCGCAGGCCCGCGATGGCCTCCTCCACTTCCAGCGCGTTGCCGCACGCGCGACCCAGCGGGCGGTCCATCGCCGTCGCCAGCGCTACGACGGGGCAGCCGTGCTCGTGCCCGAGCTCGATCATCGCCTTCGCCAGCTCCATGTCCATCGTCTGGATGAACGCGCCGGAGCCGCGCTTCACGTCCAGCACGAGCCCGGTGAGGCTCTCCGCCAGCTTCTTGCTCATAATGCTCGACGCGATCAGCGGAATCGCCTCCACCGTGGAAGTCGCGCTTCGCAGCGCGTACATCTTCCTGTCGGCCGGCGCGATCTCCTCCGACTGGCCGAACAGCGAGCAGCCAAGCCGCTCGATCTGCGTCCGCACCTCGTCGAGCGTGAGCTTCGTGCGGAATCCGGGGATGGACTCGAGCTTGTCCAGCGTCCCGCCGGTATGGCCCAGTCCGCGCCCCGACATCATCGGAACCGCCACGCCGAGCGACGAGATCAGCGGCGCCAGAATCAACGACACCTTGTCGCCGACTCCGCCGGTGGAATGCTTGTCTATCCTGGGAAGCGGCACGTGCGACAGGTCCAGCCGCGCGCCGCTCTCGATCATCGCGTCGGTCAGCGCGGCCGTCTCGGCCTTGTCCATGCCGCGCAGAAAGATCGCCATGAGCAGCGAGGCCATCTGATAATCGGGGATAGTCCCCGCGGCGTAGCCGCGCGTGAGCGCGCGCCATTCTTCCGGAGTGACGCGGCCGCCGTCACGTTTTCGTTCTATCACTCTCGTTACGATCATTTAACCCTGGGTGCTGCTTGTTTCAGTTTGATTGGCGTGCCTTTCGGCATCATCCCGTCCGCTAGCGTAAAGCGTTGACCGTGATACCGTAGCCAGTAAGGACGTAATAAGGATTACGGGAAAACCAAACGACGGAATCACGGTAAACGCACAACGCTAGCCGAGCGGGCCGATGCCGAAAGACAAGCCTAGCCGCCATCGGGAAACGCGGCCCTGAACACACCGATCACTTATCGTGTAAGGTGTATTACGCGGGAAAAGCTACCGGCGGCCTACGCCCGGGCTAGGCCTCACACACTTTGACATCGGGGAATCCCGCATGCGGCTCGCAATTGTTTCGATCTTCCTGTTGACGCTGGCACCGTTTGCCGCCTCCGCCCAGTCGGCGAGCGGTGACATCGCGGCGGGAGATCGGGAGTACGCGGCGCTGCGCGCGGAGGCGGCCCTCGCGAGTTACGAGCGCGCGCTCGCGGCCGAGCCGGACAACTTCGAGGCGCTGTGGAAGGCGTCGCGCAGCGCGCTCGACCTCGCCAGCGGTCCCGTGCCGTCGAGCGACCGCAGAACGCAGCTCTTTCAAGCCGGCGAGCGATACGCCCGCCGCGCTCTCGCCCTCCGGCCCGGCGACGCCGAGGGTCATTTCGCGCTCGCGCGCGCGCTCGGCAAGTCCAGCCAGACACTCGGAACCCGCGCGAAGATCAAAGCCGCGACCGAGATCAGGAACCGCGCGCTCGAATGCGCGCGACTCAACCCGCGCCACTCCGGCTGTCATCACATTCTGGGAGTGTGGAACGGAGAGGTCATGCGGCTCGGAAGCTTCGAGCGGGTGATCGCGCGGAACTTCCTCGGCGGGCGCGCGCTCGGCGCCGCCAGCTGGGCCAACGCGCAGCGCTATCTGGAGCAGGCGGTCGCGCTCGCGCCGGGCCGGATCGTTCATCATCTCGAGCTGGGCGACGTCTACCGGGACAGAGGGAACACCGTTGCCGCCCGCAAGGAGTACGAGGCGGTATTGCGGCTCCCCATCGCGGACTACAACGACGAGCGATACAAGGCCCAGGCCGAAGCCGCGCTTCGCGTGCTTCCTAAGTAGCCGCTTTCACGGCGGCGGCAGCCGCTTCGGCCTTCACCCGCCGCAGCCGGGACTTGGCCGCCGTCTCGGCTACCGCTTCCTCCATGGCGTTCGCCAGCGACTTCCAGACGCTGCGCTCCCGCCTTGTCAGCTTCCGTACGCGCTGCCGGATCGCGGTTCTCGTTTCCTCGCCGCTTCCGGGCGCCAGCAGCAGCGCCGCGCCGGCGCCTATCAGGGCGCCCACGGCGACACCGGCGACGATTGTGGCCATCTTTCCAAGGTCCCGCGTCTCGGTGAACGGATGGCCCTCCACCTCGAAGATGCCATCGTACTTTTCGGCGGGCGGCGAGTCAGCGCTATCGGCCATGGCAAGGGTGGTTTAGGCGTGGTAAGGAACTTGCTCCTGCACCCATTTCGCAATACCCGTGCGAGGAAACTTGATGGAAGCAAATGGTAAGACCGTCCTTCTGGTGGAGGACAACGAAGACAATCGTATCGTCTACTCCACGATTCTGCGCCACTTCGGTTACGAGGTGTCGGAGGCGCTGAACGGGGAGGAGGGGATCGCCAAGGCCCGGGCCCAGAACCCGGACCTGATACTCATGGACATCAGCATCCCCATCATCGACGGTTGGGAGGCTACGCAGGTCCTCAAGCACGACCCCGCTACGAAGCACATCCCCATCATTGCGCTGACGGCCCACGCCCTGGCGTCCGACCGTGAAAAGGCGATGGAGGTCGGATGCGACGGTTATCTGGCCAAGCCCTGCGAGCCCCGCGCGGTCGTTGCAGAGGTGCAACGGTTCCTCGGGCGAAGCGATGGAAAGTGAGGAGCGCCCCACTCCGGACGCCTATTCGATTCTCGTTGTCGACGACCAGGAAGACAATGTAGAGCTGCTCCGCGCGCGACTGGCCGCGCGCGGCTACGTCGTTCGCACGGCAAGTGACGGCCAGCAGGCGCTGGACCTCGTCAGGGAAAGCCCCCCCGATCTGATACTGCTCGATGTCATGATGCCGAAGATGAGCGGCATCGAAGTGGTCCGGCGGATCAAGAACGACGGCGACCTACCCTTCATCGCGGTCATCATGCAGACCGCGCTCGATTCCACTGAAAGCCGGGTGGAGGGGCTCGACGCCGGCGCCGACGACTACATCACCAAGCCGATCAACTTCGCCGAGCTCGAGGCGCGGGTGCGCTCCATGCTCCGGATCAAGCGGCTGCAGGAGGATCTGGAGAGCCGCGAGCGCGAGCTGGAGGACATGAACGACCGCCTCCGCCGCGTGTCGCAGACCGACGGGCTGACCGGCCTCGACAATCGCCGGTACCTGGAGGAGCGGCTGCACGAGATGTTCGAGCACTCCCTCCGGCTGCACGAGCCGCTGTCGGTCGTGATGTGCGACATCGACCACTTCAAGAGCGTCAACGACACGTACGGGCACCTGGCGGGCGACGCCATCCTGCGGCAGTTTGCCGACCTCATAAAGGAGCAGGCACGCGAGATCGACCGGGTTGGGCGGTACGGTGGCGAGGAGTTCCTGATCATCCTGCCGGGCACGGTGCTGGACGCGGCCGTGACCTTCGCCGAGCGCGTGCGCGAGCGAATCGAGTCCCACGAATTCGTGTACGAGGACGAGCGGATCAAGCGCACAGTCAGCTGCGGGGTCGCGGCTTGGCCGCACCCGCGAATCTCCTCGCGCGACCAGCTGATCCGGTCCGCGGACGACGCCCTCTACGTCGCCAAGGAGCGCGGGCGCGACCGCGTAGTACGTTTCGACAGTGATGAATTCAAGGCGCACGCCAAACCGTCGGAGCCGGCTGACGCCGGGCTCGCGGCGGCGCACACCCACAGCTAACGCTCCTGGTGTCCGGGACGCCGGCGGCCCGGGCCGCTGAGCTCCGCGACGCGCTGACGCGCGCGTCGCACGAGTACTACGTGCTCGACAGTCCGCGCCTCGCGGACGCCGAGTACGACCGGCTCTTTCGGGAGCTGCAGCGGATCGAGGAGGAGCACCCGGAGCTGCGCACGCCCGACTCGCCCACGCAGCGCGTGGGCGCCGCGCCCGCCAGCCAGCTCGAGAAATACGAGCACCTCGTCCCCATGCTCTCGCTCGGCAACGCGTTCGACGACGACGAGCTGCATGCGTGGGAGACCCGGCTCGTGCGGCTGGCCGGTGACGACGTCGTCCGGTCCGGCTACACCACGGAGCTCAAGATCGACGGCGCCGCGGTGAGTCTCACGTACCGGGACGGCGTTCTGGTGAACGGCGCTACGCGCGGCAACGGGTCCATCGGAGAAGTCGTCACGAGCAACATCCGCACGGTGCGCGACGTTCCGCTCCGGCTCGGCAAGGGCGCGCCCGCGGGCACGATGGAGATCCGCGGCGAGATCTACATCCCTTTCAGCGCGTTCGAGGAGATGAACGCCGCGCGCGCGCGCGAGGGGGATTCGCTGTTCGCCAATCCGAGGAACGCGGCGTCGGGGTCGCTCAGGCAGCTCGATCCCGCGGTCACCGCGTCGCGGCCGCTCCGCTTCTTCGGCTACGCGGTCGCCGCGCCGGAAACGCAGCTGCCCTTTCAGACTCAGTGGGAAGTCCTGGACGCGCTGGAGAGCTGGGGCGTGCCGGTCGCGCCGCACCGGAAGCGGTGCAGGACGATCGCCGAAGTGTTCACCTGGGCGCACAAGCTCGAGCACGAGCTGCGCTCGTCGCTCGACTTCGCGATAGACGGCGGCGTGGTGAAGGTGGATTCCTTCCGCGTGCAGGAGGAGCTGGGGGTCGTGGGCGGGCGCGAGCCGCGCTGGGCCATCGCGCGCAAGTTCGCGCCGGACATCGCCGAAACCACGCTGCTCGCCATTGAGGTGAACGTGGGCCGCACGGGCGCTCTCAATCCGTACGCCGTGCTGGAGCCGGTGGAGATCAGCGGCGCAATCGTCAAGCTCGCGACGCTGCACAACGAGGACTTCGTGACGCAGCGCGACCTGCGCGTAGGCGACCGCGTGCAGGTGAAGCGCGCGGGTGAAGTCATACCCCAGGTGATCGCGCCGGTCACCACCGCGCGAACCGGAGCCGAGCGGCCGTGGTCCATGCCCGCGCGCTGCCCTCGCTGCAACACGCCGGCCATCCGGGAGGAGGGCGAAGCGCTGTCCTACTGCCCCAACGTCGCGTGCCCGGGCCGCCGGCTCGAGGGGCTCGTGCATTTCGCGTCACGGGGGGCGATGGACATTCGTGGACTGTCCTACGCCCGCATCGAGCAGCTCATCGACGCTGGGCTGGTGCGCGACGCGGCCGATCTGTACTCCCTCACTCCGGAGCAGCTGCTGGAGCTCGAGGGCTACGCCGCGAAGAGCGCGGGGACGCTGGTCAAGGCGATCGACGCGTCCCGCTCGCAGCCGCTCTCGCGCCTGCTGTACGGACTCGGCATCCGGCACGTGGGGGAATCGGCCGCGCAGCTGCTCGCGCGCCATTTCGGCGATCTGGACTCGCTGGCGGCGGCGGAGGCGGACGAGATCTCGCGGATCCGCGGCGTGGGCGCCGTCATCGCGCAGGCGGTCAGCGATTTCTTCGCCGATCCGAGCGCGCGCGAGGAGATCGAGAAGCTGCGCGCGGCGGGCGTCAACTTCACCGAGCCCCGACCGCAGGTCACGGGAACGGCGCTTGCCGGTAAAACGGTCGTGGTTACCGGTACGCTCCCCACGCTGTCGCGCAAAGCCGCGACCGATCTCATCGAGGCCCACGGCGGCCGCGTAACGAGCTCGGTCTCCAAGGCAACGAGCTTCGTCGTTGCGGGCGAGGAAGCCGGCGGCAAGCTGGACCGCGCCCGCGCGCTCGGTGTGGAGATCGTGGATGAGGCCGAGCTCTTGCGGCGGGTAGCCGCGGGGGATAGTTAGACGCGATGAACAAGCCACCCAACGGCGTGGTCTCCATGCCGCGCGAAGTGCTGCACCTCCTGATCGACCTTCCCGGCGAAGCCGACATGGAGACGTTGCGCGCGGCCGGCGACGCCGGCGGCAACGCGCTGCTCGACGCGTTCGCGCAGTGGTCGAAACAATCGGCGACAGACGAGCTCGCCGATCTGCCCGTGGACGTCTTCCGGGAGCGGGCCGCGGAGTTTCTCGGGTATTGCGGCTGGGGCGACGTCTCCGTCGCTTCCAACTCGGACGCGCTGATCGAGGTGAGCATCGCCGATTGCTGGGAAACCCGGCGCAAGCACGGCGAGCAGTCGGGCTGCCACCTCACCACCGGCCTGCTGCACGGCTTCTTCGCCGCGCTAGCCGGTTACGAGCTGGGCGTCATGGAGCTGGAGTGCGCGGAGCTCGGCTCCGGCGGATCGTGCCGGTTCGTGATTGGAACGCCGGAAATGGTGGACTCCATTTACGCTGAGATCAGTGCGGAGGCGGGCGACAAGGGGTAACGCGGTTCCTGGAGTTCGACCGGCGGAATCCGGGCTGTTGGCTCTGAGCTATCAGTTATCGGCTATCGGATAACTGAACCGGAGACGGATCAACGCAGGGACTGCCTCTCACATCCATCCGTCCAAATGGCTGTTGTCCGATCGCCGACGGCCGACAGCCCACTGCCAACAGCTAGGATTCCGCCGGGAAAGCACCAGGAGCCTCGATCGCGTCCTTGTACAACGGATTCGGCACCAGCTCCCCGTTGACCAGAACTTCGCGATCCCATGGCAGCACGATCGTGCTCTCGGTCGCCAGCGCGTGAAAATCCGGAACGTACGACCCGGTCTTGAAGCTCACCGCGGTCCGCACCTCGGCCGCCCCCGCGTTCACGACGGCTCCGACCGCGAGCCGCATCGTGTCGCCCTGATCGCAGGTCTCGTCCACGATCAGAACTCGCTTCCCCCGCACGGCCGGCGGCGCGGCGGAGAGCACCTGCGGAGTCTCGCGCACGGTTTCGGCGGCGAGGCTGCGGCTCACGACGATCGAATGGAACTCGCGGTGCAGAATGGCCGCGACTACGGCGCCCGGAACCACGCCGGCCGTGGCCACGCCGAGCACGACCTCGGGGTCGTAGCTGCGCGCGACCTTGAGCGCGAGGGCCCGGGACAGCTCGCCGAACAGCGGCCACTCGACGTGGAGAACACCCTTGGACGGATCGACTGAGTAACGGCGTGGCGACATTGGCGATCCCTTCGCGGTGGCTTCCTACAGGGTTTTCGAAAGCTAGCCGGGGAGCGTGGCGCACGATAGCGGATGTCACGCTCCGGCAATAGCTTAACGAATCATGTCATGGTGGAGTCGCCTCTCGGGCGGAGGCTCGAAAAAAGGGGCAAGAGCCCAAACCGTCGATTATCTGGGCGAAGCGCTCGCGCTCGAGCGCCAGGGCGATTACGACGCGGCGCTGACCTCGTACAGGCTCGCGCTTCGCGACCAGCCCAACAACTATCGCGCGCTCCAGAACATGGCGATCGCGTTCTCCAAGACCGGTCGCCAGGAAGAGGCGATCCGCGCCTACAAGCGCGCGCTCGAGATCCAGCCTACCCTCTCGGGCTCGCACTACGGTCTCGCGTTCCTCCTGCTCAAGCGCGGCTCGACCGCGGACGCCGCCTACCACCTCGAGGCGTTCCTGATGAACCCGCCCACCGGGCCGGACGCGGAGCGCTGGATCGCGCACGCCCGGGCCACGCTCGACCAACTCACCTCCAGCGGCGGTGATTCGGCCGGCCGCAACGAGCTCGACAACGTACCGCCGTCAGCAGACGGGGACTGAGTGGGTCACGTTCTATCCGTCGTCAGCCAGAAGGGCGGCGTAGGCAAGACGACTACCGCCGTGAACCTCGCCGCGGCGTTCGCGAAGCGCGGCATGAAGACGCTCATCATAGACGTGGACCCCCAGGGATCGGTGCGATACGGCGTCGGCCTCCGCCGCGGCCATCCGACGGTGGGCTTCGCCGATTACCTGAACGGCGCGCGCCCGCTGCGCGACGTGATTCTTCCGACCGCGCTGCCGTGGCTCCGCGTCATGCTCGCGGGGACTGTCACCGACGAAGTGGATCACGTGCGGTATCAGGAGCTGGTCTCGGAGACGAGCGTGCTGCCCGAGCTGCTGGAGACTTCGAAGGCGCGCTGTGAAGTGGTCGTGGTGGACAGTCCGCCCGGGCTCGGCCCGGTGACGCGACGGGTGCTGGAAGGCAGCGATCACGTGATCGTTCCGCTCCAGTGCGAGCCGCTCGCGCTGCAGACGACGCCGCAGATCCTGCGCGCGATCCAGGACATCGTGCAGGGCAACGAGAAGCTCACGCTGGACGGGCTGCTGCTGACCATGCACGAGCGCGACAATCCGGCGAGCGAGCGCGTGGTGGACTACGTCCGAACGCACCTGCCGTCCAACCTCGTATTCGACGTCACGATCCCGCGCACCGCGGCGGCGGCGGACGCATTCGCGGCCGGCCAGCCCGTGGTGCTCCGCACGCCGGCCGATCCCGCCGCGCTCGCGTACACGCACCTGGCCTCGATCCTGGTGGAGCGGTTCGAGTGATGTCCCGCCGCCGGCTCGCGGCGCTGGCGCTCGCGGGCGTCGCCTGCGGCGACGCGGACACCGGCCCGAACACGGTCACGTCGCTCGAGTTCAGCGCGCTGCCGTTCCCCGCCGTGGTGGCGCAGGACACCCTGCGCGACACGAGCGGGATCGCGGCTCCGCTCCGCGCCATCGCATTCAACTCCGACAACGAAGTGATCCTCGACGCGCCCGTGCGGTACGCCGCCCTCGAGCGCGTGATCAGCGTGGACAGCGTGACCGGGGTAGTCGTCGGCGGCGCGCAGACCGACACCGCGGCGCGCGTCGTCGCTTTCATCGGCGGCCTGCAAAGCGCGCCTCTGCGGCTGAGCGTCGTGCCGCGGCCGGACGCCATTGTGCCGTCGGGACCGATCGACACGCTGCGCTATTCGGTGACCGACACCACGCTGAACGTGTCCGGCGATCTCTCGGTTCGCGTCGTGAATCAGGCGAGCACACCCAACCCTTCAGTGCGCGACTGGATCGTCACGTTCACGCTGGGAACGCCGGCGGATTCGACGAAAGCGCGGCTCGAGAACGAGGCCCAGCGCCGTTCCACCGTGGATACGACGTCCGCCGGCGGCATCGCGGCCCGGAAGATCAGGCTTTTCCCCGCTGGCCTGACCAGCCCCGCCGATTCCATCGTTGTGTTCGCGCGGGCGCGACAGCGCGGTACGCACATCGCGGGAAGTCCGCTGCGGCTCGTGCTGCACGTGAGGCCGCGCGTTCAATGAGACGATTCGAATGAGCCAGGAGAGATCGGCACGCGGCGGACCGGCGCCGGCGCCAGACACGCTGAACAGGCTTTTCTTCGACGCGCTCGAGCGGGGACTGCCCGACGCGCTGCGCTTCAAGCGCGACGGGCGATGGATACCCATCTCGCACGCGGAGCTCGGCGATCGCGTGCGGCACGTCGCCCGCGGACTGCAGTCACTCGGCGCCAGGCCCGGCGACCGCGTGGCGCTGCTGTCGGAAAACCGGCCGGAGTGGGCGATCGCCGACTACGCATGCCTCACCGGTCGGTTCGTGGACGTTCCGGTGTACCCGACGCTGCCGGCCGATCAGGTCGTGCACGTGCTGCGCGATTCCGGGGCCGTCGCGATCTTCGTCTCCACGACCGCCCAGGCGCGCAAGATCGAATCGGTTCGAGCGGAGGCGCCGGATCTCAGGACCGTTATCAGTTTCGTGCCTACCGGCGGCCACGCGGACATGACGCTGGCGGAGCTCGAGGCGCGTGGCCGGGCGAACGAGACGCCGGAATCCATCGCCGCGTACCGGGCGGACGCTTTGGCCGCGCGACCGGAGGATCTCGCCACGATCATTTATACGGCGGGCACGACCGGAATCCCTAAAGGCGTCATGCTGACGCACGACAATTTCCACTCGAATGTCGTTGCGTCGGCCGCGGTCCTTCCCTTCGTCGGCGACGACAGCTGCCTCAGCCTCCTCCCTCTGGCGCATTCGTTCGAGCGCATGGCGGGCCACTACCTGATGCTGACGCTCGGCATCCGCATCGCGTACGCCGAGTCCATCGAGGCCGTGCGCGGGAACATGACCGAGGTGCGGCCGACGATACTGCTCGCGGTCCCGCGGCTGTACGAGAAGATGTACGCTTCGGTGCGGGACAAGGCCATGACGGGGAGCGGGGTCAAGCGCCGCATTTTCCTGTGGGCGCGCGGCGTCGGCGACCAGTGGGCCAATGAGACGCTCGCGAAGCGCAAGCCGGGACGATCGCTCGCGCTGCGCTACGCGCTCGCGCAGAAGCTCGTGTTCTCCAAGCTGCGGGCCGCCGTCGGAGGACGGATCCGCTACTTCGTGTCCGGCGCGGCGCCGCTCGATCCGGAGATCAACAAGTTCTTCTTCGCCGCGGGGCTTCCCGTTCTCGAAGGGTACGGGCTGACGGAGACCTCGCCGGTGATCTCGGTGAACCCGCCGGATGACATCCGCATCGGCACCGTCGGCCGGCCGATCGACGGTGTCGAAGTCCGCATCGCGGACGACGAGGAGATTCTGGCCCGCGGGCCGAACGTGATGCGGGGGTACTACAACCGTCCCGAAGAGACGCGTGAAGCGATCACGCCGGACGGCTGGTTCCACACCGGCGACCTCGGCAAGCTCGAGGACGGCTTTCTCACGATCACGGGCCGGAAGAAGGACATCATCGTGACGGCGGGCGGAAAGAACATCGCCCCCGCGCCGATCGAGCATCGCATGAAGTCGAGCAAGTACGTCGCGCAGGCCGTGATGCTCGGCGACAAGCGCAAGTTCCCGGTGATGCTGATCGTGCCCAACTATGAGAACCTCGAGCGCTGGGCGCGCGAACAGGGAATCCAGGCAGCCGACCACAAGGCGCTGATCGCGGAGAAGCGCGTGCAGCAGCTGTACGAGCGGGAGATGGCGACGGTGCTCGCGGGGCTGGCACGGTACGAGATGCCGAAGAAGCTGGCGCTGGTGGAGCGCGATTTCTCGATTGACGGCGGGGAGCTCACGCCGAAGCTGAGCGTGCGAAGGAACGTCGTGGAGGCGAAGAACCGGGCGGCGATTGATGCGTTGTACGCGGGGCCGGCACCAACAGAAAGTCAGTAAAAGTCGACGACGGGTTCGGGTAACAGGTTGTCGGCTACCGGTGACCGGTTGACTGACTGGATTGCCGGCAACCGGTTGCCGGTTTGGGGTAGGCCACCAGAAACCACTCACATAATACCGTCCACCCGGAGCCGGGGCGTTAACCGGGAACCAACAGCCTAAAACCTGTTACCCGAACCCGTTTTCTCTTCAGATCACCGTCGCGCGATCTGTACGGGCGCACTGGTATTTAGCCCCTCTCGCGCCCCCACCCACCACTTCTCATCCCGCGCCAGCTCGACCATCCCCACCGGCAGCTGAGCCGCCGCCGGCGCGATCATCCGCGCTCCGACCTTCACCGCCCGCGCCGCGCTCTCCATCAGCCGGGCCTCGTCTGAAGCCAGCGCGATTCCGTCCAGACACTCGCGCGCCAGCGGCACCGTACCGTTCGCTCGGATCCGCGACACTTTCGCGCCACCGGCGCCTGCCGCGAAATTGAGTGTGATGACGGTGCAGTCGAGCGCGGCGACCGCCTCCGACGCTCCGCCCCACTCCCCTTCCAGCAGCACCACGCCCGGCTCGACCAGGTTGAGGTAAGCGGCCGCACGCATCCCATCCGCCTCCACTCCCACATCCGTCCCGGCTGCGGCGCCTGGCTCCAGGTCGAACCACGCCACTCCGCCAGTGATCGGGTACCGCGCCTCGCACACCGGGCAGCTCAGCAGTCCTTCGACCACGTCACGCTCGCGCATCTCATGGAACATCGCCACGAGCCAGCTGTCCTC
>CALMKE010000007.1 GCA_937867645.1 uncultured Gemmatimonadota bacterium | reverse complement strand
ACCATATGATTGTCTGATCTCGAGCGTGAGGGGCCGAAGGCATGGAAGCTAGACGACCGTTTATCCAAAGCAAATGGATTGGGAGGAGCTACGCATCCCGCGCCAAACCGATTCAATTCACCCGGCATACCATGACTGATATGCCCCTCCGCGCGAAACGGTCCCCAACCCCGGTCCCGGCCAGGAATCCATGAAGAAACCAAGCGTCGCCGCGAGGCGCACCGGCGGTTTGATCCGGTTCTGGCTGGCCGTACTGGCAATCGGAGCCGGGCTGTACTCGATCGGCCGGGCCATGCCCGCCGCGCGCGACCTGCTCGTCCCCGGCTACTGGATCCTCGCGGCTTTCGCCCTGTTCTTCACGGTGCGATGGTACCGCCCGCGTCACGGCGACCGGCGTCATGGCGATCGCCGGGAGCACCGGGAGCGCGAAAATCAGTAAGGCTTCTCCGGCTCGACCACGAGCTGAGTCAGCTCGTCCACCCGATCCTGCAGCAGGCGATCGCCCGCGCGGGAGAGTGCCGCCGCGCGATCGGTGACCTGGTCCACGAGCGAGCGGACACGCTCGGGCTCCTCCGTCAGCTCGAATAATTCGCGCAGCGCGAGCGACGGCGGCAGATCACCGGTGAGGCAGCGCTCCAGCACCAGCCGCGCCGGCTCGGGGTGAATGCCGGACGTCAGCCGTTCGGCCGCGGCCCGCTCGTTACCCTCGCGCTTCGTCATGTGCGGGTGTGCGTTTTGCACGAACCGCGCCTGATCGAAAACTCCACCAGCGAGGGACGCAGAATGGCCGCGAAAAAATCCTCCCGACGGAAGTACTCAGAGAGCGCGAGCAAGGACGTGGAGAGCGCGATGCGCCGCCGCAAAAAGGGAACGCTGAAATCCGGCAGCGGCAGAAAAGTCAAAAGCCGGAAACAGGCGATAGCGATCGGCCTGTCGGAAGCGCGCTCCAAGGGGAAGAAGGTCCCGCGGAAAAAGAGCTCGTCCAGGCGCAGCTCCTCGAAGCGCAGCTCCTCGAAGCGCGGCGGACGGAAGCGGAGCTAGCTAGCGCAGCGCCCCGGCCAGAACCACAGGGCCGGTCGGCGCCCGCGCGCCCCCGCCGGCGTCTTCCTCGCTGATGGACACAGTGTTGAGCGCGGCGAGCGGGAGTGAGTACCGCGCGCTCAGCGTCGCGGTCCCGTTCGCCGCCGGCTGGAAGGTGCCGAGCGGCACACGGCCCTCGTCCGTTCCGAGCCAGACCTGGAACACCCTGCCGGGGCGCGGCTGCCGCAGGCTGTAAACGAACAGAGTCCACCGGTCGTTACGCCGGTCCCAGAACATCCGGCCGAGCGGCTCGCGCGCCTCGCGATTGAACAGCCCGATGATCCGCACGCCCGGACCGGACAGCGATGCGATCGTCGTGTCCTTCTCCGCGACCAGCCGCTCCAGCTCCGCCACCCGTGAGTCAGCCGACAGTGTGTCGTCGCTCGCGCCCGGCACCTGGATCGTGTCGTCGCCGCTCGACTTCCACAGCGCCGCGAGCGACCCGAGCGCGATGAGGGTCGCCACGACTGCGATCCACATCGGCATGCTGCTCCGGTCCTGCGGCTCACGCGCGGGGTCGGCCTCGACCCGCGCCGGTCGCACGATCGGTGACCGCGGCTCCGGAGCGCGCGGCGGCTCGACGAGCGGGCCCTTACGCCCGGCTGCCATGTCCTGCGCCGCCCCTGTCTTGGCTATCAGGCGGGATTTGATTCCCGCGGAATGTCCGCGATTGAGCTGGCGGTCCGGGATCAGAGTCGCGAGCGCAGTGACGACGTGGAGAAAGCCGCGAAGCTCAGCCGCGCACTCCTGGCAGCCCGCGGCGTGCGCCGCCACGCCCTGCGCGACCTCGTCGGTCGCGATCCCGAGAGCCACCGCTTCGATTTCGTCGGCCGCCTGCTCGTGCGCCAGATCCAGGGTCATGGCGCGACCTCCGGGGCGGCGGCAGCGGGGGGCGGGGGCGGCTGCACCGGCTCGGCCAGCGCGTCGCGCAGCTTCCGAATCGCCACGCGCAGTCTGGTCCGGGCCGTTTCCGGCGACTGTTTGGTGGCAGCCGCGACCTCCGCCGGCCCCATCCCGCGAAAGAACGCGAGCTCCAGGACCTTTCGCTGATCCGCGGGAATCGTCGCCAGCGCGGTGGCCACTCTCGCGCGCTCCAGGCTCGCGCCGCGGAAGAACTTCTCCTCGCCGGCAACAAGACCGGTGGTGTCTTCCAGCAGACTGTCGTACGGCCGCTTCTTCCCGCGAAGCCGCTCGGTCGCCAGCTGGCGGCAGAGCAGCAGCAGCCAGGTGGCCACGTCCGGGACGGAGGCGTCGTAGCCGCCCGCCCGGCGCCACACCCGCCAGAACGTCTCTTCCAGGGCGTCTTCGGCTTCGGCGACGTCGCCGAGCAGATGGAAGGCATGGGAGTAGATCGCCTGCGCATGCCGATCGTACAGCGCGGACAGAGCCAGAGGGTCGCGGTCGGCGATCCGCCGGATCAGCGCGAGGTCGTCTCCGCCCGCCGGGCGGTCGGACAAACTGTCGGGTGGAATCACGTGCACAAATTAGTAGCTTTCAGCTCGATGCACCGCGCCAGTTTTCTCCCGCCGCCGCTCCCACCCCTCGCCACAATCGTCGCATAGAATGCCAACTCCACGACTCGCCGCCATCCAGGATCTCGCGACGCGCTCGGTGCTGCTCAACGACCGCGGCGACTCGCACCGCATCTCTGAGTACTTCGGCTGCAACACGTTCGGCGCGCGGCAGATGCGCGACAAGCTGCCGCGGGAAGTGTTCACCAAGCTGATCGAGTCCATCCGCTGGGGTAAGAAGCTCGACACCGACGTCGCGCCCGTGCTCGCGCAGGTGGTGAAAGACTGGGCGATCTCGCGCGGAGCGACGCACTTCACGCACTGGTTCCAGCCGCAGACGGGACTGACCGCGGAGAAGCACGACGCGTTTCTCTCGTTCGACGCCGAGCACAATCCGCTCGAGGCGTTCTCCGCCGAGCAGCTGATCCAGAGCGAGCCGGACGCGTCGAGCTTTCCCTCCGGCGGACTGCGCGCGACGTGGGAAGCGCGCGGCTACACCGCGTGGAATCCCGCGTCGCCCGTGTTCATCGCGGAGTGGGCCGGCGTGCGCACGCTGTGCATCCCGTCGGTGTTCATCGGCTACAACGGCGAGGCGCTGGACGAGATGACGCCGCTCCTCCGCAGCTCCGACGCGCTGTCGCAGAAGGCGGTCGAGCTGCTCGAGCTGCTGGGCGACGACGTGCACCGCGTGTACACCACCCTCGGACCGGAGCAGGAGTACTTCCTGATCGATCGCACGCAGTTCGCGCTGCGTCCGGATCTGGTGATGGCGGGCCGCACGCTCGTCGGCGCGCAGCCGGCCCGCGGACAGCAGCTCGAGGACCACTACTTCGGCGGAATCCCGGAGCGCGTGCAGGCGTGCATCGCGGAGGTCGAGTACGAGCTGTACAAGCTCGGCGTCCCGATCAAGACGCGGCACAACGAGGTCGCGCCCTGCCAGTTCGAGATGGCGCCCGTGTTCGAGGAGACGGACGTCGCGTGCGATCACAACATGCTGGTGATGTCCACCCTCCGGCGCGTCGCGCTGCGGCACGGGCTGCAGGCGCTGCTGCACGAGAAGCCGTTCGCGGGCATCAACGGCAGCGGCAAGCACTGCAACTGGTCCATGCAGGTGCGGTCGGACGATCCGCGGCTGGACGGCGCCAACCTGCTGAAGCCGGGCGATACTCCGCACCAGAACGTGCGCTTCCTGATCTTCCTCGCCGCCGCGCTCCAGGGGCTGCACAAGCACGCGGGACTTCTGCGCGCCGGCATCGCGTCCTCCGGCAACGAGCACCGGCTCGGGGCCAACGAGGCGCCGCCCGCCATCATCTCCGCGTTCATGGGCGACATGCTGACGCGCGTGATCGACGAGATCAGCACGGGCAAGGCGACCGCGAACGCGGAGCAGGCGATGATCAAGCTCGGAGTCGCCAAGCTCCCGGAGATCCAGCGGGACAACACCGACCGCAACCGCACGTCGCCGTTCGCGTTCACCGGGCAGAAGTTCGAGTTCCGCGCGGTGGGATCGAGCGCGTCCATCGCGTTCCCGGTGATGATCCTGAACGCGGCCGTGGCGGAGGCGATCGGCGAGCTGACGGAGAAGCTGCGCGCCGAAATGAAGAAGACGAAATCGCGGGACGACGCGGTGCTCGCGGTGGTTCGCGAATCGTTCAAGCAGAGCACGCCGGTTCGCTTCGAGGGGAACAACTACTCCGACGAGTGGGTGAAGGAGGCGGAGAAGCGCGGGCTGCCGAACTTCCGCCGCAGCCCCGACGCGCTCGACCAGCTGGTGACGGACAGCTCGCGGAGGGTGTTCGTTGATCTCGGCATTCTCACCAACGAGGAGCTGGATTCGCGCTACCACATCCGGCTGGAGCGCTACTCGAAGGACATCCTGATCGAGCTCGCCGCGTTGCGCGAGGTGGTGGACACGATGATCCTGCCGGCGGCGTACGCCTATTCGGGCTCGCTGGCGCAGGCCGCGGCACAGGCGAAGACGGGCGGAATCGAAGTGATTCCGCAGGTGGCCGCCGCCAACGCGGTGGGCCGCATGATCGAGCGGCTGACCAAGGGAAGGAACGAGCTGTCCGCCGCGATCGACAAGGCGAACGAGCAGCACGACGATCCGCGCAAGCAGGCCGGATTCCTGACATCCGAGGGCGCGCGCTGCATGGCCGAGGTGCGCCATGTCTGCGACGAGCTGGAGCTGACGGTGGGGGATCAGTTCTGGCCGCTGCCGAAGTACAGGGAGATGCTGTTTCCGGTGTAAGCGCCTGAAGTGCGCTGCGTGCTGCGTGCTGCGTCCTGTCACGTCCTCGGGCGGACGTCAGCGCCTTTGCGACCACTGGCTTCCCGTGTCAGTGGGATGGCAGGAGCCCTCAACCGCCGTGATCGCTCTAGGACGCAGCACGCAGCACGCAGCGCAGTTCCGTTCGGCATAACCGTTGCTGTTCTCTCCTGGCTGGAGCTCGAAGAAATCCCCAGGAGGAACCATGAAAGCTCAGGACATAATGTCCGCGGACCCCGTGTGCGTGACGCCGCAGACATCAATGGAAGAAGCCGCGCGTCTGATGAAGGATCACAACGTCGGCGTGCTGCCCGTCGTGACCGAGGAAGGCTCGCGCCGGCTGGTGGGCGTGATCACCGATCGTGACATCACCGTGCGCCACGTTGCCGAAGGACACGCCTCGCCGGATTGCCCCGTGAGCGAGGCGATGAGCGAGAACGTGAAGACGTGCCGCGCCGACACCGCGGTCGAAGACGTGATGGAGACGATGGGTCGCGAGCAGGTGCGCCGGATCCCGATCGTGGACGAGCGCGGCTCGCTCGTGGGGATGGTGTCGCAGGCCGACGTCGTGCT
>CALMKE010000006.1 GCA_937867645.1 uncultured Gemmatimonadota bacterium | reverse complement strand
CTCACTCAATCGCAGTTCCTCAGTGGCTCCTGGTCCTGAGGCCGCATGGGTCCTGAGTCCTGCGTCCTCAGTCATTCTTCCCAGCTGTGCTTGCCGACGAGCGGCACGAACCGCACGGGAGCGATCTCCCTTCGCTCGAGCCTGTCGCCGCGCTTCACCATGAGATACAGTATCTGCTCTTCGCGATCGCCGAGCGGGATGAGCAGCCGTCCGCCCTCGGCGAGCTGCTCTACGTACGCCTGCGGGACGTCGGGCGCCGCCGCGCTCACGAGTATCGCGTCGTACGGCGCGTACTGGCGCCAGCCCAGCGTGCCGTCGCCCAGGAGCAGCGAGATGTTCCGCGCTCCCAGCTGCTGAATGATCGCGCGGGCGCTCTCCAGCAACGGAGCTACCCGCTCGATCGAGAACACCTGCGCCGCCAGGTGCGACAGCAGCACCGTCTGGTAGCCGGAGCCCGTGCCGACCTCCAGCACCTTCTCGGTGCCGGTGAGGTGCAGCAGCTCCAGATACCGCGCGTGGATGGACGGCTGGGAGATCGTCTGCCCGTTGCCGATCGGGAGCGCCGAGTCCTCGTACGCGCGGTGCCGCACAGCCTTCGGGACGAACAGGTGACGCGGCGTCTCGTCTATCGCCTTGAGCACGGCGAGATCGCGGATACCCTGCTCCTGCAGCTGCTCGACGAGCCGCCTGCGAGGCCCGCGAAACTCGGGCTCTACAGCTCCCGCCACCAGCTTTCCCGATCGTTCAGGCATTTGTCGTGCGTGAGATCGAGCGAGAGCGGAGTGAGCGAGATGTAGCCGTCCGCGATCGCGCGGAAATCCGAGTCATCCTCGCCGGACCACTCGATGGATCCGCCGCCGATCCAGAAGATGTCGCGGCCCCACGGATCCTTCATCGGCATCAGCGAGTTCGAGTACACGCGCCTCCCCAGCCGCGTGAGCCGTACGCCCTTGATCTCCTTCGCGCTCACCGGCGGAAGATTGATGTTGAACAGCGTGTCGCTCGGGTAAGACGGCAGGCTCGTGAGGTGGCGCAGCAGCGCCGACAGCGGCTCGATCTGATCGTCGAGCATCGCGGTGTCCGCGCGGAGGTCGCCCCCCGCGAACGAGATGGCGAACGACGGGATGCCGAGCGACAGCCCTTCCATCGCGGCCGCCACCGTCCCCGAGTACAGGACGTCCTCGCCCATGTTCTGCCCGTGATTTATCCCGCTGATCACGAAGTCGGGACGCTCCGGCAGCAGCGCCTCGACGGCGAGCATCACGCAATCCGTCGGCGTGCCGTCTACCTGCCAGGTGCGCTCGTCAACCTTCCTCGGCCGCACGGGGTGGTGGAGCGTGAGTGAATGGCTCGCCGCGCTCTGCTCCCGATCCGGCGCGACTACCATCACCTCACCCAGCGGCTCAGCCGCCTGGATCAGACACTTTAGGCCGTGGGCGAAGACGCCGTCGTCGTTGGAAAGAAGTATGCGCACTAGCGAAAGATGCCGGCCTTGTGCCGCCAGAGGACCCTGATGATGCGCCATGCATCCACCGCCGCGCGAAAATGGCTGGGCGCGCCGTACACCGTGGAGATCGGAACGTCGGCGAAGCGGTAGCCCTGCCGCGCCGCGCGGAACAGGAAATCCTGCTCGTAGTCGTACCGGTCGCCCACCGCGTGCACGTTCTTCAGGACCTCGACGCGAAACGCGCGGTAGCCGGACTGGCTGTCGCTGATGTTCACCTTCGCGATCGCGCGCGTCGTCGCCGACGACATGATGTTGGCGATGCGCCTGTGCCACGGCACCGCCTTGCCGCTGATCTGGCGCGCGCCGATCACGATGTCGGCGTTGTCGAGCGCCTTGACGATGGCGGGCGCGAAGGCGGGGTCGTGCTGTCCGTCGGCGTCGATCGTGAGCACCGCGTCGTACCCCTTCTCGATCGCGTACGCGAAGCCGGCGCGGAGCACGGTTCCTTTCCCGCGGTTGACGTCGAACTCGATCATGTCGTCGCACACCTGGCGCAGCACCGACCTGGTCTCGTCGGTCGAGCCGTCGTCTATTCCGAGAATCGTGGCGTCGGGGAGCGCGTTCTTCAGCCCGAGCGCGACTTTGGCGGGCAGCTCGCCCGCGTTGTAGGCCGGAATGATGGCGAGAACCTTATTGATCATTTGGTAGGCTGGGTTCCGTCGAGTAGCGCGAGAATCTCCTTGAGGTCCTGCTCCATCGAGCCGACTGTTTGCGAATCCAGTGCCGCGCGCGCCACGGCCCGCAGCTCACCTGCCTTGCGGTGGTCCTCGATCTTCTGCCGGGCGCCGTCGATCGTGTACTTCTCGGAGTACAGCAGGTGCTTCACCAGCATTATCAGCTCGACTTCCTTGCGCTGATACACGCGGTTGCCGGAGCGGTTCTTGGCGGGGCTCAGAAACTTGAACTGACTCTCCCAGTACCGGAGCACGTGCGGCTTGAGGCCGGTGAGCCCGCACACGTCACCGATGGAGAAAAACTCGCGCACCTGGTTCCCGCCCCCGTTGCCCTTGCGCTGCGAGGCCATCAATCTCCCTCCGGCCGTAGCTCGCGCGCCATGAGCGCGCGCATCGCGTCCTGCGCGGGCTCGCCCTCGAACAGCACGCGGTAAACGGCGTCCACGATCGGCATTTCCACTCCCTCCCGCGCCGCCAGGGCGCGCGCGCTGCGAGTCGTCACCACTCCCTCGGCCACACTTTCTTTTCCCGCGAGCGCCGCTTCCAGCGATCCGCCCTTTCCTATCGCGACGCCCACTGCGCGGTTCCGGCTCAACCCTCCGGTGCACGTGAGCACCAGATCGCCGAGTCCCGCCAGGCCGGCGAACGTCGCCGGCCGTCCGCCGAGCGCCACGCCGAGCCGCGTCATCTCGGCGAGGCCCCGGGTGATCAGCGCGGCGCGGGCATTGTAGCCCAACCCGAGCCCGTCCGCGATGCCGGTCGCTACCGCCATGACGTTCTTGAGCGCCCCGCCCAGCTCCACGCCGATCACGTCGTCGTGCGTGTAGGTGCGCAGGTTGGAGCCACTGAATATCCGCTGCGCGACGAGCGCTGTCGCCTCGTCCTCGGAGGCCGCGACCGCCGCGGTGGGCTGACCCGCGGCGACCTCCGCCGCGAACGTCGGTCCCGACAGCGCCACCAGCGGCGAATGCAGCTCTTCCTCCGCCACGTCGCTCATCAGCGCGAGAGTTTCTTCCTCGACCCCCTTGGTCGCCACGACTATCACGGTGTCCTTCGCTATCGCTCGCTTCGCGGTCTTCGCGATGGCGCGCAGCGCGTGCGATGGCGTCACGAAGATCGCGACGCGCGCTCCACGCACCGCTTCGTCGATGCTCGCGAACGCCCGCACTGAAGGGTGCACGCGGTGTCCCTGCAGGAACCGGTTCTCATGCCGGGCGTTGACGCTCTCGACGACGTCCGCCTCGCGCGCCCACAACGCGACCTCGTTGCCCGAGCGGGCGAGGAGATCGGCCAGCGCGGTGCCCCATGCCCCGGCCCCGATCACAGCGCACTTCTCGGGATGCACGCTCAGCTTCCCGACCGCGCGGGGTGCGTCTCGCCGGCCGCGCGCTTTCCGCGTCGGAAACGATGCTCCTCGCCGCGGCGCAGGCGCGCGATGTTCGCCCGGTGCGTCCACACCACGAAGGCGGCGATCGCGACGGCCACCGCGAAGAGCGCGGACCGGGCCGGCGTGCCCGTGACGAGCACGGCGAGCGGGAACAGAACGGCGGTCACGAGCGAGGCGAGGCTAACGTAGCCGCTCGGGAGAAATACCAGCACCCACACCGCCAGTCCCAGCACCGTCGCCAGCGGAGCGAGCGCGAGGAATACTCCGCCCGCGGTGGCCACGCCCTTCCCGCCTTTCTGGAACCCCAGGTAAATCGGGCGCACGTGCCCCGCGATGGCCGCGACTCCGATCGCGATCGCCCAGAGGTCGTGCCGGGTGGCCATGACCAGCGGGACCAGCGCGGACACGGGCAGAAACCCTTTCAACGTGTCGAGCACGTACACCGCCACGCCCGTCGGCAATCCGAGCACGCGAACCGCGTTGGTCGCGCCGAGGTTGCCGGATCCGTGCTGCCGGAGGTCCACGCCGCGGGCGCGACCCGCGAGGTACGCGAACGGGATGGACCCGACCAGATACGCGATCACGACAGCCGCGACGGGATGCACGTCAGCCCGATTTGCGCCGCATTACCACCTTCAGCGGATTGCCGGTGAACCCCCATGCCTCGCGAAACCCGTTGTGCAGGTACCTGATGTAGTGCTCCTGCACCTTGTCCGGATTGTTGCCGAAAACCGCGATCATCGGCGGCGCCGTCTCCACCTGCGTAGCGTAGTTGAGCTTCACCTCGTGCCCGGCCGCCTGCGGCGGCTGCCTGCGCGCGACCAGCTCGCCGAGCGTGTTGTTCACCTGCGACGTCGAGATGCGCTTCTGCCGCTCCGCGTCAACTTGCAGGATCAGCTCGAACAGCTTCTGCACGCGCTGGCCGGTGAGCGCCGACGTGAACAGGAATGGGACGAACTTGAGAAACGGCGCTTTCTCACCCGCTTCCTTCTGGAACTTGGCCGCGCTCTTGTCGTCCTTCTCGGCGATGTCCCACTTGTTCACCACCACTATCAATCCGCGTCCCGCTTCCCACGCGAGGTTCGCGATCTTGAGATCCTGGTTGTGCAATCCCTCCACCGCGTCGATGAGCAGCACGCAGATCGTCGCGCTCTCGATCGCGCGCCGGGTGCGGAGCGTGGAATAGAACTCGATCCCGTCGCTGACCTTGGATTGCCGGCGGAGCCCCGCCGTGTCAACGAATACTATCTGACGGCCGTGGTAGGTGACCGGGGTGTCGATAGCGTCGCGGGTGGTGCCGGCTTCGTCCGCGACCACCAGCCGCTCCTCGCCGAGCAGCTTGTTGACGAGCGACGACTTGCCGACGTTCGGGCGGCCCACCACGGCCACGCGTAGCTCGTCCGGCGGCTCTTCGGTCGCGGCCGGGATGTTCTCCACGATCACGTCGAGCAGATCGCCGGAGTTCTTGCCGTTGGTGGCCGACACCGGCAGAGGATCGCCCGCGCCGAGCTCGTAGAACTCATAGAAGTCCGTGCTGACGGGGTTGTCCACCTTGTTCGCCACGAGCAGCCAGGGCTTCTGCGAATCGCGCAGCAGGTCCACCACTTTCCGATCGCTTGGGTGCACGCCCTGCTTCGCGTCCACGACGAGGAGCATCAGGTCGGCCTCGGCGATGGCTTCGTCCACCTGCCGGCGGATCTCGACGTCCATCGGCATGCGCGGATCGTCGGCCAACCCGCCCGTGTCCACCAGCCAGAACTGGCGGCCGTTCCAGTCCGCGCGGCCGAAATGCCGGTCGCGCGTGGTGCCGGCCTCATCGCTGACGATGGCCGAGTTGTCGCCGATGATGCGGTTGAACAACGCCGACTTGCCCACGTTGGGGCGGCCAACGATCGCCACGACGGGAATGTTCACGCTGCCAGCGCGGCTTCGAGAGGCGCGCGCTCGAGCACGTCTATGAAATCGTAGGACGGAAGGACCGGCATCGGCATGGCGGCGCGCAGTGCCTCCAGCGAGTCGTCGTCAAGGAACAGCCCGTCGTCGTTGATCGTCTCGGCGGGGATCAGCGCGACGTCGAGGTCGGTGCGCGACTGGAGGGCGGCGCGCAGGTCGGCGCCCACGAGCAATCCAGCGGTTCCGATCGCCGGCCCGAACAGCGTGTTCACTGCGGGGATAAGCTCGAAGGTCGCGCCCGTCACTTCGTGCAGCTCCGCCAGCAGCTCCGGCATGAGCGGCTCCATGGACTTGCCCGTAACGACGCCGATGCACAGTCCATCCAGACGATGCAGGCGGCGGAGCCCCTCGCGCATCTGCTTGCGCAGGTACGTCACCGCGCCCACGCCGTTCTCGATCTGCGCGAACTCACCGTAGAACTCGGTGGGCGGCAGCTCGCGGCCGGCGAGGAGGTACAGCTCGTCGGAGCCCGCGATCCACGTCTCGCCGCGCTCGCGAAGAGCGCGGGCGCCCCATGCCTCGACCCGCTGGAGAATTCGCGTGGCGTTCCCTGCGTCCATCGTCTCGCCCGTGTACAGGTGCGAGAACTGTGTTAGCCCGACGGGCACGACGGCGCAGGACAGCACCGCGTCGCCCAGGTTCCAGAGATCGCGAATCGATTCCTCGAGCACTTCCCCGTCATTCAGCCCCGGGACAATCACCATCTGGCAGTGGAAGCGAATTCCGCCCGCGGCGAGCGAGGTGAGCTGCTCGACCACGTTCGGCACGCGCGGGTTGTTGAGCAGAACCTTGCGCGCTTCCCAGTTGGTCGCGTGCACGGAGACGTACAGCGGCGAAAGGCGGTACTCGAGGATCCGGTCAATGTCGCGCTGTTTGAGGTTCGACAGGGTGGCAAAGTTGCCGTAAGCGAACGACAGCCGATAGTCGTCGTCGCGCACGTACAGCGAGCGCCTCAGCCCCTTCGGCAGGCCCTCGATGAAGCAGAACTCGCAGCGGTTGGCGCAGCGGCGAATGTTGGGCGGCTCGAGCACGACGCCGAGGGACTCCGCGTCGGGCCGCTCGATCTCGAAAACGATCTCGTCGCCGTCCGGAAGTCCGGCTTCGATGACCAGCTCGTCATCGGCGGTAAGAAACTCCCAGTCGAGAAAGTCGGCCAGCTTGCGTCCGTTGACGGACCTCAGCTCCGTTCCCGGAAGGATCCCCACCTGCTCTGCAATGCTGTCCGGGAGGACGCGCGCGACTTTTACCATAGCTCAAGTAATTTATCCGATCATTGCCCGAAGGCAAGCTCAATCAACAGGTTACGTGACAGGGCGAATCTCGGTGTCGAAATAAGATTCCGGAACCGAGCGGGGGCTGTTGCACATGTGTTTCATTGCGTACAGAGCATGTTGCCATCCCGCATCTAAGGTAGCAGATGAAAAGCAGCGCCCCGCTGGTCGAAGACATCGAAACGTACGCCCAGGACATCGTCGAGACCGTGCGCGAGCCGCTCCTCATGCTCGACACCGCTCTCCGGGTCCGGAGCGCCAACCGCGCCTTCTACCAGACGTTCCATGTGACGAGCGCGGAGACGGAGGGGCAGCTGATCTATGAGCTGGGCAACGGCCAGTGGGACATTCCAGCACTGCGCACACTGCTGGAGGACGTGATCCCGACCAGCTCGGTGTTCAACGACTTCGAGCTGGAGCACACGTTCCCCATCATCGGCCGGCGCGTGATGCTGCTGAACGGGCGGAAGCTGCGCGCTGGAAGCCACCAGGAGCTGCTGGTGCTTGCCATGGAAGACGTGACCGAGCGCCGGCGAGTCGAGGCCGATCTCAAGGCCATCGAGACGTACGCCCAGAACATCGTGGACACCGTGCGCGAGCCGCTGCTCATTCTCGACACGACGCTGCGGGTCCGCTCCGGCAACCGCGCGTTCTACCAGACCTTCCAGGTCTCGCTGGCGGAGACCGAGAACCGGCTGATCTACGAGCTGGGTAACGGCCAGTGGGACATCCCCGCCCTGCGCACTCTGCTCGAGGACATCGTGCCGATGAGCTCGGTGTTCAACGACTTCGAGCTGGCGCACGACTTCCCCGCGATCGGCTGGCGGGTGATGCTGCTCAACGCGCGCAAGCTGCAAGCCGGACATCACGGCGAGCTGCTGGTGCT
>CALMKE010000005.1 GCA_937867645.1 uncultured Gemmatimonadota bacterium | reverse complement strand
GGTGCGCGACGCGGTCACCGGCGATCCCATCGCGGGAGCGCGCGTGATTCTCGGCTGGGTGGAGCTCGCCGTGAGCAAGGAGACCGGCTTTCGGCACGACCCCAAGCAGAGAGTCGGCGTTTCCGACGTCGATGGCCAGTACCGAATCTGCGGGCTGCCGGCGGGGCTCACCGCCGACGCGTACGCCGAGGTCGGCGGGAAGCGCACCGGGTACGTTCAGCTTGCATTCGGCAGCTCCGCAATGGCGATGGCGACCTTTCTCATACCGCCCGAACCACCTCTGGCGGCGGGGGATTCGGCGCGGGCGCGGCCGGGAGCTTCGCGCGTGCGCGGCGTCGTGACCGACGAGAGTGGGAGGCCGGTCGCGGGGGCCCACGTCTCCATCGCCGAGGGGAACTCCGCTGCGGTCACGGATTCGGGCGGGCGGTTCGCGCTCGAGGGGCAGCCCGCGGGCACGCAGGCGCTGCTGGTGCGCCGCCTCGGCTACCTGCCGGCGCAGGTGACCGTCAACCTCACGCCGAGCGTGAGCAGGGTCGTGAGCGTATCGCTCGGCCGGCATGTTCCCGTTCTGGAGGACGTGCGGGTGCAGGCGCGCGGCGACGCGGCGCTGGCCGAGGTCGGCTTCACCCGGAGAAAGCGGCAGGGCGCTGGCCAGTACCTCGAGCGGGCGGACATCGAGCGCCGGAACGCGCTGCGGCTGGAGCACCTCTTTACCGGAATTCGCGGATTGCGCGTGGTGGGCGACGAAGTCCGCGGGCAGCCGGAGGGGTCGGGATATCGCTGCGTGCGATTCTTCATCGACGGCCAGCAGTGGCGCGGCGGTTCGCCGGGGGATTTTGTCTTGCCGAGCGAAGTGGCGGCGATCGAGGTGTACTCACGCACAATGGCGCCGGGCGAGTTCCAGAGCTTCGGGGACTGCGAGACTGTCGTTATCTGGACGAAGTGGAGACTGCGCCGGTAACGCACTCTCCGAATCTATCGCTAGCTATTCCATGTTCCGAGCCGGAAGCGGCTACGGATCTCGCCGCCGACGAAGGTTTGTTGCGGGTTCGAATCGTTCAGTACGAACGTGATCTTGACAGCCGCAAGCGAGTGCGGAAGGAGGAAAGATCGCAACGCGAGGGGGTTACGAAAAACCCGTTCGTGAGCATCCCTCCAGAATCTTTAGCGACGGGCGGCTTCGTCCAAACGACGAGCGATGGCACGTGGTATTACGCTCCCGACGCGGCAGTGTTGGTTTCCGAGGAATTTCTGGACAATTACTGCTTCCGACTTCAGCGCGGAAGGGGACAGACCGCGTCGATGATCGGCGTGGCTTTCGAGCCGGCCGGGACAAACCCGCTCCCGGGCATCGAGGGTGTGCTGTGGGTGGACGAGCGGACGGCAGAGCTGCGCCACGTCGAGTACCAGTACACGAAGCTCCCAGGCAACGTCCAGTCGAGAGAGGTGGGCGGACGCATAGAGTTCACGAAAACCCCGACGGGAATTTGGATGGTGCAACGCTGGCGAATTCGCATGCCGGTTGTCCAAATCCCCAAGGCGGTTTTCCGCCGTCAGGGCGACCTGGGGCTGGAAACGGCACTCGGTAATCCAACGGTGGTAGGATTTCGCGACGAGGGCGGCGAGGTCGTGGAGATACTGGGGCCGTCGGGGCGGACGTTCGCTGCTCGGGAAGGAAGGATTCGGGGGATCGTGTACGACAGCACCCGATCGAGGGCGTTAGCGGGGGCGGAGGTTGCGTTGATGGGAACGGCCTTCGTCACGGCGACACGAGACGACGGCACGTTCGAGATAGCCGGCGTCCCTGAAGGGGAGTTTACGTTGACTTTCTTTCACCCGCGATTGGACACTCTGGGCCTCATCCTCCCAGGCATCGACGTATCCGTTCGAGCCGATGAAGTTACGCGTACGGTCGCTGCTGTTCCTTCCATTGGCACCCTTGTTTCCGTTCTGTGTCCTGGAGTGCAAAGCGGGGGGTTCGGAGCCGTAACCGGAATAGTACGCGATGACCGAGGTAATCCGGTCGCGGGTGCGGCAATCACCGCGAGCTGGACGGGAAGGTGGACCGGTGATGCGAGAACTGTTTTGCAAACGACCATGCGGGAAGGATCGACCTTGTCGGAGCCGGACGGGCGCTATCGCCTGTGCGGTATTCCCCTGGACGAAATCGTTGAACTGACGGCCGCAGCTCCTGACGGTCCCAATGGGCGACTAAGATTTCCGCCTGGGCGATCGGAAGCGCTCCTCGTTGCGGACGTGCGGATACGAGGATCCACCGGCCGCACGGTCACATCAATGCGGGCGGTGCCAGACGCGCGTGCCACGATAACGCCGGAGCGTGTTTCGCTGCGCACAGAGCCGGGCACAGGAATCGTTCGGGGTTCGGTGATGGACGAGAACCAGAATCCGATCGAGGCAGCGCAAGTGCGCATCGTCGGCACCGGGAGCGTCGTGCGCACTATGTCGACCGGTACTTTCAGCTTCGCCCTGCCAACAGGATCGCACGTCATCGATGTCCGCCGGCTGGGCTACGCGCCGGCGCGGTTCGTTGCCGACGCACGGAACGATCGGGATGTGATCGCTTCCATCCGGCTCGAGCCCGCGGTCCAGCAACTGGAGTCCATAGTGATCGCGGACGAGCGAGGCACATCCGCGGCTGCCGCGCCGGGATTCAGCGAGCGCAAACGGCGGCTGAACGCAATCTTCGTGGATCGGCAGCGGATCGATCGGGAGCATCCGGTGCAGTTGACGGATTTACTGAGGGGAGCGCCCGGCATCCGGCTCCAGCCAATGAGGTCGCTTACGGGCGTCAACTATGTCCCGCAGATGCGCCGAGCGGCGAGCCTCGGCGGGCATTGCCCGATGAGCTATTACGTTGACGGAATGGAGTTCGAGCCTTCCGAGCAGGGCATCAACGCGGACTTTCGTCCTGCCGAGATAGAGGCGATCGAGGTTTACCAACCGAGCCAGGTTCCTGCTCAGTTCAGCAGCGGCCGGTCGGCGCGGTGTGGCGTGTTGGTAATCTGGACCAGACGAGATTGAGGGCGCGCAGCTACACGATTCCGATCAGCTCGCTAGCAATCTGGCACCGGGAAGACGGGCGGCGTCGCGGT
>CALMKE010000004.1 GCA_937867645.1 uncultured Gemmatimonadota bacterium | reverse complement strand
TCCTCAGTCCTCACTTAATCGTAGATCCTCGGTTGCTTTTGGTCCTGAGGCCGCATGGGTCCTCCGTCCTCAGTCCGAAGTTGACCGGGCGGCAGCATCAGGCTAGTTTCATATCAGACAACGTGTTAAGCGGTCGAGCCTGGCAGCTCGATCCACCCTCTGGCCCTCGCGTAGTTTCGAGGTGTGCTGCAGGAGTTCCAGCCATGGCGGCGTTCCGTTCAAGCGGAGCGTCCGTCTACGCGGACTCCTTAATGGGTCCGCGTTTTTTGTTTAACGCTGTGAGGTAAATGACAATCCAGGACACGACCAAACGAGTTCGAGTCAACAAACAGATCCGCATCAGTCCGATCCGCGTAATTGCCGCCGACGGCGCGCAGCTGGGGATCATGGAAGTGGATGCCGCACTGGCCCAGGCCGAAGAGCAGGGGTTGGATCTGGTCGAAGTTGCTCCGACGGCCCGCCCGCCCGTCGCCCGGATCATGGACTACGGCAAGTTCAAGTTCGAGCAGGCGAAGATGGCGCGACAGGCCAAGAAGAAGCAGCACGTGATTCAGCTGAAAGAGGTGAAGTTCCGCCCCGGCATCAGCGAGCACGATTTCGAGACGAAGACCCGGCACGCGCGGAAGTTCCTGGGTGAAGGCAACAAGGTGAAGGTGACGTTGATGTTCCGCGGCCGGCAGATCGCGCACCCCGAGCTCGGGCGCCAGGTGCTCGACCGGGTGGCTCAGAGCCTGGCGGACGTGGCGAAGGTCGAGAGCGAGCCGAAGTTCGAAGCGAAGTTGATGATCATGATTCTGGCACCGAAATAAACGAACCAAGCTGTTGGCTGTTGGCTGTTGGCTATTGGCTGACACCGACAACCGAGCCAACAGCCAATAGCCAATAGCCAAGAGCTACACATGCCCAAGATGAAGTCCCATAGAGGAGCGCGGAAACGCTTCAGCCTGACCGGAACCGGCAAGGTGAAGCGCAACAAGGCGTTCAAGAGCCACATCCTCACGAAGAAGACGTCCAAGCGGAAGCGCCGCCTGCGGCAGTCCACCACGGTGGGCACGCTCGGCGAAGCTAAAAACCTGAAGCGGCTGCTGCAGGCCTAGGCGGTTGCTGTTGGCTTTAGCCAACAGCCAATAGCCAACAGCCAATAGCAGCTTTTAGATAACAGACCCGGAGTCAGCAATGCCAAGAGTCAGATCGAACGTCGCGCGACTGAAGCGCAAGAAGCAGGTGATGAAAGCCGCGCGCGGCGGATTCGGCGCGCGCAGCAAGCTGTGGAAGGCCGCGAAGGAGAACGTCGAGCGCGGCTGGCGCTATGCGTACCGCGACCGCAAGAACAAGAAGCGGGATTTCCGCCGCCTCTGGATCACGCGAATCAACGCCGCCGCCCACCAGCACGAGATGAGCTACAGCGTGTTCATCAACGGACTGAAGAAGGCGGGGATCGAGATCGACCGGAAGGTCCTGGCCGACCTCGCCGTGCGCGAGCCCGAAGCGTTCGCGGCCATCGCCGACAAGGTCCGCTCGGCCATCAAGGCGGCGTAACTGGTCGGCGCCCGGCGCCGATGTGGTGAGGTTCAGCGGCTCCGCGATAGATTTGCGGAGCCGTTTTCATTTGCGGTCGCCAACAGCCAATAGCCAACAGCCAAGAGCTCTTTTGGATCTCGTCAAGGAAGCAGAGCAACTCGAACGCGAAGGACTCGAGCGAATCGCCGCCGCGACATCGCGCGACGAGCTCGAAGCTGCGCGCACCGCTTTGCTCGGACGGAAAAGCGGCAGACTCACGGCGCTCCTGGCCGAGCTGCCGAAGCTCTCGCCGGAGGAGAAGCGCGCCGCGGGCGCTGCCCTCAACAGGACGAAGCTGCTGCTCGAAGGAAGACTTGGCGAGCGCGAAGCGGAGCTCGCCGCGGCCGCGCGCGGCCAGGCCGCGCCGCTGGACGTCACCATGCCGTCCAGGCCGCGCTGGCGCGGCGCCAAGCACCCGGTCACGATCATCATCGAGGAAGTGGAGCAGATCTTCCGCGAGATCGGGTTCACCGTCGCGCTCGGCCCCGAGGCCGAGACCGAGTGGTACAACTTCACCGCGCTCAACTTCCCGCCGGATCATCCCGCGATGGACATGCACGACACCCTGTACCTGGGTGACGACATGCTGTTGCGCACGCACACTTCGCCGGTGCAGATCCGCACGCTCCAGACGTACGGCGCCCCGGTAAGGATCATCGTTCCCGGGAACGTCTATCGGCGCGATTTCTTCGACGCGTCGCACGCGCCGATGTTCGCGCAGATAGAGGGGCTCGCCGTGGACGAGGGCGTGAGCTTCGTGGATCTCAAGGCGACCCTCACCCATTTCGCTCAGCGCCTGTTCGGCGAGACGAAGACGCGGTTCCGCCCGAGCTATTTCCCGTTCACCGAGCCGTCCGCCGAGATGGACGTGCAGTGCACGATCTGCCGCGGCGCGGGCTGCGCGACGTGCAAGGGCAGCGGCTGGATGGAGATACTCGGCGCCGGAATGGTGCACCCCGAAGTGCTGTCCGCTTCCGGGGTGGATCCCGAGCGGTACACCGGATGGGCGTTCGGCATGGGCCCGGCGCGAATGGCGCTCGCACGGTACGGCATCCCGGACATACGGACGCTGTACGACTCGGACGTGCGCTTTCTCCAGCAGTTCGCGCGATGAACGTTTCGCACGAGTGGCTGCGGGATTTCGTTCCCACCGGGCTGTCGCCGCGCGAGATCCGCGATCTGCTGACGTCGCGCTGCGCGACCGTCGAGGAGATGCGGCCGGTGCGGCAGGATCTGCGCGACATCGTCATCGGCCGCGTGGTCGAAGCGGCTCGACACCCCGAGTCGGATCACCTCTGGATCACCAAGGTGGACGCGGGGCAGGGCGAGCTGCTCGACGTCGTGTGCGGCGCGCCGAACGTCACCGCGGGCACGTCGTATCCGTTCGCTCCGGTGGGAGCGACACTACCCGGCGGGCTCAAGATCGAGAAACGAAAGATCCGCGGAGTAGTGTCGAACGGGATGCTCTGCTCGGCGCGCGAGTTGCTGCTCAGCCAACAGCCAACAGCTAATAGCCAACAGCTTCTCGATGAGGGGATTCTCGCGCTGGAGACGGACGCGAGCCCCGGCGCGTCCTTCCTCGAGACGGTGGGAGCCGGCGACACGCTACTGGTCGTGGACGTGATGCCGAATCGCCCCGACCTGTTGTCGCACCGCGGCATCGCGCGCGAGGTGGCGGCTGCCACCGGCGACCCGCTCCAGGAGTTCGCGGGTGAGCCGTGGCAGGACGTGACCGGCGTCACCGCGCCAACAACCGCGCAGTCGGCCACCGGCAAGACTGGTGACGTCTCGGTGACCATCGAGGATCGCGAGGGGTGCGAGCGGTACGCGGCGGTGATCATCCGCGGTGTGAAGGTCGCGCCCAGCCCCGAATGGCTGTCGCGCCGCCTCGTCGCGATCGGTGCGCGTCCAATCAACAACGTCGTGGACGCCACCAACTACATGCTGCACGGGTACGGCCAGCCCATGCACGCGTTCGATCTCGGCAAGTTCGGCAATCGCGTCATCGTCCGGCGCGCGAAGGCCGGCGAGAAGCTCGTCACCCTGGACGGTGTCGAGCGAACTCTACGGGATTCGATGACCGTGATCGCGGGTGCCGAGCGCGCAGAAGCGATCGCCGGCGTGATCGGCGGGAAGGGGAGCGAAGTCACGGACGCGACCACGGACGTGCTGCTCGAGGTCGCGATCTTCGACCCGCGTCGGGTCCGCGCCGCGCGCCGCGCATTGGGAATCTCCACCGACGCGAGCTACCGGTTCGAGCGGCACGTGGATCCCGAGTCGGTGCCCGTGCTCGCCGCGCAGGCAGCCGCGCTCATCGCGAGCCTCACCGGCGGACGGGTCGATGGGGCGGGCGTGGACGTCCATCCCGCGCCCCGGAAGCGTGAGCGCGTGTCCGTCCGCCCCGCGCGCGCCGCCGCGCTGATCGGCGATCCCATCCCCGCCGAGGCGATGGCCGGCCATCTCGCCTCGGTCGGATTCGAGCTGCTGGACAACACCGACGGGGTTATCTGCACGACCGTGCCGAGCTGGCGCTCCGACGTCACCGCCGAAGTGGACCTGATCGAGGAGATCGCGCGGCTGCACGGGTACGACCGCGTCTCCACCGATCTGCGGCCATTCCGGCTTGGCGAGTCGCCGGACGCCCCGCTCTGGCTGGTCGAGCGGAAGGTCCGGGAAGCCCTGGTAGCGGAAGGTCTTCTGGAAGCCCGGCCGATGCCTTTCGTGGCGGAGGGAAAGGGAACCGACATCCGGGTGAGGAACCCGCTCGCCGAGAACGAGGCGTATCTCCGAAACTCGATCCTCGAGACCCTGGCGCGCCGCGCCGAGCATAACCTCGGGCACATGCAGGGCGACGTCCGCCTGTTCGAGATCGGGACCGTCTTCGCGCGCGGCGAGGGGGAGCGGCCCGATGAGAAACGGCATGTGGCCGCGCTCATAATGGGCGACCGCAGGCCCCGGCATTTCACCGACAGCAAGCCGCCGCAGTGCGATCTGTGGGACGCGAAATGGATTGCGGAAGTTGTTGCCCTTGCGGCATTTGGGATAGATGACTTAAAGTTCAGTATGAATGAAGGCTCGGCCGGTCTTACGGTCAGCGCCGGTGGTCGGGACATCGGGTTGGTGACCGAGGTTCCGCTCGACGCGCCCGCCTGGGCCGCGCCCGCGTTCGGGATAGAGTTGGATATCACCAATGCCGCGGTCCCCGGTGTCCATCGGACCGTTACTCGGCAGCTGCCGGTCACTCCGGCCGTGCAGGTGGACCTCGCCCTGGTCGTTCCCGAGGAGCTTCCGGCCGCAAGGATCGCCGACACGATTCGCGCGCACGCCGGTGAGCTGTTGGAGAAGCTCGAGCTGTTCGACGAGTTCCGGGGGCAGGGCGTGGCCGCGGGGCACCGCAGCCTCGCGTGGCGATTGACGTTCCGCCACCCGGACCGCACACTACGCGACAAGGAGATCGACGCACGGCGAGCCAAGCTCCTAAAGGCGCTCGAGGGAGAGCTAGGTGTCAGACAGCGCACGTCCTGAAAAAGCCGCGTTCAAGGAGCTCGAGTCGCTCGTCCGCCATCTCGGGGAGGAGCTGAGCGGGTTCCGCCGCCGCGCCCTCCAGGCCGAGGCCCGGTTGAAGGAGATCGACACCGCGGCGTCGTCCAGCAAGCCGACGCCCGAGCGGCTGGCCGCGCTGGAGCGCGAGAACAAGGACCTGACCCGTCGGCTCAAGGCCGCGACCGAGCGGATCAACGGGATGCTCGACCGCGTCCGCTTCCTGCGCGAGCAGAGCGAGGCCGTGCAGTGAGCGCCAAGAAGAACGTCGTGAAGGTCGAGATTCTCGGGGACGAGTACTCGATCCGGAGCGACGCCACGCCCGAGCACACCCGGGCGGTTGCCGAGCACGTGGACAAGACCATCAGGGGCGTCCTGCAGTCGACGAACGTGGTGGAGCAGCACAAGGCAGCCATCCTGGCGGCCCTGCAGATCACGGACGAGCTGTTTCAGGCGCGCGAGGCCTCGTATTCGGTGGTCGGCGCCATGCAGAAGCTCAGCGATGAGATCCGGCCGTGGCTCCCCCCCTCCAAGAGGCGGGGTTAACTTTGCCGAAAAGCGCGACGACCATCCGGCGCGATGGAGGTATAGATCAGCATGGAAAACACGGCGTTGATCGCCGCGGGCGTGATTGTACTGGTAGCCATCTCCGCCGCGGCGTTTTTCTTTGTTGGACGACGCAAGGGCGCGGCTAGCGAGCTAGCCAGGCAGCGCGCCGCCAAGGATACCGCCGAAGAGGCGGCGCAGCGCATCGTCGCCGAAGCCGGGCGCGAAGCGGAGACCCTCCGGAAGAGCGCGGTCGTCGCGGGGAAGGAAGAGCTGATCGCTCTCCGCGAGGAGTGGGAGGCCGAGGCCAAGAAGCGGCGCGAAGAGATCGAGCGCGAGGAGAAGCGCGTCCAGGATCGAGGCACCGTGCTCGAGCGCAAGTTCGAGCTGGTCGAGCAGCGCGAGCGCGAGGTCACCCGCCGGAACGAAGCCATCGAAGAGCGCGAAAAAACGATCGAGTCGCGCCGGATGGAAGTGGACCAGCTCGTGAGTGAGGAGCGCCGGCGCCTGGAGCAGCTCGCCGGCATGTCGGCGGAAGAAGCCAAGAACGAGCTGATTCGCAGGATCGAGGAAGAAGCCCAGGCCGACGCCGCGAGCCGCGTGCGCGAAATCCGCGAGGCGGCGCGCAAGAGCGCCGACCGCGAGGCCAAGAAGATCGTGGCTCTCGCTATCCAGCGCATCGCGGCCGAGCACACGTCGGAAACGACCGCTTCGGCGGTCGCGTTGCCAAACGACGAGATGAAAGGCCGGATCATCGGCCGCGAGGGGCGCAACATCCGCGCGTTCGAGCTGGCGACCGGCGTGGACGTGATCATCGACGACACCCCGGACACCGTGGTCGTGTCCTGCTTCGACCCCGTACGGCGCGAGGTGGCCCGGCTCTCCCTCGAGAAGCTGGTCGCGGACGGCCGCATCCATCCGGGCCGCATCGAGGAGGTCGTCGCGAAGGCCCGCGAAGAGGTGAACGTCGGAATCGTCGAGACCGGCGAGCGCGCGGCGTACGACAGCGGCGTGCACGGGCTCCATCCCGAGCTGATCAAGCTGATCGGGCGGATGCGGTGGCGGACGAGCTATGGGCAGAACATCCTGAATCACTCCAAGGAAGTCGCCTGGCTGGCCGGGATCATGGCCGCCGAGCTGGGGCTCGACGTCGCCATGGCCAAGCGCGGCGCTCTGCTCCACGACATCGGCAAGGTCCTCACGCACGAGCACGAAGGGACGCACGTGCAGCTCGGCGTCGAAGTCGCCACGCGGTACGACGAGCATCCGCTCGTGGTGAACTGCATCGCCGCGCACCACGACGACGTGCCGCACGAGAGCGAGATATCGGTGCTGGTGCAGGCGGCCGACGCGATCTCCGGCTCGCGTCCCGGCGCCCGGCGCGAGGCGTTCGAGACGTACGTGAAGCGGCTCGAGGGGCTCGAGAAGATCGCGTCGAGCTACAAGGGCGTGGAGAAGGTGTTCGCCATCCAGGCGGGTCGCGAGATCCGCGTGGTGGTCACGCCCGACCACGTGGACGACGTGCGCATGGTCTCGCTGTCCGAGGAAATCGCGCGCCGCATCGAAGCCGAGCTGCAGTACCCGGGGCAGATCAAGGTCGTGCTCATCCGCGAGACGAGAGCGGTGGATTTTGCCCGCTGAGCTGCTCGATGGAAAAGCCATCGCGCGGGAGCTGCGCGAAGAAGTAGCGGCGGGCACTGCGAAGCTGGTGGCGCGCGGCGTTCGTCCGGGGCTTGCCGTCGTGCTCGTCGGCGATGATCCCGCGAGCGCGGTGTACGTGAAGTCCAAAGGGAAGGCGTGCGAGGAGGCCGGGATGCACTCGGTCACGATCCGCCTGCCCGCCGGAACCCCGCAGGCGGAGCTCGACTCCAGGATAGATGCGCTCAACGCCGACCCCGCGATTCACGGAATCCTGGTGCAGATGCCCCTGCCGAAGCACATCGCGGCGGATTCCGTCATCAGGCGGATCAAGCCGGAGAAGGACGTGGACGGATTCCATCCGGTGAACGTCGGCAAGATGCTGATCGGTGACACCGACGGCTTCGTGCCGTGCACTCCGGCGGGGATCCAGGTGATGCTGCAGCGCGCGGGCGTGAAGACCGCGGGGAAGGAATGCGTCGTGGTCGGCCGCAGCAACATCGTCGGGAAGCCGATGGTCGCGCTGATGCTGCAGAACACGCCGCAGGCGAATTGCACCGTCACTGTGTGCCACAGCTCCACCACCGACATGGCGGCGCACACTCGCCGCGCTGACATCCTGATCGCCGCGGCGGGGAAGACGCACCTGATCAAGCGCGACATGGTGAAGCCGGGCGCTGTCGTGATAGACGTAGGCATCAGCCGCATCGAAGATCCAACGGCCCCTTCCGGCTACAGACTCGCGGGTGACGTGGCGTTCGACGAAGTGCGCGAGGTCGCCTCGCTGATCACCCCGGTGCCGGGCGGCGTGGGCCCGATGACGATCGCCATGCTGCTCAGGAACACGCTGCGCGCCGCGGAGCGGGCTGCGTCGTGATCACGCCTCAGTCGGCGTCGCCCGCCCTGGATTCGCGGCTCGACAGCTTCGAGCACGAGTTCGCCGCTGAGCGCCGGGCGGTGACCGCGGCCCTGGAACAATGTGCGGCGACACTGATTCCCCCAGAATGGCGCTCGGTGGGTGACGCCGCGCGGTACGCGATGCTCGGCTCCGGCAAGCGCATTCGCGGTGTGCTCGTGCTGGCGGCGTACCGCGCCGCGGGCGGAGCCGGCGACGCCGCCCCGCTGGCCGCGGCCGTGGAGATCGTGCACGCTTATTCGCTCGTGCACGACGATCTCCCGTGCATGGACGACGACGATCTCCGGCGCGGCCGTCCGACCGTTCACCGGAAGTGGGACGTTCGCACCGCGACGCTGGCCGGCTTCGCGATGGTTCCGCTGGCAGTGCGCGCGACGCTGGCCGGCGCTGAAAATCTCGGCCTCACGCGCGCGCAGGCCAACGCCCTGGTCGCCGAGCTGATGCGCGCCGGCGGCGCTGGCGGCATGATCGGTGGCCAGCTGCTCGACCTCGAATCGCACGGCGTGGACTTCGGTCTCCCGGAGCTCGAGCGGATCCACCGCGGCAAGACCGGCGAGCTGATCGCGGCGTCGGTGAAGATGGGCGGCATCGCCGCGGGCGCCGCCGAGCCGAAGCTGGCCGCGCTCGCCCGCTTCGGACACGCCATCGGACTGGCGTTTCAGATCGCCGACGACGTGCTGGACGTCACCGCCACGAGCGACCAGCTGGGAAAGACGGCGGGACGCGACGCCGCTCTCGGCAAGCAGACTTACCCCGCGCTCCTCGGCGTCGAGGGCGCGCTCGCGCGAGCTTCCGCGCTCGTGGCGGATGCCTGCGGTGCCGTCAGGGCCTCGGGCCTGGTAAGCGACCGACTACAACAGCTCGCGAAATTCGTCATACTCAGGGAATCGTGACACGCAAGATGCCCCTCCTCGAACGCATAAATTCGCCGGCCGACCTCAAATCCCTGTCGCGGGACGAGCTGCGCGCGCTCGCGGCCGAGATACGCGAGCGCCTGATCGAGCTCTGCTCGCGCACCGGCGGCCACATCGGCGCCGGCCTGGGTGTGGTCGAGCTGACGATCGCGATCCACACCGTCTTCGACGCCCCGCGCGACCAGATCCTCTGGGACGTCGGCCATCAGGGCTATCCGCACAAGCTGCTCACCGGACGCAACGCCGCGATGGAATCCCTCCGCCAGGAGGGCGGCATCTCCGGCTTCCTCAAGCGGAGCGAGAGCGAATACGACGCGTTCGGCGCGGGACACGCCGCGACCGCGATCTCCGCCGGGCTTGGCATGGCCGTCGCGCGCGATCTGAACGGCGAGAGCTTCAAGGTCGTCTCGATACTTGGCGACGGCGCGCTGACCTCCGGCCTGTCGTACGAGGGACTCAACAACGCGGGCGGCGCCGACCGCGATTTCATCGTCGTGCTGAACGACAACGAGATGTCCATCGCGCCGAACGTGGGAGCCATGTCGCGCTATCTCACGTCCGTGCAGCGCAACCCGCTGTACAACCGCGTGCGCTCGGTGATCGGCAACGCGATCGATCACGCCCCCGGACCGCTGCACTCGGTAGGCACGGTCGTGCGGAAGTGGGAAGAGAGCATGAAGTCTCTGCTCACGCCCGGCGTACTGTTCGAGGAGCTCGGCTTCCGCTACTTCGGGCCGATTGACGGGCACAACATCGACACGCTCGTAGACACCTTCGCCGCGGTGCGCGAGATGAACGGTCCGCGGCTGGTGCACGTCATCACGCAGAAGGGGAAAGGATTCCCCGCGGGCGAGCACGTCGAGAAATGGCATGCTCTTCCGCCGGGGCACGATCCGGCGACGGGTAAGCAGCGCGCGGCGTCCACCGCGAACCCAGGCTACACGGCCATCTTCGGGCGCGGCCTTACCGAGCTGGCCGCGGCGGACCGCCGCGTGGTGGCGATTACGGCCGCGATGCCCAGCGGAACGGGCACGATGGCCTTCGCGAGCGCTCACCCCGACCGATTCTTCGACGTTGGCATAGCCGAGGGGCACGCGGTTACGTTCGCGGCCGGCCTCGCGACGCAGGGGATCCGCCCGGTGTGCGCGATCTATTCGACCTTCCTGCAGCGCGCGTACGACAGCATCGTGCACGACGTCGCGATCCAGCACCTGCCCGTGGTATTCGCAATGGATCGCGCCGGCCTGGTAGGGGAGGATGGCCCGACGCACATGGGGCTGTACGACATTGCGTACATGCTGGCGATCCCCGGCGCGACCGTGACGGCCCCGAAAAACGCGGAAGAGATGCTGGGCCTGCTGCGCGCGGGGATCGAGCACGGAGTCGGTCCGTTCTCGCTCAGGTACCCGCGCGACGCGGCGCCCGATCAGCCGCCGGCTGCGACCGAGATCGCGCCGGTCCCGTACGGCACGTGGGAAGTCGTTCGTCACAGCGCCGAGCGAAACGGCGAGGGCTTCGCGATACTGGCGGTCGGCACGATGGTCCTGCCTTCGCTCGCGGCCGCGGAATCTCTCGCGCTGGAAGGATTGGATGTAACGGTGGTCAACTGCCGGTACCTCAAGCCCCACGACGAGCTCACCCTCGCCGCTATTCTCGCGGAGCACAGGCATCTGCTGGTAGTCGAGGAGGGCACTGTCGTGAACGGCTTCGGCGCGTACATGGCCGGCGTCGTGGGCAAGCTGGATCCTTCCGTGCGGGTCGCGACGCACGGCGTTCCGGACCGGTTCATCGAGCAGGCGCCCCGCGCGCGGCAGCTCGCGAGCGTCGGCCTCGACATCGCGGGGATCGCCAACCGGGTCCGCGCGCTGCGCGAGACCGAGGCGCTGGCAGGCTGATGCGCATCGGCGTCGTCGGACACGAGGGCTACGAGAAGCTTCCGGCGATGCTGGGCCTGCTTGATCTGCTCGCGCCTGAGCTGGGCGTGAAGCTCGTGTTCGAGCCGCGGCTGTGGACCGGAACCGGGGAGGAGCTGGGTGCCGAGAGCGCGATCGATGCGTTGCTCACCCTTGGCGGGGACGGGACTTTGCTGCGAGGAGCAAAGCTGCTCGGAGGGCGGCCGGTACCGATCATCGGCGTGAATCTCGGCCGCCTCGGTTTTCTGACGAGCTGCAGCGCGTCGAACGTTGAGAGCGCTCTGCGCCGCTTCACCGCGGGTGATTACACTGCCGAGCCGCGCATGACTCTGACCGCGACGACGGTGGGCGGGCGGAACGAAGACAAGCAGGATGCGTGGCTGGCGCTCAACGACTTCGTGCTGCACAAGGGCGGCTTCGCGCGGGTCGTTCGCCTGTCGATCTCGATAGATGGCGACCAGATGGGAACGTACGCGGCCGACGGCATCGTGGTCGCGACGCCCACCGGCTCCACCGCGTACAGTCTTTCTGCCGGCGGGCCGATCGTCGCGCCCGGGCTCGAGTCCATAGTCATCACGCCGATCTCGGCGCACACGCTCGGGATACGGCCGCTCGTGGTGCATCCCGATTCCGAGATCGTGCTGCAGGGAGAGGACGGTCCGGACGAGCTGCTGCTCACCGTGGACGGACAGGGCGGAACAGAGATGAGGCGCGGCGAGCGACTCATCATTCGACGCTCGCAGTCGCCCGTGATGCTGGTTCGCTTTCCGCCGGACAGCTTCTACAATCGAATCAGGCAGAAGCTCGGCTGGGGCGGTCTCAAGGAAGACAACGACGGCAATGCTGAGTGAGATACGGATCCGCAACTTCGCGATCATCGAGTCGATCGCGCTGCCGCTGGCTCCCGGATTCAACGTGCTGTCGGGCGAGACAGGTGCGGGCAAGTCCATCATCGTGGGCGCGCTCGGCTTTCTGCTGGGCGAGCGCGGAAGCACCGACGTCATCCGGCCCGGAGCCGACCGCGCCGTAGTCGAAGGCATCTTTGAGATCGCCGGCGCTACGGACGTCGCCGGGTGGGCGGACGAGCACGGGATAGACGTAGAGGATGGCACGCTCGTGCTCAAGCGCGAGATGGCGGCCAACGGGCGAGGCCGCGCCTGGGCCAACGCGACTCCCGTAGGCGCGACACTGCTCGCGGAAGTCGGACGCATGCTCGTGAACCTCCATGGCCAGCACGAAGCGCAGACGCTGCTCGACGGCGATTCCCAGCGCGCTATTCTCGACGCTTTCGCGGGCGCCGGTGAGGCTGTGGCTGAAGTCCGCGAGCTGCACGGCTCGCTCGGCAAGGTTCGCCGGGAGATGGATGATCTAACCGCCCGCCGCGCGGACGCGGAGAAGCGCGCCGATTACCTGAAGCACGTCGCGACCGAGATCGAGAGCGCGCGGCTGGTCGAGGGCGAGCAGGAAAAGCTCGAGGACGAAGCGCGCGTGCTCGAGAACGCGGACGAGCTGCGGACGCTCGCGGCATCCTTGCGCGAATCGCTCGAGGCGGAGGAGGGCGGGGCGCTCCAGGCATTCGCCGCCGCGCAGCGCTCACTGTCGGCCATCGGCCGCATAGATCCTTCCGCCAAGGGGATGCAGGAGCAGCTCGACGCCGCGTACTACGCGTTGACCGAGTTGGCGCGCGAGGCCGGCGTGTACGCGGAGCGAGTGGAGCTGGATCCCGAGCGGTTGACCGTGGTTCGCGAGCGGCGGGACCTGTTGTACAGGCTGCTCAAGAAATACGGCGCGTCAGTCGCAGACGTGATCGAGACCGGGCGGAAAGCCCGGGAAGAGCTGGATCTCGTCGAAGGTGGCGGGCTCGATCTGAACGAGCTGCGCGGGCGGGCTGCGGAGCTGGAGCGCAAGCTCGGCACGGCCGCGGCGAAGCTCTCGAAGCAGCGGCAGACCGCGGCGAGCAAGCTGGTGAAAGCGGTGGACGCGCGGCTGCCGGACCTCGGTATGCCCGACGGCGCGTTCGCGGTGGTGCTGCCCAAGCTCGCCGAGCCCGGCCCGTTCGGCGCGGAGGACGTCGCGTTTCACGTCTCGCTGAACAAGGGACATCCCGCGCGGCCGCTCGCGCGCGTCGCGTCCGGTGGCGAGCTGTCACGTGTGATGCTGGCTCTCAAGACGATTCTCGCCAAGGTGGATCGCACGCCGACGCTGGTGTTCGACGAGGTGGACGCGGGCATTGGCGGGAAAGTCGGATTGCAGGTCGGGGACACGCTGCGGCGCGTGGCGGACGATCATCAGGTTTTCGCGATCTCGCATTTGCCGCAGCTCGCGGCGCGGGCGCACCATCACATCGTGGTGGCGAAGGCGGCGAAAGGCGGTGTCACCACGGCGGATGTCACGGTTCTTACCGGCCCGCATCGCGTGGAGGAAATCGCGAGAATGCTCGGCGGTGATCCGGACAGCTCGATAGCGAAGGCACACGCGAAAGAGCTGCTGGCCACAGGAACCGGCAAAGCTGGATCGTAGGACTTGGCTGCGGCAAAAGAAAAAGCCGACACAGTGTCGGCTCTTCCGGTGTTTGACGACCGCGGGGCGATCAGCTAAAGCTTTACGACCAGCGTTTTTATGCGCGCCTGGTCGATACATCCGACATCTGTATCCGTAAACGTGGCAAACCAGACGATTGCCTCTCTTGACTTGCCGGCTTCGTATCCCGTAATCGAGGAGTACAGCAGACTCACCTCACCCGAAGGGCCGAGCCAGGGGCTATCGGCGGAAAGGCAGGAAAAGAGCGCCAGCGCTGCGAAATTCCGCTCGGCCACTATATAAGCGACGCGCCGGTCCGAAGTGTTCGTCAGCGTAAGCTGAGGCGGAGAAACTGTCACTCTCAGTGCCTCGGCCCGATACTCCGTGGGCGAGCTGCATGCTCCAGCCATGACGATTGCACCGCCAACGACAATCCGACCAACTACGTTCATAGCCATCTCCAGGTTGATGACGAGACATCGGTACCGCATTTCCAATACCGGCGCAAGCGTGGATAAATGAAGCCCCAGGCGAATCCGTCAATTCCATGGCAGCTCACCGGCAACCACTGGCTGACGCTGCCGTGCATTCACCCCGCGGACGGCTCACTGCACGCAATAGGGATGCTGCACCGCGCCGCGCGCGGGGCGATCGAGTTTGCCGGCGGGCCGGACTTCGTGAACGGCGGGTCCGCGCCGCTCGCTAAACCGACCATCCGCGTCGACGGCGTGGCGCGCGAGCTGGCTGCCGAAGGGATGGCGTGGGAGCGCATGTCGGGCTGGCTGCCGACCTTCAACTGTGTTGCGGGCGAGCTCGCGGTGCGCGGGACGATCTTTGCGCCTTACGGGCGGGATGCGGACGTAGCAGGGGCAGTTTACTCTCTGTCGCTTCACAACCGCAGCAAATCGCCCGTCGTCGTGACCCTCGGCTTCGAAGGCACGCTCGGCCATCGCCAGCAGCGCGTGCGTTCGGCGCGCACTTTCGATGACGCCCATCGCGTCACCGTCGGTGAGCGCGGTGTGGTCATCCTCGACGGAGCCGCGATCCCCGCGCATGCTGCGCTGGCCGTGGGCGCGGATGGCGAATGTGCGGTGCAGGTGACGGACGGTGACTCACCGCGGTGGTCGCTGACGCGGGAGATCACCCTCGGGCCGGGCGAACGCCTGGAGGAAGCGTTCTACATCGGGGCCGGTCCGGAGCGCGACGGCGCCGAAGCCACGGTCGCGGTGATGCGCAGGCGGGGATGGAGGGAGCTACTGCGCATCACCACCGACACGCTCCGGTCGTTCGAGCAATCCATCGGCAACGACGCGCTCGACCGCCTGATCAACAGCAACCTGCTGCTGGCGTATTTCTATGGAGTTGGCCGCGCGCTCGACGACGCGCACTTCTACCTCGTGCGCACCCGCGTCCCCTGGAACTCGCACGGCCTCACCGTCAACGACTGGGAAGCGCTGACGTGGACGATCCCCGCGGTGCAGCTCGCGGATTCCGAGCTCGCTCGCGAGCTGATCCTGCGGATGTGCGAGCTCCACGGATACGCGCCCGGTACGGGAGTGCATTATCTCGACGGCACGCTGTTTCAGGCGGGCTTCTCGCTGGAGGGCGCGGCCGCGTACGCGATTGCGGTCGAGCGCTACATCTCGCAGACCGGCGACGATCTGATCGTGGAGGAGCCGGCCGTCGCGGACGCGCTGTATCAATCGCACGAGGACATCGAGGCGCGGCGCGACAAGCGCTGGCCGCTGTACTCCTCGGAGGTCACGCCGGGCGGCGATCCGGTGACCCAGCCGTTCGGCGCGCACGCCAACGCGGTGGTCGCGCAGGCCATGGACATGTTCAAGCGCACGCTCGACGAGAAGACAGCCGAGAAGGTGGAGGACGCCGAAGCGATCCGCGCGGCGCTGCGGCGGAAGTTCGCGACGAGCGACGACGCGGGCACCGCGGTGCTACGCGCGGCGATCGATCTGGAGGGCGCGTCGTCTTCCGCGGACGATCCCGTTGCGTCGCTGTACTGGCTCCCGTTCTACGACGGCATTCGCCGCGAGGACTCGGTGTACCGCCGTACCGTGCGTCCCTTCGACGCGCTCAAGCCGGCCGAGCTGGCGGTGCATTGCGCGCGGCTGGTGGGGCCGAGCGCGGGTGACACGCTCAAGTGGCTGCGCCGAGCGCCGCTGGACAACGGCTTCGCCGCGGAGCTGCTGGACGCGGACGGCGCCGCGGCCGCGAACGGCGGCGACGCGACCCTGGCAGGCTTACTGGCGTATACTGTATGGTACGCCGTTCACGTGCTGGGCGTGCGGCCGTAAGACCTGCTCGGGTGGCGAAACCGGTAGACGCGAGGGACTTAAAATCCCTTGAGGTAAAACCTCATGTGGGTTCGATCCCCACCCCGAGCATGGGCCGGACCTTGGATCGAAGAGAAGTTTTCCTTCCGCATTCGTGCAGGGCGTCGTACAATTGTGCGCTGTTGTAGCGCCCTCTCGCCGCCCAGGGCCGTTCGCGTATCCGGGCACCACTCAGACTCGCAGCCTGAATCGTTGACCATCCCTGCGTCGGGACTTGCCGAAGCGCTCAGCGACCGATACACCATTGAGCGCGAGGTGGGTGCGGGCGGCATGGCGACCGTGTATCTCGCCAACGATCTGAAGCACGACCGGAAAGTCGCGCTCAAGGTCCTGCGTCCGGAGCTCAGCGAGGCGATGGGCTCCGAGAGATTTCCGCGCGAGATCAAGTTCGTCGCGCAGTTCAATCATCCGCACATTCTCTCGCTGTACGATTCCGGTGAAGCGCACGGGTTCCTGTACTTCGTCATGCCGTACGTCGAGGGCGAATCGCTCCGTGATAGACTCGCGCGGGAGAAGCAGCTTCCCGTCAACGACGCTGTGCGGATTCTCCGCGAGGTTGCTGATGCGCTAACGTATGCGCACGCGCGCGGCGTCGTGCACCGTGACATCAAGCCCGGCAACGTGCTTCTCTCCGGCCGTCACGCGGTGGTTACGGACTTCGGCGTGGCCAAGGCAATCGCGGGTTCCGGCGGAGACAACACGACCACTGTGGGCATTGCGGTCGGAACCCCGCAGTACATGGCCCCTGAGCAGGCGATGGGCGAGACCAACATTGACCACCGCGCCGACATCTATGCGCTTGGCATTCTCGGGTATGAGATGCTCGCCGGGCGCCCTCCGTTCGAGGCGGCGACGGCGCAAGGAATATTGGCCGCGCAGGTGATGACGGCGCCCGTGGATCTCCAGTCGGCACGGCCGGGCATTCCGCCCCTCCTCGCTGACACGGTGATGCGCTGTCTCGCGAAGAATCCCGCGGACCGGTGGCAGACGGCGGAGGAGCTCGTCGGCCGGCTGGAGATGGTCGCCGGTACCCCGAGCGGCGGATCCACCCCCACGGACACGCGCCCTTTCCGAGCGACCGGCGCTCGGCGGTCCCGGATGA
>CALMKE010000003.1 GCA_937867645.1 uncultured Gemmatimonadota bacterium | reverse complement strand
AGCTGCGGCTCCTCGATCCACTCGCCGTCACGCAGGCGGTAACCGTGCGCCAGCCGGTGCGCGGGCACGCTGCGCGCCTCGAGCGTGGTGACGTTCATCCCGAGCGGCCGCAGCACCCGCTCGGTGAGATACCGCGAGTACGGCATCCCCGACACGTTGGCCACGATCCGTCCGAGAATCGCGAAGCCGTAATTGGAATACTCGTAGGCAGTCGCCGGCGCGGTGGAGAACGAAATGCCGCCGCGCAGCATCGCGGCCATCTCGTCGTTCGTAACCGCGAGCTGCTGATCGCCCCAGGGATTGTCCTCGGGAAAGCCGGCCGAGTGCGACAGCAGATGCCGGATCGTGATTTTCGGCGAATCGGGCGTCGGGTAGCGGAGGCTCGCCAGCTCGGGGACGTATTTCTCCGCGGCGTCGTCCAGCGACAGGCGGCCCGCGTCCCGCAGCTGCAGGATCGCGACTGCCGCGAAGCTCTTGGACATTGACGCAATCCGGAATACCGTCGCGGTGTCCACCGGCGAGCGAGACGCGACCTCGCGCAACCCGCCCACGCCGACGTGCGCGATCTTCCCATCAACGATGACCGCGTACCCGAACCCCGGAACCCGCGCGCGCTCGGCGAACGCCCGCATCATGCTGTCGATCGCGGGATAGGCGGTGGCGAGCTTCGCCGCGCGGTCCGGATCGGTGAAGCGCGCCAGCGGCGCGATGCTGCTCAGCCGCGCTTCTTGCGCGTTCAGCAAAGGGGCAGTCACCACAATGGCCGCGCACACGGCGGGAAACGAGCCGCGTATCCTCATAGATATCTCCAGGCGGGGAGTCGAATGCCGTTCATTGATCGCGGCTCTCCATGTGCAACCTATGCAGGACGCGATGTGCAACCGGAGCGAGAAGGACCCCAGCCGCGACAATGACGGCCAAGCCGCAGTACAGTGCGTACAAACCCGCGAAAAGCTTCCCGCCAAAGGTGACCGGTATGTTCACGGGACCCATTCCGCCGAGGAGCATTGACGCGTTCAGGAATGCGTCAACCCAGCTCAGACCCTCGAGAACGTGGTAGCCGATCATGCCGAGGAACAGTGAAACGGCTATGAGCGCGAGCGCGATGATCCCGCTATGGGCCAGCCGAATCAGGAACTGGCGCCAGGGAATTACGGGTTGCGCACGATGCTCAAACTCCGGGAATAGTCTATTCATTGGTCGCGGATTCAGCCTTCGTGCCGTGAACGCCGCCCCTTTTGGGGCCGTCGAAATCCGCCGAGCGCCCGCGAGGAATGCTCAGGCTTTGCCATCGCTCTCCAGCGTAGTGTTTCGCCAGGAGCACGATCTGGCCGACGTGGTAGCTGTAGTGCGTCAGTTGGCGGTTGATCGCTTCCATCACGGTGTGGGGCTCGCCTCGGATAGTGATCACGCGAAGGAGATCGGCCGCCACAAGCGGCTCAATGGCGGAAAATGTGCGCCTCCAGCCGTCCTCCCAGAGAGCGGTAACGCTCCCGCGAGTCATACCCTCCTCGATGACGAATTCGCTGTCGCGATGCCTGTCAGGCTTCTCGCCGTCCGAAGTAAGGAAGTCTGTCCACCGCGAGCGCATGTTTCCGGCGACGTGCTTTAGGTTGAGCGCGATGCTGTTGGTCTCAGTGTCCAGCGTGGCGAAGAAACCTTGGTCGCTAGTCTGTGCCAACGCCTTGTCAGCCATCTCCTTTTGCTTACGGAGCTGCAGAAGCACGTCGCGAAGATAAAGCTCCTCCGGGGTCACGCCTCACCGCTCCTTACGAAAGCACTTTCCCGCCCTCGCGATGGATGCGCGTAAAACCCGGTGTTTCTTCGCGGTCGCCGGCGCGGCTTACGATCCAAGTATCTCCTGGAGCGCGAAGCGCATCTTTGGCGGAATCCCATCCGCGGGAAAATACCGCTCCACGATAGCCAGTGCCTGTTCGGCGCGCTCGATGTTGAGGTACCTAAGCAGATAGCGCACGTCGTCCTCGTCGCGGAATTCCGGACCGAGCCGAAACGCTACATACTTCATGGCGAGGAGATACTCGGGGACGGGCATGAACACGCGAAGGTGGGTCAACTCGAGCCACGGAGAAAACTCGCCGCCATGACCGCAACTCCGATGACATAAACCTCGCCGATGACGTCTTCCTCGGAGAGCAGTCCATTGAGCAGCTCGAACAGCTCGCGAATCCGGGTCGCGGAAAGCATCGCCTAGGCGCGTTCGTCGATTGATGAGTCCACGAACACGTTCCGTCGCCGGAACGCCACCGGCGTGTGCGTCAGGAGATATAGCCGCGCACTATTGAGTGTCGTCCCAAAGACCGGGTGCGCGGGGACCGGGACCCGGGCAGTCCACGGCGGCGGGGCGACTGCACGCTTTGCCGAGGCGAGCTCACTCGCGCCCGCGAGATGATTCAGGGTCACGGGATCGATAGGTGCCCTTGGTGGCTCGCTCGTCGCGCGCGCGAAAGCCCCGCCCCGCAGAGGGCGCAGAAAGTCCGCCAGCTCCGCGAGCGCGAACTCCCGGCCTTTGGGCTCCGCGAGCGCGCGAGCGAGTGCTTGAAACCTCTCGTTCTCCGGTGGTAGGACCCGGTCCAGAATCCAGGACGACATGTCCATCCCTGCGTCGCGCGCCCGACGCTTCAGCCTTCGCTTCTGATCCGCGGTTACGCGAATCTGTGCCTTTGTCAATACATGTGTATTGACAGTCTGGAGGATAATGAGACGAACGCCGAGGCTGTCCAAGCTCTCCCTCCGCAGTTCGGGTTTCCTTGCTCCGCCTACGTATCTCTACTATAGTTATAGTCGCAACAAGACATCCCGAAGCCCGTGGCGATTTCAGGCAAATTGCGACCACGTTAAATAACCGCTAAAGCGCCACGCCCGGCGCACTTAGCCCCCGGGCTTTTTTCTTTTTATTGACCTCATGCCAGTGCCAGAC
>CALMKE010000002.1 GCA_937867645.1 uncultured Gemmatimonadota bacterium | reverse complement strand
CCGACGTAGTGCTCCAGCCCCGACCAGCCCCGCTCCACCGCCTGGGGAATGATGTCCGCCATGACGGCGCCGCTCTCCACCCATAGCTTTCCGTCGTCGGCGAACCTGAAATGGTTGGCGGCGTTCCGGATGACGAGTCCGCGGAAGCCCTTGTCGCCGATCAGGATGTTGGCGCCCAGCCCCAGCACGAAGTACGGGAGGTCCGCCTGTCGGGCCGCGATCACGGCGGCCGCGAGATCGTCGGCGGAGGTGGCTTCATAATAGAGGTCCGCCGGACCTCCTATTTTGAAGGTGGTGTATGGAGCTAGCGGCTCATCGCGCCTGAGTCTCGTGGTATCGAGCGCGAGCGCGAGCTTCGCGTAGGAATCTTCCGCAACCCTGCTATCCGGTAAGGACATGGCATTAAGAAAAGGACTGACGAGGTGGCGCGCCACTCTGTGCATTGCCCTCGCCTTCGCGGCGCTGCCCGCCGCGGCCGCGGCGCAGCGGGCCGACCTCGAGAAGATCATACACCGGCGGGTGCTCGCGAACGGCCTCGAGGTCATTGTTGTCGAGAACCACGGCGTTCCGCTCGCCACCGTCGAGATCGACGTCAGGAACGGCTCCTTCACGCAGACGCCGGAGACCGCGGGGCTCGCGCACATGTACGAGCACATGTTCTTCCGCGCCAGCCGGCGCTACCCCGGTGCGGACGAATTCGTGGAGCGCGCGGCCGACATGGGCGCCGTGTTCAACGGGTCCACCCGGGAAGAGAACGTCAACTACTACATCACCGTCACTTCGGACAGGCTCGCGGACGCCATGCGCCTGCTCTCGGCGTCGTTTCAGGAGCCGCTGTTCCGGCAGGACGAGCTCGAGCGCGAGCGGCAGGTCGTGCTCGGCGAGTACGACCGGAACGAATCGAATCCGTTCTTCGCCCTCACCCAGGCGCTCGACGAGAAGCTGTATCCCGGCCACGCGGTCAGGAAGAACACCATCGGCGACCGCGACGTCATCGCGAACACGACGCCGGCCCAGATGCGCGCCATTCAGAAGAAGTACTACGTGCCGAACAACTCGGTGCTGATCCTCACGGGCGACGTGGATCCGGCCGCCGCGTTCGCCGCGGCGGAGCGCGAGTTCGGAAACATCCCCCGGGGAGCCGACCCGTTCGTCGCGGACCCGATCCCGCCGATTCCCGCGTTGACCGCCAACGACGCGGTGATCCACGAGGCCGGCGTGGGCGCGGTCACGGTTTTCCTTCAGTGGCAGGGGCCGAGCGTGGGCAAGGATCCCGCCGCCACCTACGCGGCCGACGTGTTCTCCGATGTGCTCAACGATCCCAACTCGCGGCTGCAGCAGCGCCTGGTGGACAGCGGTCTGTGGGACGGGATCGTAGTCAACTACTACACGCTCAACAACACCGGTCCAATCACCATCAGCGGACAGACCTCGCCCCAGCGGCTGCGCCAGGCGCTCGCGGCGCTGTACGCCGAGATCCCGAAGTTCGCAACGGCGGACTACTTCGATCCCGAAGAGATCGCGGCGACCAAGGCGTTGCGCGCCGTCTCCTCCGCGTTCGACCGCGAGCGCTCTTCCGGCTTCGCGCACACACTCGGCTTCTGGTGGAGCGTCGCCAGCCTCGAGTACTACATGGGGTACGTGGACAACATGGCGGCACAGACACTGGCTGATCTCACGGGCTACGCGAGCAAGTACATCGTCGGCAAGCCGCGGATAACCGGCGTCCTCATAGATCCGGCTTCGCGCCGCTCGCTCAACCTGACCACGGCCGAGCTGATGGGAGGCGGACGATGATCGCGCGCGCGAAGGTTCTGCTGGCGGTGGCGCTGGGCGCGGTGACGATCGCGGCTGCCGCGCCGTCGGCGCCGCCGGACGACAACACGGTCGCGTTCGAGGTGGAAGGGATTCGAGTCATTCTCCGTGAGACCGACAACAACATCGTGGCGGCGAATCTGTATCTCCTGGGCGGCGCGCGGCAGCTGACGCCGAGGAACGCCGGCATCGAGGTGATGCTGCTCGAAGCATCCGAGCGGGGAACGCGGAGCTATCCCAAGGAAGTGTTACGGCGAAAGATGTCGCGGCTCGGCACCGAGATCGTCACTGATGCCGAGAAGGACTGGACCGTGTTCGGGATCCGTTCCACGACCGACGTGTTCGACTCGACCTGGGCGATCTTCGCCGACCGGCTGATGCATCCGCTCTTACAGCCCGCGGAAGTGGAGATAGTGCGCGGCCAGTTTCTGTCAGGCATCAGCCAGCGGCGGGATGATCCGGACGCGCTCGCCCGCTATCTCGCGGACAGCCTGGCTTTCGCCGGGCATCCGTACGCCATTCCCGTGACCGGGACGCAGAGCTCGATATCGCAGATCACGGCGAACGTGCTGCGCGAATACCAGCGCGATCAGATCGTGAAGTCGCGGATGCTGCTGGTGGTCGTGGGGGACGTGGATCGCGCCAAGCTGGAATCGCTGATCCGCGGCTCGCTCGCGCAGCTGCCGGCTGGCGGTTACCGGTGGACGCTGCCGGCGCCGGCCCCGCGGGGCGCGAGCGCGGTGATCTTCGAGCAGCGGCCGCTGCCGACGAACTACGTGATCGGGTACTACGCGGGCCCGGTCGCGAACGAGCGCGACCTGCAGTCGCTGCGCATCGCGACGTCCGTACTCACCGGCCGGATGTTCGCCGACATCCGGACGCGGCGAAACCTCACGTACGACGTGCACGCCCCATTCGTGGAGAACGCCGCCGTGCTCGGAGGACTGTACGTGACGACCACGTCGCCGGCGGTGACGCTCGGCCTCATGCGCCAGCATGTACAGGAGCTGCAGCGCGAGTTGATCGATGCCGAAGGACTGAAGCGGCTGTCAGCGCAGTTCGTGACCGAATATCTGCTGGACAACGAGACCAATGCGGCGCAGGCGGATTTCCTGGCGCGGGCCGAGCTGTTCCGCGGCGACTACCGGAAGGCCGAGCGGTTCGTGGACGAGCTGCGGGACGTGACGCCGCAGGACGTCAGGGCCGCGACGCAGAAATACATGCGCGGGCTCCGGTTCGCGTACGTCGGGGACAGCACCAAGGTGGACCGTAGATTATTGCTCGGCTTCTAGCCTCTTCACAGACCACAGGAACGGACCATGAGAATCATCCCAGCCGTGCTTACGCTCGCGACGATGACCGCTTGTGTCACGGCGCCCGTCGCCACGACCCCCGACGTCGGCTCCTCCGGGACCACGTCGCCGGTTTCGCAGCGGATGGCCAAGTACACCCCTGTAAGACTGGCGGCGGATACCGCGGGACTCAGCGTCAGCGAGCGGCGGATGCTCCCACTGCTGATCGACGCGGCGCGCGCGATGCACGACGTGTTCTGGATGCAGTCGTACGGGAATCGCGATTCGCTGCTGAGCTCCATCACGGACCCGGTTGCGCGGGAGTTCGCCGTGATCAACGTGGGCCCGTGGGATCGGCTCGACGGTAATGCGCCGTTCATTCCCGGGGTAGGCGCCAAGCCGGAAGGAGCGAACCTGTATCCGCGCGACATGACCAAGGCGGAGTTCGAGGCCGCGGTCGCGGCCGGCGGCGCGCGCGCGGACTCGCTCAAGAGCCTGTACACGCTGGTACGGCGAGATGCTGCGGGACGGCTGATCGCGGTTCCCTACCACCACGCGTTCGCGGCGCAGCACCGGCACGCGGCCGCCCGGCTGCGCGAAGCCGCGGCGCTCGCCGAAGACGCGGGGCTCCGCCGCTACCTGACGCTGCGCGCCGACGCGCTGCTCACTGACGACTATCAGCCGAGCGACTTCGCCTGGATGGACATGAAGTCGAACACGCTGGATATAGTGATCGGTCCGATCGAGACGTACGAGGACGCGTTGTTCGGCTACAAGGCCGCGCACGAGGGTTACGTCCTCATCAAGGACAGGGAATGGAGCACACGGCTGTCCAAGTACGCCGCCATGCTGCCCGGGCTGCAGCGCGGCATTCCCGTTCCGGACGCGTACAAGCAGGAGACGCCCGGATCGGATTCCGACCTCGGGGCGTACGACGTGGTGTACGTGTCCGGCGACGCGAACAATGGCTCGAAGACTATCGCCATCAACCTGCCGAACGACGAGCAGGTCCAGCTCACCAAGGGAACGCGGCGGCTGCAGCTCAAGAACGCGATGCGCGCCAAGTTCGACAAGATTCTCCTGCCGATCGCGCAGGAGCTCATCGTGGCCGATCAGCTCGACAACGTCACGTTCGACGCGTTCTTCTCCAACGTGATGTTCCACGAGGTAGCGCACGGGCTTGGCATCAAGAGCACCATCAATGGGAGAGGATCGGTCCGGACCGCGCTGAAGGAGCGCGCGTCCGCGCTCGAGGAGGGCAAGGCCGACATTCTGGGGCTGTACATGATTCGGGAGCTGCATTCCCAGGGCGAGCTCGGCACGGCATCGCTCGACGACAACTACGTCACGTTCCTGGCGAGCCTGTTCCGGTCCATCCGGTTCGGTGCCGCGTCGGCGCACGGCCGGGCCAACATTGCCGCGTTCAACTTCCTGGAGGGGATGGGCGCGTTTTCCCGCGGTGCCGATGGGAAGTACCGCGTGGACCCCGTGAAGATGCGACAGGGCGCTGATTCGCTCTCGCGGGTGATCCTGACGCTGCAGGGCGACGGCGATTATGAAGGTGTCGGCCGATTCAGCGAGCGTTTCGGCACGATCGGTCCCGTGCTGCGCGCCGATCTGGACCGGTTGCGGACCCGGAGCATCCCGGTGGACATCGTTTACGAGCAGGAGCGGTGAGTTCGTGGCGTCCAGGGGCGCCCGGTCCGTGGATTGCGGGAGAGCGCTTCCATCAGGGTCCGCTTGTGAATAAGTTCACAATCTTGGCGGCCGCGCGCCGCACCCTTTCAAATATCACAATTCTTTGTACCACCGAGTACGGGCGGAGGCCTTTTCAGCAATGAAGATTTCCAGGATTCTCACCGGCGCAGCCGGCATGATCGCACTCGCGTGCGCCGGCGCGGACACCAGCAACACGGCGACGACGGGCGACACGGCTGCGGCCGCGGCCGCGGCGACACCGGCCATGCCGGCAGCGACGCCGGCCGCCACGGGCACCATGGCGCCGATCACCGGCACCACGCATGAAGTGCGGATGGTGTTCGAGAACAACGAGTACAAGTTCGTCCCCGCGAACATCACGGTGAAGGCAGGCGACGGCATCCGCTGGATCATGGTGAGCGGCGCGCCGCACAACGTCGCGTTCGACGCGGCCTCGATTGCGGCAAACGCCAAAGGCCAGCTCTCGGCCAACATGCCGAACCAGATCAGCGAGCTGTCGAGCCCGATGATGATCAACCCGAACGAGACCTACACGATCTCCTTCGCCAACGTCCCGGCCGGCACGTACAACTATCACTGCACGCCGCACCTCGCGATGGGCATGCGGGGCGTCATAACGGTTCAGTAGCTTTCAGGCAGCGGACTTGCTTAAGTGAGACGGAAGCGCGGGGTTCGCGCTTCCGTTTCTCGCTTATGGCAGCTCAGATTCTCACCGCATGAAGCGCTGGACCGTTGGAGCGATGTGGATGTCGGCGCGCGCGAAGAACGCGCTGCGCCGGCGCGCCCGAGTGGCGATCGTCAGCGGTCTCGCATTCATCGCCGCGCTGGTGACGTTCGTGCTCATTCCTCGGCGGGCGAGCCGGGTGGCCACCGCCGTGGCAGCGCGAATTCCGGACAGGCCCGATTCCCAGCCGACTCTCAACGCGCGGATCGGCGCGCTTGCCACGATAGCGAGCAGCGATTCCCTGCTGGCCATCGCGCGGCGCCAGGCCGCGCAGGCGCTGGCGCAGTCCATAGACACCCTGCCGTTCTACCTGATTCCGCGCCGGGACTCGCTGACCGCCCGAATCGCCTCCCTCGGCCGGCTCATCGAGCGGGCGCAGAGCTCCCCGCTGCCTTCCTCGTACCGGGCGCTGGGCACCTCTTCGGAGCTCCGTGGGATTCCGATCGTGCAGTCGCTCCTCGATTCGCTCGCCCTCATCGAGCGCGAGCGAGAGACGTTCGGCGCGCTGGGTGGCGCGGACCCGCTCGCCATCGCGCTGTCCGCGCGGGCAAACTCCATCGGGCGATCGCTGGTCGCGATCGGCGTGTCGCGTCGCAACGAGCTCCGCGCGGCGCTGCAGCCGCTGCTCCCGCCGCGGGCGCCCCCGGTCGTCGCCACGACAGTCGCGGACACGCTCGCGCTGCACGGGCAGCGCAACGAGGCGATCGGGATCCTCAACGCCGCCAACAAATCGCTCGCCGAGATCCGCGAGCGAAACAGGGAGATCGACGCCATGTCCGCGCAGGCGCGGCAGATCGCGAACGTGGACGCGCCGCCCTGGGCAATGCTGGCTTCGGCGCTGGTGATCGCGCTCGCCCTGGGCTTCGCCGTGTCGCTGCTGATCGAGCTTCGCAATCCCCACATAGCGGACGTGCGCGAAGCCGAGCAGACCGCGGGCACGCGGGTGCTCACCGTCGTTGACCCGCGCGAGCAGATCGTCGAGCGCGCGCGGCGGCAGTCCGACGTCGAGACCCCGCCCGTGATAGACGTGATATCCGACACGTATCGCATTCTCTACCTGCATCTGTCGTCGCTGGACGCGCCGGTAAACGCGGTCACCATCACGGGCGACGACATGGACATCGCATCCGCGGTCGCGGTGAACGTCGCCTCGATCGCGGCTTACGAGGCGCGCAGCACGCTCGTGATAGACGGCGACCCTGTGACGTGCGGCGTGGCGGGCGCGCTGCGCGTGCCGCCGGATCCCGGCCTCACCGCGGTGCTGGCGGAAAAGGTCGCGCTGTCGGACGCCGTGGTGTTCACCACTATTGGACGCGATCAGACGCTGGCGGTGCTCCCGTCGGGGAAGCGCGCGGGCCAGCCCACTCCGGCCAGCGTCAAGAAGGTGAAGGAAGATCTCGAGCGGATTTCGGCGCGCTACGACATGATCGTCTTCACCGCTCCGCTCGCGCAGACCAGGCAGGATCCGACGACCGTGATCCCGTCCAGCGACGTGATCCTGTGCGCGCGCATGGCGCGAACTCCCCTGCGCGAGCTGTCGAGCGCGGTGGAGACACTGCGCGGCGCGGGGATGCGGGTCCACGGCCTGGTGCTGTGGAACGCCGAGCCACCCATGCTGCGCACTCGCGAGGAGCTGCTCGCCGCCGCCAAGAGACCGCCGCGCGAAGTCGGACCGGAGCCTGTGGGGCAGGCTACGAGATAGGGAAAGGGGATCCTAGCTGTTAGCACTGAGTGGACTGATCAGTGCCCAGCAGGAAGTACCGGCGGAGATACACTGACAGTAGTGAGTAGAGTGGTGCTTTTCTGATAACTTTACTGAGCACTTGGCAGTCCGCAGGTATCACTTCCGAGCTGTGAACTGATTGGTCCACTCAGCGCTAACAGCCAGGATCCCGTCAGCGCGACACCCGGACTATCAAAGCTCCAACGCGTACTGGGCCACCGCCTTCGTCGCTGTAGTCACTGACCTACTCTCCTTCCTCGCAACGCCCGGCTTGCCCGGATGCGCCGCGAGATGCTCCGCGTCGAGTCCCATCGATCGCAAATGCGCGGCGAATACCGGCGACCCATGGACAGTGTAGATCTTCGACGCTCCACTCTCCACGGCCGTCCGCACGAGATCGTCGAAGTCCGCGTGATCCGACAACGGCAGCACCAGGTCACAATACCCGTACATGTACCGCGCCCGAGGGTTGCACCCCCAACCGGTCAGCTGCACCGTGCGCGCGCGAGGAATCTCAGCCGCGGGATCGCGCTTCCATCCCGGCGTGGCGAGAACCACCCGTCCCGGAAGGAGCTCCGGCGCGAACCGCTCCCACGTGCCCGGTCCCGGAAATCCGTAGCCCAGCTCCACGTGCGCATCGCAGTAGCCGGCCGTCGGCTCCTTCACGAGCACGTCGTACCCGCGCCGTGTCAGGTAGAACAGCGCCTCCTGGCCCTTGCCGAAAGAGTACGCGAGCACGACCGGCGTCCGTCCCATGGACAGCGTTTCGTCGATGAACGCGAACAGCCGCGCCAGCAGCTCCTCGTCCGGCGGAAAGCGATACGGCGGCGACCCGAACGTGCACTCCATCACCAGCACGTCGCACCGGGGAATCAGCGCCGGCGGCGAGAACGGATTGTCGCGCAGCTTGTAGTCGCCCGTGTACACCAGCGTTCCCTCCGCCGAGCTGACCTTTACCATGGCGGAGCCGAGCGTGTGCCCGGCCGGCTGAAGCTCGATCGTCGCGTCGCCACATGCGTACGGCCGATGGAAATCGAGAGTCACCACCTCCCGCTCGCGCTTACGCCTCGCATGCAGCGCGGCTGTCTCCCGCGTACAGATGATCCGCGGCGCGGAGGAGCAGTGATCCGAGTGCGCGTGCGACACGAACACCGTTCCGGGCGCCGAGCGGGCGTCGAGATGGATGTTCGCCGCGAGGGCGTGAAGGCCGTGAGCCGAGCGGGTTACCAGATTGGGCGCGGGCACCTCGAAACATAATGCGCAAATAGCTCGTTCTCAGCGGGTACATTGTGTGCAGAGGGAAACGGCGCGGCGCGAAGGGAAATCCTCAAGCACGGAGAGGTTCATGAGCAAGCTCTTGCGGGGTCTTGCCGCCGGCTACGGCGCCAAGAAGCTGGGCGGCGGATGCTTCAGCACGGTCATCATCTTCATCATCCTGTGGTGGCTGCTCGGCAACTTCGGAATCTTCCGGTAAGCCGTGGCTGAGACGACGCTCGATCTCGCGGGCGTCGCCAAGCCGGAGGCGTACGCCGAGCTCGCGCGGCAGGTGGACGCCGTCCTCGAAGGCATCGACGACGAGATCGCGGCGATGGCCACGATCAGCTCCGCGGTCCACAGCGCCATGCACTACTTGTGGACGGGTTTTTATCGCGTCGTCGTCCCCGGAAAGCTGCTGCGCGTCGGCCCGTACCAGGGCACCCTCGGCTGTCTCGAGATCGAGTTCGGCCGCGGCGTGTGCGGCACCGCCGCGGCCACCGGCAAGACGGTGATAGTGGAGGACGTCGCGGCATTTCCCGGCCACATCACCTGCGACGCGCGCGCCCGCTCCGAGATCGTCGTGCCCGTGTTCGACGCGAACCACGTCCTGCTCGGCGTCTTCGACGTCGATTCGGAAAGAACGGGCGCGTTCGACGCGGAGGACCGCGACGGACTGGAGTCGCTCATGGCCTGGTTTGCGCGCCCGCGCGCGAAAGCCGGCTGACTCTCGGCTACATTGACTGAATGAAGGGTTATTCCGACCGCGTGAACCACGCCTTCGCCTTCGCGGCGAAGCACCACGACCGGCAAGTCCGCAAAGGCACGGCCCTCCCCTACCTCACGCATCCGGCCAACGTCGCTGTGATCCTCACGCGCTACGGCCAGGACGAGGACACCGTGATCGCGGGGATACTGCACGACGTGATCGAGGACTGCGTGCGCGAAGGGTACACGAGCCACTCTCTGTGCGACCGGATCGGCGACAAGTTCGGAAAAGCCGTGCTCGACACGGTGCTGGCCGTGACGCATCGCGAGACCGACGAGCACGGCGATCCGCTCGACGGCGAGCAGAAGAAGCAGGATTATCTCGACCGGCTCGCGCAAGCTCCCGAGGGCGCGCGCTGGGTCTGCGCGGCCGACAAGATCCACAACGGCAGCTCGATCCTCGCCGACCTGCGGCGTACGCAGGATCCCGACACGGTTTGGGGGCGATTCAAGGGCGGGCGCGAAGCCACGATCCGCTGGTACCGCGCGGTGCACACACGCCTGCGCGAAGTGGGGTTCGACGCGCCGATCATGTCCGAGCTCGACGAAGTCGCGACCGGTCTCGAGAAGTACGCGTAGGCGGTAACAACGCCCTCGCTTCGCTCGGGGGTCGGGCTCGGTGGCCGGCCCCGCTCGGCCCCTACGCTCGCAAACTGCGCGAGCTAAGACGGGGCCTTTGCGGGACCGGCCACCGAGCCCGACCACAAGTGCAAACGCAAAGATGTACGGGCGGGCGCGCGAGCCTGGGCGGCCTAAGGCACCGTCTTAGCGAGCGTAGTTTGCTCGCGTAGGTGCCGAGGGCCGTCTAGGCTCGCGCGCCCGCGGCGCTCACCGATCGCGAGTACCTGCGCTCGACGTAGTCCTCGAGCAGGCGCAGGAACTCGGGCACGATGTTGTCGCCGCGGAGGGTGACGGCGAGCTTGCCGTCCACGTACACGGGCGCGACCGGGTCCTCGAACGTGCCGGGCAGGGAGATGCCGATGTCGGCGTGCTTGGATTCGCCGGGACCGTTGACGACGCAGCCCATGACGGCCACGCGCATGTCCTCGACGCCCGGATACAGCGCGCGCCAAGCCGGCATCTGCTCGCGCAGGTAGCCCTGGATGTCCTCCGCCATTTGCTGAAAGAACGTGGAGGTCGTGCGGCCGCAGCCCGGACACGCGCTCACCTGCGGCGCGAAGCTGCGGAGGCCGAGCGACTGCAGGATCTGCTGCGCGACCTGAACTTCCTCGGTGCGATCGCCGCCGGGGCGCGGAGTGAGCGACACCCTGATCGTGTCGCCGATCCCTTCGGCGAGCAGGATCGAGAGCGCGGCGGTACTGGCGATGATTCCCTTGCTGCCGAGTCCGGCCTCCGTGAGGCCGAGGTGCAGCGGGAAATCACAGCGTTCGGCGAGGCGGCGGTACACGTCGAGCAGGTCCTGTACGGCCGAGACTTTCGCGGAGATGATGATGCGGTCGTGGCCGAGTCCGGTGGCCTCCGCGAGCTCGGCGGAGCGGAGCGCGCTGGCGAGCATGGCTTCGATGTACACGTCGCGCGCGTCGGCGGGATCTGCGGCGAGCGCGTTGGCGTCCATCATCTGGGTGAGCAGATCCTGGTCGAGCGAGCCCCAGTTCACGCCTATGCGCACGGGCTTGCCGTTGTCGGCGGCGATGCGGACGATGGTCTGGAAGTTCTCGTCGCGCCGCTTGGTGCCGACGTTGCCCGGGTTGATGCGGTACTTCGCGAGTATCCGGGCGCAGTCGGTGAACCGCGCGAGGAGCAGGTGGCCGTTGTAGTGGAAATCGCCGATCAGCGGCACGGCGCAGCCCAGGTCCGCGAGCCGCGCGGCGATCTCGGGGACGGCCGCGGCCGCGTCCTCGTTGTTCACGGTGATCCGCACCAGCTGGGAGCCGGCCGCGGCGAGCGCCGCCACCTGTTGGGCGGTAGCTTCGGCGTTCGCCGTGTCGGTATTGGTCATCGACTGGACGACTATCGGATGGCCGGAGCCGACCGGAACGCCGCCGACGAAGACCGTGACGGTCTTCCGGCGCGGCTGGATGGCGCTCGGATTCAGGGCGTGAAGCGACATATGATTAGTACCGAAAGCTAAAGCGCTGGCCCCGGCGATGCAGTTCATGCGTCAGCCTTCTGTGACAATGCGGGCCGCCCTCAACCGGAAGCCGAGATGACAGAATCCAAATCTCCGAACGATCCCGACGACCGCGGCATTCCCGATCCCGCCGACGCGCCGCCGCCGAAGCCGCCGCTGCCCGCGGAAGGGGTAGAGCGCGACCGGCCGCAGGCTGCGGCGGTTCCGCCCGCGGTCGCCAGGCCGGTGGTGGTGGAGAAGCCGTGGCACAAGCGGGTGACCACGCGGATTCTGGCCGCGCTGATCATTCTCCCTTTGCTGGCATTCGCGATCTGGGCGGCGGTGACGCTGAACGTGGTGTACGAGCGCGGCGAGCAGTACGGCTACGTGCAGAACTTCGCCAAGCAGGGAGTCGTGTGCGCCACCTGGGAGGGCGAGCTCGCCAAGGCGAACGTGCCCGGCGTGGCGCCCGAGATATTCCCGTTCAGCGTGCGCGACGACGCCGTGGCGGCGGACATCCAGGCGAGCATCGGCAAGCGGGTAGCGCTGAAGTACGAAAAGCACCGCAACGTGCCGACTTCGTGCTTCGCCAAGAGCGACAACTTCGTGACCGGCGTTCGCGTGGAAGAGCCCTGAACGGTACGGTTGGAGGCGGAAGGATTGCGGCGGAAGGCGGCGGTATTGTCGAAGGCACCCGGCCTACTTACTTTTTGCGCTGTGCGTCGGGGGTGCGCAGCAGCCTCGAGGCATGGATCCAGGGCGGGGGGTCTTTTCGGTCCCGTCACAAGCCGATGGCAGGAGTAGGTACAGCTCGCTCCGCGGCGTCACGTTACCAATTGCAGGAGTAGGAATGCGTACGACCGGAAAGGTGAAGTGGTTCAATGACGCGAAAGGGTTTGGCTTCATTACCCCCGATGATGGCACGAAGGACTGCTTCGTCCATTACAGCGCGATCAGTGGCAGTGGCTTCAAGTCGCTGGCAGAAGGCGACGCTGTCGAGTTCGACGTGGTTCAGGGGCAGAAAGGTCCCGCGGCAGAGAACGTGACCCGGGCGAACGGCGCGAGCTAAAGCCCAACTGAAGGAAGGCGCCCCCCTCGCGGGGGGCGCC
>CALMKE010000001.1 GCA_937867645.1 uncultured Gemmatimonadota bacterium | reverse complement strand
GTGCCGCCGCCGTCCAGCGCGCCGTGCAGCAGGAAGTTGAGCGCGCGTAGGTTCGGCAGCTCGAATCGCTCGACGGGTCCCGTGATCATGCCCTGAAAGTGAGCAGCCACGCGCTCCGCAGTCAATTCGCGCGCGAGCAGCGGATACCAGTCGGGCTTCAGCGCGATGACGCCGACGTTCGCGGTGTCACCCTTGTCGCCCGAGCGCGCGTGCGCGAGGTCCAGCAGGCGAACCTTCATTGGATGACGTCCACCGTGGTGCGCACCTGGGTCTTGTCTAGCAGCGCGGGCCAGTACGCGACGATCTCCTCGACCTTCGGCCGCCCCCCGGCAAACCCGGTCACGCTCGGCGGACCGTTGAGGACGAGCGGCGCGATTTCCCGCGTGAACCGCTCAACGGCCTTCCTGTCGGGGCCGCGAACACCGAACCGAAGCTGCACCTCGGGCACGTCGCCCGCCGTGCCCGCGAGCGGGCCGTGCGTGGACGAGTGCCCCACCAGCTCGGCGAGGACGTGCTCGAACCGCAGTCCCAGCCGGTCCAGCCGCTCCCGCAGGATGCGTTCGGCGGCGCGCGCCTTGTCCACCGCGTCGGGCCAGGAGTACACCAGCGTGCCAACGGCTTTGAACCCCGCGCGGTACGCAATCGACACCTTGAGCTTGTCCGTCGGTGGGCGGCCCTTGATTCCGTGCACGCGCACGCGGTTCTCGCCGGCCTGCTCCAGCTGGATCGTGGTGAAATCGGCCACCACGTCCGGCGTTATGTACGACGTGGGATCGCCCATTTCGTAGACGAGCTGCTCGGTCACGGTCGGCACGCTCACGCGGCCGCCGGTCCCCTGGTGCTTGGTGATCACGAACGTGCCGTCGGGCGAGGCCTCGGCTATGGGGTAGCCGACGTTGGCGAGATCGGGGATGTTGCGCCAGTCGTGCATGCAGTTGCCGCCCGAGCACTGCGCACCGCACTCGATGATGTGGCCCGCGACTATGCCGGCGGCGAGCTTGTCCCAGTCGTCGGACGCCCAGCCGAATTCGTGCCGCAGCGGCGCCATCGTGAGCGCGGTGTCCGTGGAGCGCCCGGTGATCACTACGTTCGCGCCCTTCGCGAGCGCTTCGACGATCGGCTCGGAGCCGATGTACGCGTTGGCCGCGATGACGTCGCCGCGCACGCGGCTCAGTGGCTCGCCCGTATCCATGTTCGCCAGCGCATGGCCGCCGGCAATGAGCTCGTCCATGCGCGGGAGCAGGTCGTCACCCGTGACGACGCCGATCTTCAGCTTGCCCGCCGTGCCGCGCGCCTTCGCCATCTCCATCACTGCCGACGCGCACGCGGGCGGATTCACGCCGCCGGCGTTGGCGATCACGCGCACGCCGCGCTCCGTGACCGCCGGCAGCACGCTCTCGATGGCGCCCACGAAGTCGCGCGCATATCCCATGGCCGGGTCGCGCTCCTTCTGCTTCTGCAGGATGCTCATCGTGACTTCGGCGAGGTAGTCGAGCATCAGGTAATCGATCTCGCCGCCCTCAACCTGCCGCCGCGGGGCATCCAGATCATCACCCCAGAATCCCTGCCCGGCAGCCACGCGCACCAAGCTCTTCACTCGGAGGCCGCCACCGTCTGATACCTGATACCTGATACCTGCCCTCTCACAGTACAAACGCTCCGAGGTGCGGGCCGTCGTTCTGGAGAGCGGCTGTCAACGCCATGACCAGCACTTCACGCGTGTCTTCGGGGTGGACGATGGCGTCCACGAATCCGCGCGCCGCGGCGTACTTCGCGTCGAGCTGGTGCTCGTAGTCCTCGCGCATCTCGTCCACTGACTTCTCGACTTCCGGCGGCAGCTTGCCGCCCTTGCCCTTCGCGGTCTCGAGCGCGCGGCCGTGCACCGCCTGGATCGCGGACTCGCCCTCCATCACGCCCATGCGCCCGGTCGGCCAGGTGAAGATGAAATCGGGATCGAATCCCTGGCCGGCCATCGCGTAGTAGCCCGCGCCCGACGCGTGGTTGATCGTGAGCACGATCTTGGGCGACCGCGCGCACGCCATCGCTTCGACGAACCGCGCGCCCGCGCGGATGATCCCGCTCTGCTCGGCTTCGGGACCGACCATGAAACCCGACACGTCCTGCACGAACAGGATGGGCAGCTTTTCCTTATCACACCGCTCGATGAAGAACGCGGTCTTCTCCGCGCTCTCCGTGTAGATGATCCCGCCGATGCGCGGCTTCTCCCCCGGCCGCTTCACCAGCTCGCGCAGGTTCGCGATGATCCCCACCGGGATCCCGCCGATCCGCGCGTCCGCGCAGATCATCTCCTTCGCCAGCTCGGGCTGGAACTCCACCAGGGCCGCGTCATCTACGATGGCACGCAGCAACGCGTGCATGTCGTAAGACATCCGGTGGTCGGACGGCAACAAGTCGTAAAGTGCGTCCGCAGCACGATCCGGTTCTTCAGCCGCCGAGATATCGACCTGCGGAGGCAGTTGACGCACAAGCTCGCGCAAGCGCTCCAGGCACTCGGCGTCGTTCTCGACAGCGTAATGGGCGACGCCGCTCACCTGCGTATGCATGACGGCCCCGCCGAGTGTCTCGGAATCCACCACCTCCCCGGTCGCGCCTTTCACCAGGTTCGGCCCGGCGAGTCCCATGAAAGACGTGCCTTTCACCATCAGGATCACGTCGGATAACGCAGGGAGATACGCGCCTCCCGCGACGCACTGGCCCATCACCGCGGCGAGCTGCGGCACGCGGAGGTACCGGCGCATGATCGAGTTGTAATAAAAGATGCGCGCGGCGCCGTACTGGCCCGGGAACACTCCGCCCTGGTACGGCAGGTTTACGCCCGCCGAGTCCACCAGGTAGATGATCGGAATGCGGCAGCGCATCGCGATCTCCTGCGCACGGAGAATCTTCGGGATGGTCTCCGGCCACCAGGATCCCGCCTTCACGGTCGGGTCGTTCGCCACCATCACGCATAGCCGTCCATGCACCGCACCAATCCCGGTCACTACGCCGGCGGCGGGCGCCTGGCCGTCGTACTTGTCGTGCGCCACCAGCATCCCGATCTCGAGGAAGCGCGTGCCCTTGTCGCGCAGCCCCTCGATCCGTTCCCGCGCGGTAAGCTTGCCCTGCTCGTGCACCTTCCTGGTGCGGTCGGCGCCGCCGCCTTTCGCGATTTCGCTCTCGAGCTTCCGGACCGCGGCGCTCAGCTCCCGTAAACGACCGCTCAAGCGGGACCCTCGGGCCGGCGCGTGCCCGCGGCCGCCGCGTCCTCCTCCCGGCGCGACGGAAGCGAGAATGCGAACACCGACCCGCCTTCGTCCGGAAACTCGGCCCACGCGCGTCCGCCCAGCGACTCCACCGTCTCGCGCACGATGCTCAACCCGAGCCCCGAGCCCTCGATGCCGGTAACCGTGCCGTGCGCGCGATAGAACACGCCGAACAGATCGGGCCGCGCTCTCTCGGGGACGCCAATGCCGTTGTCGCGCACGCGGACCGTCAGCTCACCGCTCAGACCGCCGGTCACGCTGGTGTCGCCGAACTTGAAATCCCCCTCGATGCGCACCCATTTGTGGCTCGCTTTGGGGTCGGAGTACTTGATCGAGTTGGAGACGTAATTCACGAGGCACAGCTCTACCGCGCCCGCGTCCACTTCGATCGGCGGGAGATCGTCCGCGATGTCCACGTGCACGCCCGCAGTATGCGCGGCATCGCGGAGCTGCCTCACGACTTCGGCGACTGCCTGCGGGAGGAGCACGTTCCGCTGTTGCCGGGAGTCACCCTCGATGCGGGACAGGGAGACAAGATTGAGGAAGGCGCGCTGCAGCGAGTCCGAGTTCTCCAGGACCATTCGCTGGAATCGCTGCCGCTGCGGCGCCTCCAGCCAGTCTTCCTGGAGCAGGTGGGCCGCGCCGCGAATCGCGCCCACGCGGTTCTTCAGCTCGTGCGAGACGGTCCGGTTGAACCGGCGCAGCCGCTCCTCGCGCTCCTTCACTTTCTCCGCGGACAGGCGGAGAAAGTGCGTCATCGTCGCTTGGCGGATGACCTCGATGGCCTGGCCGACGCGCTGCCACGCCCGGAGAAAGTCGCGCCGCGGCGCCTCGATCCCCTTCTCCTCGACCGCGTCGTACAGGAAGGAGAACACGACGCCGCCGAGTATCTCGTACTCCTTGAGGATCTGGTAGGCGTCGAAGCCCTGCGAGTGGCGCAGCGCGCCCAGCTCCATCGCCTTCGCCGACATCGGCGTGCCGTCGTCGGGATCGTCCGGCCGCTCGAGGAAATCGGCGATTCCCTCGATGAGCAGCGGAACGTGGTTCAGCAGGTCGTCGGTGGGAAATATCTTGTTGGCGTCGAGCGTCACGCGCGCGCTGATCCGCTCCAGCCAGCGCGAGACGAGATCGTCCTTGTTCGCGCGCAGGAGGGCTGCGAGCTCGGAGGCGAGCGCGCGGGTGGAATCAGCGGGCAAGAGCGATCGGTCCGTCGGCTGGGAGTGAGTGGTACAAACGACTTCCGAAATGAACCGGGGCGCTGTGAACCGCGCCAGTCCTGTCGCCGCGGCTACTTGTCCCCGGTCTGGCGGTAGAGGCTGAACCGCTCGAGGATGATAGCGACGTAATTCACCGGCTCGATCCCGCGGGAGTAGCCGTACTTCACCACCGGGTTGGTGTACACCTCGCGCTTGGATTTCTGCAGCAGCCAGTAGGATACGTCCGCCCACTTGGTCGGATCGTCGCCCGCCGCCCGCGCCAGCCG